>NZ_JBEKVH010000053.1:0-37523 GCF_049514155.1 Roseiarcus sp. | reverse complement strand
TCAGATATAAATCCGAAGTATTTTGGATGCGACCGCGAATCGCGCGACGCCAGCGGACGACCGGCAGTCGAGGGGAGACTACGGGGGAAAATAGACGCGTTTCCGGATGGCGCATGCGATGATTCGCGTCTTGGACTTGGAGAATTCCGTAAGATTTTATGGCGGACCGCTCGGAATGACCCTTCTGCGTAGGGAGGACTTTCCCGAAGGACGATTCACATTAGCGTTCGTAGGAAACGGACCGGGGACGGGCAACACCGTGATCGAGCTTACACACAACAGGGACCAGAAGGCGCCTTGTCAAATCGATTCCGGCTTCGGCCATTTCGGGGGATGTCCCGCTCTCTGTTGAAATTCGCGGAACGGACGCTGCTGTTTAAGAGCTATGCGGCTTCCGCGATTTGAGCAAGAGGCCGTTCGGTGGACGTGCCAGGTTGTTGTCTATCGAGCGCGGCGCGCAGAGCCGGAAGTTGCTTGTGCGCCTTCAATCGCCGGAAGCCTTTCTTCGCTTCCATCATTGCGGCGGCGGTCCAGCGCATCGCCATGGACGGCGAGCGCCAGCGCTTGACGTTGCGGCAGACCCTGCGCGCCGTGCCCATGACATTCTCGATGATGTTCGTGCAGGCCAGTGAGCGGCGCAATTCGCGCGGCAGGCCGAGCCGAGTGACGGTGAGCATCTCGTCGAGACCTTCGAGGATGGAACCGGCGACGCCCTCCCAGTCAGCATTGAGACGGCGAGCGAGATTGCGCAGCAGCTTCTCGGCTTTCGCGGCGTCATCCAATTCCCAGGCTTGCCGCAGGGCGCTTCGCACCGAGGCATGCATCGATTTCGGCAACCGCTCCAGAATGTTGCGGGCCTTATGAACCTGACAGCGCTGGATCAGCGTGTCGCGCCCGAAGGCGCGCCGGATCGCCGTCGACAGCGCCTTCGACCCATCGATGATGAACAGGCGTCGCACGGCCGGGTCGAGCCCTCGGTCGATAAGATTGGCGATAAGCGCTCGCGCCGTCGCCGCGTTCTCCGTCGCGCCCTCGACAAGGCCAAGCGGATGCTTTTCTCCCGTCGCGTCAACGCCGACCGCCGCCACAAGAAGCATGTCCTCGGCCATATGGATGCCGTCGATCTGGATGACCAGTAGGTCGAGATGGTCGAGCCTGGTCTCCATCCATTCCTTCATGCGCGCCGCCGACAGTGCGACGAAGCGGCGTGAGGTCGCCGACTTCGACAGGCCGGCGCCGTCCGAGGCCGGAACATCGCCCCCGGGCAGGCGGACCGACCGCTTGAATTTGCGCGTCGAGACGTTGATCAGCATCTGGTTCATCGCCCATTCGCCAAGCCAATTTTCGCCGACCGCGCTCTCCCAGCTTGGCAGCGTGCGTTCCTCGCCGTCGAAACCGCGAACGCGCGGACGCTCGACCTCGATCTTGCCGCCGTGGAAGCCGATCTTGCCCTTCGTTCGGCCCCAGCGATGCGCCCGCCGGCCCTCGTCCCGCGCATGACGCGCGCCGCAAACCGCCTCGGCGTCCTGATCCATCATTTCGCTCAGCGTCTCGACCCCCGCCGCCAGGCAAAATCGCTCGAAACTCGCCGACATGCTCGCCAGCGCCTCGGTCTTCAGCGCATGCGTGGGAATCGCCGTAGATGTGATATGCTTCTTCATGGCGTTGCTTTCCTCTCGTGGAATCAGCACCCCGAGCCTACCGGCTCAAGGCGAGCAACGCCGCTCCTCCATTTTCAACATTCCGCGGGACATCCCCCGGTGGCCGGCTTCAAATCGGAATCCCCGGCCGGATTGCGTCGGAATTCGCAGTTGGTTGCGGCGCCGAGCCCAATCGTCGATTCCGATGATCGCCGGGGGTGCGAAGCGCGGGCTGCCGCGCCGGCGCACGGCGCGCAACAGGGAGTCGCTGCTGACCGGCATGCTCAAGCGGCGCGCGAAACTCGCCGCCGGTCGACCTCCCAGGGCGAGCGCGAGGCAATAAGCGATCTGATCGAGCCGAGCGGGGCGCCGCCGCCCAAGGCTTGAGAATGTTGTCGTCGAAGCGTTCCCGTGAAGATGCGGCGCGCGCTTCGAACCGCGTCACAGCAGAAGCGCCGCGCATGGAGCGCCAACGCGACGCGCTGTCCCGCAATCGGTAAGTCCACCACGCGACGAGGATATCGGCTGTGAACACGATCGGAAATCGCTCCGCAAGACGGGCGCGGGCTGCTCGCGCTCATCGCGCGTATCGTCGTGACGGCGCTGTCGCCGTCGCTCAAAGCATCAACCGCGGGAAAGCCGAGGGGGAGCAACGCTGAGGCGTCAAGAGACTGCATGGCGCTGATTCCCTGCGAAACCACGCCAAATCGGCGCCTCAACTTCATCAAAAGGAGTCAGACCCAAAATTGCACGCCGAAACACAGGCAAGAGTCGCCGGACGAAGAGCGTGGGGCGCTACTTCGCCTTTTGAATGTCGCGAACGGTGTCCTTCAGTCCGCCCACTGCGTTCTGGACCTTGCCAACCTTCTGCTCGCCTTGGCCCTCGGCGACCGTCTTCTGGTCGCCGGTGAGTTTGCCGACGGCTTCCTTGACTTTTCCACCTACGGTCTTCGCGGCGCCGTCTATGCGGTCTTTGTCCATCTCAAAACTCCGTTCAATCGCGTGGCTCGCAGCAATGGAGGCCGGGGCGGTCCCCATCGCGGCGCCAGAAGCCGATGTTAGCCGTATCGTCGCTGAGCGACAGCCTCGGAAACCACTCACGCCGGCGTCGCGGCTCTAAGAAGTAATCTCCCCCTCGCCGCCAAGGCCGGCGAGCGCGGCGGTAGGTATTTTCCGACGCTGTTCCGTCGGCGCGACCGCATGCATGGTCCGGCGTCTGCACCTTTGCATCGAAGGGATGAAGAACGTGGGCCTAATTCTGCTTTTGATTCTCCTTGTCCTCGTTTTCGGTGGGGGCGGGTTTTATCTGGGGCCGCCGTTCCATCTGTTCGGTGGCGGACTCGGCCTCTTGCTGGTGATCGTGATCATCGTTCTCCTCGTTCGCGGATAGCGCCGATCTAGATGGAGAAATGGGGAATGCCGGGAAAGCCAGAGACCTACTTCCTGACCTCGGCGACGAGGCAGAGAGCCACCGGGAGCGCGTTCGGCTATCCGACAGTCGAGGCCGCGCTTCGCGCGGCCGACGTCATCTTGGCGAAGGACGCGGAGTTGATCTGGATCGAGGATCGCGAGGGCAATTTGGTTCTGCCTGCGGATCAAGTGAGGCTTCGGGCGTCCTCGCCGCGCTCCGCGCCTGGCGCTCGTTAACGGCGCGCGGATTGGACGATATCCCGAGCGTCACACTGCGGGATCCTCGCAATATCCGCCGCAACGCCCTCGGCGACAGAACGCGGTCGACACACCCGCCGGCGATTGCGCATTCAGGCGTCGCCGGTTGCTCCGCCGCCTCGAGTTTCTAGGCGATCGTAACGCCTTCAACTTCGCGGACGGCGCAGAGAGCGTCGGCACCGTCTCCATCGTAGTCAGAAACAATGGCGGCAACGCGTGTGCCGTTTCAGTTTTGGCGAGAGAGCGCAGAAGTTCCGTGATCACGTCCGGCCAGCCCAGAGGCTTCGATCGGCTTGAGACGAAACAGTCCCCGAAGGACGTGCAGATCACGTTGGGGTGGAATGATGAAGACGTGAATATACTCAGTGCCAGCCTGGGCCGGGGTGGTTCTGAAACGAGACCAATTGCCTAGCCACCCGCGAACGCACCAAAGTCGGCGGAGCGGCGTTCCTTGGGGAGCAATAAGTAGAATCCGAGCCTATCGCGTGGCCTTGCCGCGCGTATCGTGAATGTGTCGGAACAGCGCAATGTCGTTTTGGAACGACTGCACTTCGACCAAGTCCTCCCGCGCCCCGCGATGGAAGCCCAAAGGAAGAGATCATGTTTTCATTTCGCTTGAATGGCGGCTCTCGAGTCGCACTCGCCGCCGGCATGATGCTGGCCACAGCTACAATCGCCCAGGCCGCCGTCGCGCCGGCGCCTGGCTCTTTGTATTCAACGCCGGACATCCAGACGGTCGAGTGCGCAGTAGGCGCCCACATTGGACCTCTCGGCGCCTGCATCGGCGGCGAAGATCGGGATCATCATCGCGATCACCGCAATTGCTGGACCAATGATCGAGGCGATCGGGTCTGCCGTTGATCAGACAGCCTATCGACGCCCACCTCGTCGCAAATTGACGCCAGGCGTGGGCTTTGGACGGGAGGGCCGCCGAGACGATCCGGCGACCCTTTCGCGCTGCGTGGGCGCCCGGCCTGCCACGCCGAAGATGCGCAGCGTATCGCCGATCGCCACATCGGCGGCCGCAATGAGGGGCACGGCTGCGCCCACGGAAAAGCTGACGGCCGACGCGATCCCCGCCTGGTTCGGACGCGCTTTCAGGGTCTCGGCGAATCCCGAGTTCGTCGCGAGCGTGAGCTTCGAGTGCGTTACGGGCCATCAACTGGACCGCGACCTGTTTCGCCAGCGCCGGCTCTAAGCCGCGACCAATATAGATCCCCGCCAACTCCCGGTGCTCGCCCTCGTCGTTAGTTCCGAGTTCGGTTCGCTCGAACGCGAGATCGGCCTGCTCGGAGTCTGCCTGCGAGTGAACCGAGACGTATTCGCCGGTAGCCATCGACACCGCTCCCGCAACCAAACCGGCCCCCCGCGGTTGATAGGTCGCCGCGGCTCCCGTGCGCCGCAGCGACGCCCAACATGAGGCTGGCGGTCGACAGAATGCCGTCGTCCGCGCCCAATACCGCCGCGCGGAGCCACCCGGCTTTTCCTGTGCGGCGCCTCTCGAGACGCCGTCGCATTTACGAAGCCTTCTGGTCGGGAGCAAACATTTGGCGCGGCATTTTTCCGAACCGGCAGATCGCGCACGGCAAAGATCCCCGTGCGCCTGAAGCGCGAAGTTTGAGCCTAGATCAGCGGCCTTGCATCACCAATTTTGGTTTGGTCTGTGTCGGAGGCAGGCAATATGGCATGTCGGATTCGCACAAGAGATTCGGAATCTACCGACTTGGCTTCGCAGGCGGCCGTTTCATTTGCGCGCAGCGTGAGGCGGCTCCGCAACAAACCGCCGCCGTCAGAGCTTGGCGCGCTGATCGGCCTTCGAATCCCGCGTCGATTTGCAGGCTGAGGCGCACGTCACGAAAGCGGTCGCCGACGCGGGCGAAATCGAAGCGGCGAAGCGGCTGACGGGATCACCACGTCGCAAACATGAGCACCACCGCGACCGTCATCGCCCCGGTGCACAGCCAACCCATGGCCCACAACGCCGGCGGCAGCACAAAAGCGCCCATCACGTCGCGGCGCATCGCCATGAGCATGATGATCACCATCAGCGGCGCCGCCACCACGCCGTTGATGACCGCGGACCAGAACAGCGCCTTGATCGGGTCGAGTCCGACGAAATTGATGAGAATGCCGATCAGGGTCGACACCGCGATCGTGCCGTAGAAGGCCTTGGCGTCGAGCGGTTTTCGGTCGAGACCGGTCGACCAACCAAGCGCCTCGCCAAGGGCGTAGGCGCCCGAACCTGCGAGCACGGGCGCCGCCAGAAGCCCGATGCCGATGATGCCGAACGCGAAGAGGGCGAAGGTGAGCACCCCCGCGATCGGCCGCAGCGCCTCGGCGGCTTGCGCGGAAGTCTGGATGTTGGTGACGCCATGAGCGTTCAGGGTCGCCGCGGCGCTGACGATGATGAACAGGCTGATGACGTTCGAGTATCCCATCCCCACGTAGGTGTCGAAGCGCATCCGACTGATCTGCGCTGGCGCCTCTTTCGGCGTCGCGATCAAGGCGTGCGTCGAAGGATCCAGTCTTTCTTCCTGGGCTTCCTGCGAGGATTGCCAGAAGAAGCAATAGGGCGTGATTGTCGTGCCGAGCACTGCGACGACGGTGACGACGTAGTCCTTCGTCAGCGAAAAGTTCGGCACAAAGGTGCGGTAGAGGACCAACCCCCATGGCACATGGACGACGAGCGCGACGGCTACGTAGGCAAGCAGGACGAAGCTCGTCCATTTCAGAATGGAGACGTAGCGCTCGTAGCTGACGAACACCTCGAGCAGCGCGCTTCCGACCGCGAAGCCGACGACATACAGGCCCATGGGGCCGCCGACCAACAGCTTCAGCGCCGCGCCCATTGCGCCGAGGTCGGCGCCGAGATTGATGATGTTCGCCGCGAGCAGCAGTCCGACAATCGCCCGCAGCAGCCAGGGCGAGTAGTGCGCGCGGATGTTGCCGGCGATGCCTTGGCCTGTCACTCGGCCGATGCGGGCGCTGATCTCCTGTATCGCCGCCATCAGCGGGAAACAGAACAGCATCACCCAGCACATCGCGTAACCGAACTGCGCGCCCGCTTGGGAGTACGTGGCGATTCCGCTCGGATCGTCGTCCGAGGCGCCGGTGATCAGTCCAGGACCGAGCCGGCCGAGCAGCCCCTTCGGCGCAGGGCGACGGCGCGCGCGATATCGAGCGATGCGCGCCGCGCGTATCTTGAACGCTTTGGATTTCGACTTCGCATCCGTCATTTCGCTGCCGCAGCGTTCAGGCGCGTCGACCCGGGGGGCCGGGGGCAAACTCGTTCGACCTCCGCCTATTCACTGAGGTCTTGTGCGTATGTCCGAAGCGACGGCTGCCGATCGCGGTTGACCACGACATTGCCGGCGCGGCCGTAACCTACATCGGATCAGCGAGGCAGGAGAGCCCGCGAGGACGCCCCGCGCTGCCGCCCGTTTGTCCCAGACGATAAAGTCCCGAGCGACCCTCACGCAGGGCAAAGAGACGGCAGGCTTCGAATGTTTTGGTCGCGTCGAACAGACGCTATTTCACTGCCGCAGCATACAATTCGGCGACGCATTCCCAATTCACGAGGTTATCGACAACGGCCTTGAGATAGTCTGGGCGACGATTGCGATAGTCGATGTAGTAGGAGTGCTCCCATACGTCCAAGCCAAGAATCGGCTGGCCGCCATGAACGAGCGGGTTCTCGCCGTTAGCGGTCTTGGTCACAGCGATCTTGCCCCCGACGACAGAGAACCAGGCCCAGCCCGAACCGAATTGCGTCACGCCAGCTTGAATCAAATCCGCCTTGGCCTTTTCGACCGAGCCGAGCGAGTCGATAAGCGCCTTTTCGAGCGCGCCCGGAATAGCTCCGCCGCCCGCCGGCTTCAGCCAATTCCAAAATTTCGAGTGATTGTAATGCTGGGCGGCATTGTTGAAGAGGCCCGGGTTCCTGGCAAAAGATCCCTTCACGACTTCCTCGAGGGACTTGCCTGCCCATTCGGTTCCCTTCAACAGGGTGTTGCCGTTGGTGACATAGGCCAAATGATGCTTGTCGTGATGGAACTCGAGCGTCTCTTTGGACATGTAAGGCGCCAAAGCGTCATGCGCGTATGGCAACTCTGGCAGCGTGAATGTCATTGTCATGGTTCCTTTCTGCCGCGAGGAAAACCAAATCGGGCGCGATCGCGTATTGGCGCCCGACCATCCCCGCACGGACAATCTTGAGCCCACCAGTCCTAACAGCGTGCAAGCCATTGGCGGCAGCTTCGGAAAGTACTCAGATCGTCGATATTTGAAATGCGCCGCGCGATCGGTGTCGCACAAACTGGCCGGATCTTACCGCTGATCGGATGCTGTACGCCGTCAACGGAGATCACCGGGGCGGGAGCCGTGGCGTTGGTGTTGGCGACAGCGGAGCCGCGCGCGGTTCAATAGCATCCTGATTCCAAGCGTCGATGAAGTCGCTTGGCTTGTCCGGTGAATCGGCCCGGCGCCAAATCACATATTGGGCGTAGATGTGAAGGCGTTCGCAACTCTTGGTCGTCGGCGCCAGGGATGAAGAACGAAAAGTCGAGCAATTCGTACGCTGCCGCCCAATTCGCGCCCTTTACGGGCGGCCGGCCCTCCGGCCATCCGTCTTCCCTTCCTTGCTTTGAGTCGGCTTTAGGCGAACCATCACGATCTTCTGAGGATCGCCGATGCGCTCGCTGTCGACGACGCCTGATGCTTCGACAAGGTCGCTCAAGCGGGCAAACCCATAATTTCGGGCGTCGAATTCCGGCGATTGTTTCGCAATGTGAGAACCGACGCGACCAAGACTCGCCCATCCGCTTTCGTCAGAGACGTCAGCGATCGCGTTTCTCAGCATGGCGAGCAGGGTCGCATCCTTAGCGTTTTTCTTCGCCTTGGCCTTGGCCTCTTCTTGCGCCGCAGGCGTGGCGGACGCTTCCCCCCCTGGCGCATTCAACACGTCGAAATAGACGAATTTATCGCAAGCGGTGACGAAAGGGCGAGGCGTCTTGCGCTCGCCAAAGCCGTAGACCGTCACGCCCTGCTCGCGGATGCGCGCGGCGAGCCGGGCAAAATCACTGTCGCTCGAGACGATGCAGAAACCATCGAAACGCGCAGTGTAGAGCAAATCCATGGCGTCGATGATCATTGCGCCGTCGGTGGCGTTCTTTCCAGTCGTGTAGGCGAATTGCTGGATCGGCTGGATCGAGTGCTCCAACAGACAGTCCTTCCAACCGCCGAGGTTCGGCTTTGTCCAGTCGCCATAGATCCGGCGGACGCCGGCCGCTCCATATTTTGCCACCTCGGCCAGAAGCCCGGCGACGATCTTAGGAGAGGCGTTATCGCCGTCGATCAGCAGAGCGAGCGTCGCGCCCTTATCGAGGTGCTGATCGCCTATCGTTTGCACCGCCATCTCGTTGTCCTCTCATCGAGTCCTCTGTAGCCAAGCGAATTTGCGCCCGCGCCGTTGCTTCCGAGGTCGATCGCGCCGTGCCGAGAGACGAGGCGTTCGATCCGGCGTGAGTATTATCCGAGACTACCGCCGGCGCCACGCTTTCGACTAAACAATTGCAGCCAACCGCGACGACCGCAGCTCCGGTCCGCGGGTTTCCGCCTCCTCCCGGCGTCAACTTATGCAAAGCGCGACCGCCCGCGCAACGAGGATTGAGATGCGCCACATTTCTCCGCTCGCGACCTTCATCTTCGCAGGGCTCCTTGCCACTTCGGCCGCCGAGGCCGCTGGACGCGGGGGGATTCCTCCAGCCCAGCAAGCGCTCGAGAGCGACGAACCGACGATTGCCGATCCGACCCCGCGCGAAATTGTCAACTTCACCGGGCCGCAAAAGCCGGGAACGATTATCATCAGCACATCTGAACGGCGTCTCTACCTTGTTCTGCCCGGCCGGCAGGCAATCAGATACGAGGTCGGCGTCGGTCGGCCCGGATTTGAGTGGGCCGGCGTCGAACATATCGCCAACAAGCGCGAATGGCCCGACTGGACGCCTCCGAGCCAGATGTTATTGCGCCGCCCCGATCTGCCACGTCACATGGCAGGCGGCATCGACAACCCGCTCGGCGCTCGCGCGATGTATCTCTCCGGCACGCTCTATCGCATCCATGGCTCGAACGAAGCTGACACGATCGGTCAAGCGGTCTCATCAGGCTGCATCCGAATGACCAACGACGACGTCGTCGATCTCTATGACCGCGCCAAGGTTGGCGCGACCGTGATCGTCATGCGCTGACGACCGCCGCATTGGCGATCCGGCGTCTCCCGCGCGAAGCATGCTTGAGGCGCAGGAATGGTCGCGTGAGCGGATTCAGGAGTCGCCCTGTCGGTGGGGCGGCGGAATTCAAAGTCCAAGGCGTCACCCGGCCCCGTCGGACGACTCGCCTCGGACGAGCGCTTGAAATCGCCGCATGAGCAGATTCCGAGTCTTGCCCGGCGACCCGCGAAGTTTCAATTGTTCAGCCAAGAAGCGCGAGGCGTTCGTGAAGTCAGTTCAACTTGGAGTCCGTTGGGTTGGCCTGAAGGCAGATCGTCACCCCGCGGAGCGCGATCTCTGCCAGCGGCGGCACGCGCATTGAGTTGATCCGCGCGGAAATATCGAGGACCTACCAAGGCGGCGTCGCGCTAATGATGGCCTCTTGCCCCGACGGCTTCCAAAGGCGGACCGCATTTTCACAATGCGGGGGTTGTTGATCGAGAACCAATTGAGAATGAACATGAGAAGACGGCTATGACTATCCAGCTTGTAGGAAGCGGATTGATATGCGTGTCATTGCTCGCGATCGGCTTTGACTTTGTCATCCCTGTCAGCAGCGCCGTCAGCGCTCTATGCGACCTCTTGGCCGTCGGATCGGGAGTCGCCTTCGTTGGGCTCCTCGATGGCGCGTAACGTCCGAAGATCGTGCAAGCCAACAGCGCTCGGATTCTCTTCCGCGCTGTCCATCAAGCATTCGCATGCCCTTCGAACGGAAACATGACCGAACCGAGGCTCCCTCATAGCTGGACTCAGCGTCTCGGTCGCTACCGTGAACCTGACGTCTCGCGCAGCATCTTCGAACTCCTGATCACCGCTGTGCCTTTCGCGATGCTTTGGGCGCTGATGTGGGCGACATTGAGCGTCGGCTATTGGCTATGTCTGTTGCTCGCTTTTCCGGCCGCGTGCTTTCTCATGCGCCTCTTCATGATTCAGCACGATTGCGGCCACGGCGCATGCTTCCGACGACGCGCGACGAATGACTGGGTGGGCAGAACAATAGGCGTCGTGACCCTCACGCCGTACGGTTTCTGGCGTCGCGCTCATGCGGCGCATCACGCGAATGCAGGCAATCTCGACCACCGCGGCATGGGCGATATCATAACGCTGACGAGAAATGAATATCGCGCAATGTCCCCCTCCGGTCGGTTCGCCTACCGCCTTTACCGCAATCCCTTTGTTATGTTTGGATTGATTCCGACCTATCTATTCGTGCTGCACTACCGCATCCCTTTTGGCGCCATGCGCTCTGGAATCCAGCCCTGGCTCAGCACAATGGGAACCAACACAGCGATCGCGGGGTTGGCGGGGCTGATGATCTGGCATGTCGGCCTCGGGCCCTTCCTTCTCGTCGAGGGCCCAATCGTCATGGTTAGCGGCACGATCGCGGTGTGGTTCTTCTATGTCCAGCATCAGTTCGAGGACACGCTTTGGGCGCACGACGGCGATTGGAGTTTTCACGAAGCCGCGCTTCACGGGAGTTCGCATTATGAGTTGCCGCCGGCCATCGCCTGGTTCACTGGCAATATCGGGGTGCATCACGTGCACCACCTGTCGAGTCGAATCCCATTTTATCGTCTTCCGCAGGTGTTGCGCGACTACCCACAATTCGCGAGCGTCGGTCGAGTCACGTTCCTGCAAGGCTTGAGATGCGCGACGCTCGCTCTCTGGGACGAGGATCAACGACGACTGGTATCGTTTCGAGAACTGCGCGTCGATGGCTCGGGATGTCGCCAATTGTCAGCGAGACCAATATCTGGCGAGGCGTCGTTGTAACGACCGACGGGGCGCCGCGTTGAAGTTGGCCCTCACGAGTACGCGCTTGAGCGCAATCGTCGAACCAGGGCGGAAAGCGCAGCGGCTCGCTTCGCAAATTGCCACAGGACCGTTTGGTCCTTGAACGCGCTGAACCGAACAGCGCCATTCAGTCCGATAGGTAATTTCCGATTCTACCGCTGTGGCGGACAGCCGATATTCTGCGCCTCGTGTCAGGGCCGGGTGCGGCCAAGCGAGGCAGTCATGGTGACATGCAACCTGATTGGAAGCGGCCTGGTCGCGCTGGCCGCGCTCTCCTTAACGACAGTCCGAGCGCGCGCCAATTGGGATCTTAGCGCGCGAGATGGGGCGATCGACGCTCAGACGGCGGCTTCGGAACGCGCTCCGGCTCGAGCCGGCGATGGATCTTGGATACCCGAATCGATCGAGCTCCGTCGTGGGCTCTGTGAGCTGGGCAACCAGCCGCGACGTCTCTCCGAACAGGATCTCGACGTGTGCATCCTCAGGTCGCTGTGAGCGGCTCGGAGAGGTCAGCGGAGGGGCCGCGAACGCCTCAACGGCCGTCTTGCTTCCTGCGTTCGGCTCCATCGGCGTGCGAGCGATGCAGGTCTTAGCGCTACCGCGTGCGTGAAATCACGCGAGAAGCGACTTTGTTGTCGACGCGCCGCCAGAGTTCACTCGCTCATTTGAGGGACCGAGATGAAGATTGCTCAGATCGCGCCATTGATGGAGAGCGTGCCGCCGCGACTTTATGGGGGGACGGAACGCGTCGTCTCGTATCTTTGCGAAGCCCTCGTGCAGGAGGGGCATGATGTGACGTTGTTTGCGAGCGGCGACTCCGTGACATCTGCGCGACTTGTCGCTTGCACGAAGGAGGCGATACGCCTCAACCCCGCCGTTCAGGATCACGTGCCCCACTACATGATCATGCTCGACAAGCTACGCCGCAGTTCGCATCTCTTCGATATCCTGCATTTCCACATCGACGCCTTCCACATGCCGCTGTTCCGGGATGTCGGCGCCAAAACGCTTACGACTCTGCATGGGCGTCAGGATCTCCCCGACCTCCTTCCGCTTTACCGCGCGTTCCCGGAAATGCCGTTGGTGACGGTTTCGAATGCGCAGCGCCAACCGATTGCCGACGCAAATATTGCAAGAACGATCTACCATGGATTGCCGCTCGATCTTCTCGCGCCTACCTATGAGCCGCGCGGCGGCTATTTAGCCTTTCTTGGTCGCATTTCTCCCGACAAACGCCCCGATCGTGCGATCGCCGTCGCCACAGCGCTGGGTCTGCCGCTAAGGATCGCCGCCAAAATCGACAAGGCCGACGAAGCCTATTTTCGCGAGACGGTCTCTCCCTTGCTCGGTCGCCATGGCGTAGAGTTCGTCGGAGAGATCGACGAATGCGAAAAGGCGCGATTTCTCGGCGAGGCCCTCGCGTTGCTGTTTCCGATTGACTGGCCCGAGCCATTTGGACTCGTCATGATCGAAGCGATGGCGTGCGGAACCCCCGTTCTCGGTTTTCGTTGCGGCTCCGTTCCGGAAGTCGTCGACGACCAGCTCACGGGACGGACCGTCGCCACGGTCGACGAGGCGATCCGCGCGCTGCCCGAGGTGATCCGACTTGATCGGCGCGCCGTGCGGCGTCGCTTCGAGGAGCGGTTCTCTTCCAGGCGCATGGCGAACGACTATCTCGACGTCTATCGCAGCGTTGGCCGAGGCGCCACCCTCGGCGTTGACCAAACAGCCTCGGCGCTGGGGCGCAATGTCATCCCTCTGCAAAGAAAGAACGCCGTGGAACACTATGCGAACTGACGCGTCGCCCCAAACGGCGGACGGCGCGGTCCGCTCGATCGACATCGTAGCCGAAACCCCGCTTTACATTGCTTCGACCGGTCCGTCCGCACGCCCGCGTCGCACGCTCAAGCATGACGATACGTTCGCCGTTTTCGACAGCCATGGCGACATGGGCGCCTCAGCCGGCGGGCCCGACGGGCTGTTCGATCATGACACGCGCTATCTGTCCCGTCTCGAATTGTTGATCAACGGCATGCAACTCTTGCTGCTCGGCTCGAGCGTTCGGGACGACAATCTGACGCTGACGGCGGACCTTACCAATCCGGACATCTTCCACGATGGCCGTATTGCTCTGCAACGCGACTCGCTTCACTTCGTGCGCACCGCCTACTTGTGGAACGGCGCCGCTCATCAACGGATCGCGATCTGCAATCATAGTGCGGCGCCGATTGACTTCACGCTCGCGCTCACGTTCGGCGCCGATTTTGCCGATCTGTTCGAAGTGCGCGGCGAGAGGCGCATTCGTCGCGGCATTCTGCACGAGCGTGTCCGCAGCGAGACCGATGTCGCTTTCGTCTACGTGGGGTTAGACGGCACAGAGCGGAATACGAACATCTGCTTCGAGCCGCCGCCGACTCAACTGCTGGCGAGCGTGGCCACCTATCGGATTCGGCTGGAAGCCGGCAAGGTTCTACGCATATTTGTGTCGGTTGAGTGCGTCAGGTCGCAACTCGCGGAACGCGCCAACTTTCTGAAGGGATTGGTGGCCGCCAATCGCGATCGCCGGCGTGTTTCACGCTGCGCGGCCTCGATGGAGACGTCAAACGAAGTCCTCAACGAAGCGCTTTGCCGCGCGATGGCGGATCTTCGGATGCTGATCACAGCGACGCCGGAGGGACTCTATCCCTATGCCGGCATCCCCTGGTATTCCACCACTTTCGGTCGCGACGGCTTGCTCACGGCCCTGCAAATGCTCTGGTGCGATCCGCTTATTGCTCGGGGCGTCCTCAGACGCTTGGCGGCCTATCAGGCGACGACGCTCGACGCGATCAAGAATGGCGAACCGGGAAAGATTCTGCACGAAATGCGCGACGGCGAAATGGCCGCGCTGAACGAGGTGCCTTTTGGCCTCTACTATGGATCGGTCGACTCGACGCCGCTCTTCGTCATCCTGGTTGGAGATTACGTCGAACGCACTGACGACGAAGTCACGTTGCGCGAGTTGTGGCCGGCTGTCGAAAAGGCCTTGGGCTGGATGGATTCGTTCGGCGATTCGGATGGGGACGGATTTCTGGAATATGGCGGGAACGACGACGAGGGGCTGAACCACGGCTTGCGGAATCAGGGGTGGAAAGATTCGTTCGACGCGATTTTCCATTCCGATGGGGAGCTGGCGCAAGGGCCCATCGCCCTGTGCGAGGTCCAGGGCTACGCCTACGCAGCAAAGCGATCGGCGGCGCGATGTGCGCGACGCTTGGGTCAGCATGAAGCGGCGGCCAGATTCGATCGAGCGGCGGATGATCTGAGGGTCCGATTCGAGGACGCGTTCTGGTGCGAGGATATCGGTCTCTATGCGATTGCGCTCGACGGGGCAAAGCGCCCTTGTCGGGTGCGGGCCTCGAATGCCGGGCATCTTCTATGGACTGGGATAGCGTCCCCGGATCGCGCCCGCCGGGTCGCCGACGCGATGATCTCGGCGGACTTCTTCTCGGGTTGGGGAATTCGGACAATCGCCAAGGGCGAGCCGCGCTACAATCCGATGTCCTACCACAATGGTTCGATTTGGCCGCACGACAATTCTTTCATCGCGCTTGGACTATCACGGTATGGGTTTCAGCAGCACGTGGACAAGGTATTCCAGGCGGCGCTGGCCGCCGCCAGTTACATGGAATTGCGGCGACTGCCAGAATTGTTTTGCGGCTTTCGCAGGCGCGCCGGAGCGGGACCCACACTCTATCCCGTGGCCTGTTCCCCCCAAGCGTGGGCGGGCGGCGCTCTCTTCCTGATGATTCAGGCCGCGCTTGGGATCGAATTCGATCCGGCCGCAAGAGCGATCCGGTTCCACAACCCTCGGCTCCCCCCTTCGTTTGACCAAATTGTCTTGCGCCAACTTCGATTGAACGACGCAACGGTCGACATCGAACTCAGGCGCTCTGGCTCGCATGTTTCGATGCGCGTCCTACGAAACATCGGGGCCGTTCAAGTTTCGATGGTTGTCGATTGACCCCGGGTCCGGGCGCGCGCGCCGGCGGCGTAATGCGCGATCGTATCGATCATGAGAGGTGGCGCTCGTCGTGACGCCTGGCTCTTTCGCGTCGCGCAAAAGACGGACCCCACACCGGTCACTTTGCTCGCGTTTCGACAAGAAGTGCACTGAAAATCGCGTCGATCGTCCTTGGCGGGACTTTGCATGCTCGGCGCACATTGAAACGCCGCATGCGTACATTCCGATTCTTGCCAGCGCCAACTTATGACGTCTCGATGCAGAACCGGTCTCTCTCACGCCCTCGGTCAATCTCAGGAGAACTCGATGACAGACAAATCAGGCGACAGCGCCGCTACGGACTTCGCCGGTGATCTGGCGGCTCTGCGGACCGATATTGCAAACCTGAGCGAGACGATCGCCGAGTTGATGAGCGGTCGCGCCAATGCGACGGGCGCCGCCGTGAAAGGCGCGGCAGGCGATGCGCGAGATCAGCTTTCGCAATCGGCGAGTCACGCGCGGGACGGGGCGTTGGGCGCCGCCGCGGACCTTGAGCGTCGGATCGAAAGGGATCCACTGACAGCGGTGCTGATTGCGGCAGGCATCGGAATGGCGATCGGCATGATGACCAAATCACGGAGATAGCCGGCATGACATTGCTGTCGGTTTTGGCCGCCGGCTCGCAGCAGCTTGCGCGGCGCGTTGTCGTTCGCGTAGCTCTCGCGTCTGCATGCGCTCTGTCTGGAACGATTGGCCTGGGGTTCGCGACCGGTGCGCTCTTCGAGTCGCTGCGGCTGCAATTCGGCGTCGTCACCACGTTATTCGGACTTGGGGCGATCTATCTCATCGTCGCAGGGATTCTCTATCTCTGTTATCGCCGCGCCGGGTCGAGACCTGTCGCCAACGCGTCCTCCGGGCTGAACCGAGGGCGGAACCCCAACGCTGAGGCTGTCAACGCGGCCGCACGCGCAAGCGAGGCGCCGCACGCAGGCGCCTTGGCGATGAGCGCTGAACTCGTCAAGCAGATGACGCCTCTCCAGCTAACGATGCTGGCGGCGATTTCCGGCTTTGTCGCCGGCCGTAGGCTGTAGGCCGTTGCGGACGAAGCCACAACGCAAGCGTCATGGGAACGCAATTCGATGTTGCATCGATCGGGCGCTCAGGTTGCGACTGTCGCCAAACGGCTGGGCGCCGCCCTTTAAACGTCTGAATGCTGATTTTGGAGAATAGGCTTGCGGGTCGCGCCGCCTCCTTGGTCGCCGTCCCGGGCGAGCGATGAAGTTGAACCACACGGCGCAATTGGCCTCCTGCAAGCGGTGCGGCCTTGTTTGTTGCTGGTTGACAAAGGCAGGCGATGCGCAAGATTGTCAGGCTCTTTCTCGATGCATATTGGCGGTTCAGCGCCCAGGACGGCTGGGCGATCGCCAGCCATATCGCGCTGTCGGCGCTGACTTCGCTATTTCCGTTTCTCATCTTCGTCACGGCGATGGCCGGCTTCCTCGGCTCGCAGAGTCTTGCCGACGAAGTGGCCAAGCTTGTCTTTTCCGCCTGGCCCCCGGTCGTCGCGCAACCGATCGCCAGCGAGTTGCACGACGTGCTGGCCGCGCCGCACGGCGGGCTGCTCACCATCGGTGCGGTCCTGGCGCTCTATTTCTCGTCCGGCGCTGTCGAGGCGGCGCGCGTCGGACTCAATCGCGCCTATTGCCTAGTCGAGAGCCGGCCCTGGTGGCTGCTACGTCTTGAATCGACGGCTTATGTGGTCGTCGCCGCCATCGCGCTGCTCGCGCTTGCCTTTCTCGTCGTGTTGGGCCCACTGGTGTGGGCAGGCGTGCTGAACTTCGCGCCTGAACTCGCGCCGTTGCAGATTGTTGTCACGGTTGCGCGGCTCGCAATCGCCGCGCTGCTGATGGCGATTTCTTTGTTCATCGCTCATCGCTGGTTGCCCAAGGGGCGCAGGCGGGTGATCGACATCGCACCCGGCATCGTCCTGACCTTCATATGCTGCATCGTCTTCGGTGAAGTCTTCGGCGCCTATCTCAGCGAGTTCGCGCGAAATTACGTGTCGACCTACGCCGGCCTCGCCTCGGTGATGGTCGCGCTCGTCTTTCTGTATTCGATGGCGACGATTTTTGTGTACGGCGGCGAACTCAATGCGGCGATCATGCGCGCCCGAAAGAAGCCGCGATAGGGGAACGGCCGCGCTCGCTCGCGCAGGTCGCCGTCCATGGGGTTCGTCCGAGACTCGTGAGTCACGGCAGGCGCCTTTCAAAATCTTCTGAATTTGGTCCGGCGCGCCGACGCCTGCGCGGCGAGGACCAACCCGGATCGCCGTTGCGAGTCTCATGGATGGAGACGCCCGCATTCTGGCAGGCGGAACCCGCCGCCTTTGGGTCAACTGGCGCGCATTCGCAATTCTGTGAGTGCAGTCTTCGTTCAGGGCGCGACATGAGCGCGAATCCCCAAGCAATCTCTCGAAGCCGCCGCAATTGTCCGGCGCTCACCCTTCGAGAAAGTGACCAAGCGCGGCAAACGGGCGAACCCGGTCGCATACGATCTTAGCGATGGCCAACATCGGCACGGAGAGGATCGCGCCTGGAATACCCCACATCCAGAACCAGAATACGAGCGAGAAAATAACCAGGACGGGATTGAGAGTGAACCGTCTCGCCAGAAGCATGGGCGTTGCCGTCTCGCCCTCAACAATATGAATCGCCAGGTAGAGCGCTGCGGGGAGAAGGGCCAGCCAGAGCGTGTCGATCGACAAGAGGCCGGCGAAAAGAAAGACCACGACGCCCACGGCAGGACCGAGGATCGGCGCGTAGTTCAGCAGAAAGGCGAGCGTTCCCCACAGAATTGGATCGCCAACTCCGGTTAGCCACATAACCAGGGCCGTGGCGACGCCGACTGCCGCATTCATAATCGAAATGGTTAGGAGATAGGCGGAGATATCGCTCTCGATTTGCTGCGAGATGTCGACGGCCTGCCGCTTGCTGCTAAAGCGCGGCAAGATTTCTACGAGCCTGCGCAGGAAGGTGTCGCCTGACACCAGAAGGAAGTACAGAAACAGCACGGTCGTCAACAAGCCGCTGGCGAAGCTCCGCGTGCCGGCGAATACGGTCGCTAGGAGGGCCGCACCTTCTGACGGGCCAGCTGCGTCCGGTCGCGCCCCGGTCGCGCCGATGTTCTCTATCTGTTGTAGAAACTGTTGCGACGTATTGATGGGCGCTCGCAGGAAACTCATGCGTTCCTCGAGCCGAGGAATGCCCTCCGGAAGTTTGCCTGCCCAGTTGCCGGCGGGGCCCGAAATCGCCGTGCCGAGGCCGACGATGGTTCCAAACAGCGCAAGGATGAGCAGCAGCGCCGCTAGCGCTCTGGGAATATGCAGCCGCTCCAAGAACCGAAAAATTGGTTGTAGGAGAAGCTTGAGGATGAAGGCGAAGACCATTGGCAGCACGATTTCGCTCGCGACATAGGCCGCCGCCAGTAGCGCGAGGACGAACAATCCGCCAAGGAAGACGATCTTCGGATCGCCAGGCAGAGGCATATCCGCCAACAGCGCGTCGGCGGGAGCGGTCTCGGTCTCACGATCCGAATAAGTCATCTCTGGAACCCAAACGCGGTCCGAGGCTGCGCTGCAACAATCTAAAACCAGCGTCCGCGGCCATACCAGCCGCCGCCGCCGAGCAGGAGCAAAAGGATGACGATTATGAGAAGCGTTGACGTGTCCATGCTGTCTCCTCTACGGCCATCTAATCGCCGCGTCTTTGAGCCCAGAAGGACGACATCTGGCCGTCCTCAATTCGAACTTCGGAGGCCAATTGCGAGCGTGGCGTCGGCGATGGCGACAACGAATTTAACCGACGCCCATCCACGTAACGAACCGCTTGAACTCTCTGGGCGTCCAAAGCTTACATAGACTGTACGTCGCAGCGCTAGATTCGGAAGATACTCAGCGCCAAGAGTCGTGGTAGCGCCGCAAATGGCGCGCTTCGCACCCGTTGGCGCCTGTCCGCGCGAGACAGGCCCGATCAGCCTTGCTGATCGCCAATCCGATAGATCGTCAGGGGCAAGGATGCCGCAGCCTATCGTAGCCGACATACGTCCCACTGGCGGTATCGTATGATCTGAAGGTTCGTTGGCGGAACGCCGTGGAATCGCTGTCGTCGACCACCTGCGGTCCGGCATCGGCATACGTTGGGCTTTGATCCGAATAGACGGGATAGGACTCGGCGGGGTAACAGCCTTGATCCTGTTGCATGGCTCCGCCGATCATCAGTCCGGTCGCCAAGACTGCGGCGCCGCCGCCAGGTCCATACCCTCGCCCGTGACCGTGCGCTTAGCCGTGGCGCTGATATCGATACAGCGTCGGGGCGGCGCCAGCGGCGCTATAGCCGCTACAGGGATGGTCGACACCGCAGCCGGCCCGGGTCGAGGCAGGCGCCGATTGAACCATAAAGGTGAGGGCGCTCGCGATCCCGCCCAATAGGTGGTTTCCCATTGCGATCCTCCACACGTCACGCAAGAACGTAGTGGGCGCGGCGAAGTTCGCATAGGGTCGGAAAACACCCACGGCAGTTACGTTCTCCTCAAAATGGCCAAGCGACGGTTGCACACTTAGTCGACGCATATGGGAACGCGATCTTTGATCGCCGAAGGAGAGTGGGATGGCCGAAGATCAGGCCGGGCCTAGCGGCCCCGATCTAACGCACGGCGTTGGGCTCGCCGAACTTGCCGACGGCGGCAAGCTTGTCGGCCACGTCGGCGACGAGCAGGTGCTGCTGGCGCGGCGCGGGATGAGGGTGTTCGCGGTCGGCGCCAATTGCACGCACTACAATGGGCCGCTCGTTGACGGGCTCATCGTCGATGGGACCGTGCGGTGCCCATGGCATCACGCCTGCTTTGACCTGCAAACGGGAGAGGCTTTGCATGCGCCGGCGCTAAGCCCGATCGCCACCTGGGCGGTTGAGCAGCGCGACGGCAAGATTTTCGTCGGCGCAAAGCGCGCAGAGCCGCGAGCGAAACCTCGCGGCAAGACAGAAGGCGGACCGCCAGACCGGATCGTGATCGCCGGCGGCGGCGGCGCTGGGTTCGCGGCGGCGGAAATGCTTCGGCGTGAGCGCTACGAGGGCGAGATCGTCATGCTGAGCCGCGACGATGCGCCGCCCGTCGATCGGCCGAACCTCTCCAAGGACTATCTTGCCGGCAATGCGCCGGAAGATTGGGTCCCGCTTCGCCCCGATAGCTTCTATTCTGAAAACGGCATCGACCTTCGGCTGAGCGTGACCGTCGCCGGCGTCGACCCGAGGTCGCGCGAGGTTGCGCTCGCTGACGGGAACAGACTTCGTTACGACCGGCTGCTGTTGGCGACGGGGGCCGCACCGGTTCAATTGTCCATCCCCGGCGCCGACAGCCAGCAAGTTTGTTTGCTGCGCTCACTTGCTGACTGTCGCGTCATTATCGAACGCGCCAAGACGGCGCGCCGTGCGGTCGTGCTGGGCGCCAGCTTCATCGGGCTCGAGGTCGCCGCCGCCCTTCGCGCGCGCGGAATCGAGGTTCATGTGGCGGCGCCGGACAAGCGGCCACTGGAGCGCGTTCTGGGGCCCGAACTGGGCGAATTCGTCCGCGCGCTCCACGAGGAGCATGGCGTCGTCTTCCATCTCGAGGACTCCGCAGTCTCGATTGATGGCAAGCAGGTGAAGCTCAAAGGCGGAAGCGTTCTCGATGCCGATCTTGTGGTCGCTGGCGTCGGCGTGCGCCCGCGGATTGAACTCGCGGAACGGGCTGGGTTGGCCATCGACCGCGGCGTTGTCGTTGACGCTTATCTCGAAACGAGCGCGCCGGGAGTTTTCGCCGCTGGCGACATTGCGCGCTGGCCGGATCCGCATAGTGGCGAGGCCATTCGCGTCGAGCATTGGGTGGTCGCCGAGCGTCAGGGGCAGGTCGCGGCGCTCAATATGCTAGGCCGCCGCGAGAAGTTTGCCGCCGTCCCCTTCTTCTGGAGCCAGCACTACGACGTTCCCATCAACTACGTCGGTCACGCCGAGAAATGGGACGAGCTGTCGATCGAGGGCGACATCGCCGGCAAGGACTGCTTGGTTCGCTTCAAGCGCGAAGGTCGCACGCTCGCTATCGCCTCAATCTTTCGCGACGTCGAGAACCTTCAAGCGGAAGTCGAAATGGAACTGCGTTCCGCGTAATAGCGAGGCTCGATCGATTGGACGGTGTGGGGGGCCGGGTCGTGCGGCGCGCTTCCGCTGTCGGTCGCAAAAAGTGCGATCCCGAACGCCGAGCGGGCTATAGCCCTTGTCATAATCCCGGTTTCTCATGCGGCCGCCATCTGGTCGATGTCGGAGAGAGCGCGTAATCTACCGGCCCCGGGCGTGCTCGTCAACTATTTCGACCGCATCAATCTGTCGGTCTCCGGGCCCCAGTTGCAGCACGAATTCGGCCTTACCACCGCTGACATGGGATTGCTGTTCAGCGCCTTCTTCTGGTCATACGCGCTGCTGCAGGTCCCGACCGGGCTTGTGCTGGACCGCTTCGGCGTGACCCTGGTCGGCCGGATCGGCTCGTTCCTATGGGCCGGCGCAACGCTGCTGATCACCGTCGCCAGCGGATTTGGCGGAGTCCTCGCCGCTCGCGTCGTCCTTGGCGTCGCCGAAGCGCCGGCTTTTCCGGCCAACTCGAAAGCGACCGGCTATTGGTTTCCGCGCCAGGAGCGTGCGCTGTCGACGGCGATCTTCGACGCCGCCGCGAAATTCTCGAATGTCATCGGGGTGCCGGTCGTCGCCCTGGTCAGCGTCACTTTCGGCTGGCGCTGGGGCTTCGGCTTCACGGCGGCCTTGAGCTTCCTGTATTTCCTCGCCTTCCTGATCTTCTACCGCGATCCCAACGAGGATTCGAAGCTGAGCCAGGCGGAGCGCGACTACATCCACGCCGGCGGCGCCACGCCGGAGGGCCAGTCCGACAGCGGCGCCGGCCGCATGCTCGGCTACCTGCTCGCCAACCGCAAGGTGTGGGGGCTGACGATCGGCTTCGCCGCTTACGGCTATACGTTCTATCTATTCCTGACCTGGCTGCCCGGATATTTGGTGCAGACGATGCACATGAGCATCCTGACGTCGGCGGGCTTCTCCACCATCCCGTGGATGTGCGCGACGATCGCCGATCTGGTCGTCGGCGGCTGGCTGATCGATCATTTGGTCGCCAGAGGCCTGAACGAATCACGGGTCCGCAAGACCGTGCTGATCTGCGGCATGCTGGTCGGCCTGGCGGTGTTTGGAGCGACCCAGACCACCAACCCGGTGTGGGCGATCCTATGGATTTCGATCGCCCTCAGCGGTCTATCGGCGGCGGCGCCGGTTGGCTGGTCGATCCCCTCGCTGATCGCCCCACAGGGCGGCACCGGGACCATCGGCGGCATCATGAACTTCGCCAACAACATGATGGGCGTCGTCGCCCCGGCGGTCACCGGGTTTGTGGTCGGCGAGACGCAGTCGTTCGGCAACGCGTTCCTGATCGCTGGCGTGGTGCTGGCGATCGGCATCCTGTCGTATGTGTTCATCCTCGGGAAGATCGAGCCGATCGCCGATCCGTCACAATCGTGAACTCGGCCGTAGACGAAGCGACCGGAGGGGCGAGGCCGCCGATCATCCTGATCGTCATGGGCGTGTCCGGCTCCGGCAAGACGACCGTCGCAGCCTTGCTGGCGGGTCGACTCAATTGGAGGTTCCAGGAAGGCGACGCCCTCCATTCGCCGGCCAACGTCGACAAAATGCACCGCGCCATCCCATTGACCGACGCCGATCGCCTGCCGTGGCTCGATTCCATCGCCGCCCTCATCGACCGCTGGAACGCCGAGGGCGTCTCTGGGATCATCACCTGCTCGGCGTTGAAGCGGGCCTACCGCGAGCGCATTCGGGCGGGCCGGCCGGACGTCGAGTTGGTCTATTTGCGCGGCGCGCGCGAACTGGTGTCGGCGCGGATAACGCAGCGGATGGGCCATTTCATGCCGCCGAGCCTGCTCGCCAGCCAGTTCGAGACGCTAGAGGAACCCGGCAAGGACGAACCGGTGATCACCGTCGACATCGGCGGTTCGCCCGATCAGATCGTCGAGGCGATTCTGACCGCGTTGCGACGCGAGCATCGCGGATTGCCCCCGCCATCCGCCCGCGACGCCCAGTAGCGCAAGCTCCGGGTCGACAGTGAGCCGCCGTCTTTCTCCGAGCGAAGCGGCGGCGGGATGGGCTAACCAAACCATGGCCGCCCCTGGCGCATTCGAAGCGCCGACCTGCGACCTCCATCTCGGCGAGCGGAATATTCGCTCAGATCAATGCGATGATTGGCGCCATGCGCAGCGACGGACATGGAAATGGCGTCGGCGGTCGCGCGCCCCGTAACCAAAGCCCCGAGAGCCATCCGCTCTGCGGGCTCTGCCTTTTTGATCGACCGGTCCTTTCGATGGGGGTGTAAGGTCGCGGCCGATTACGGCGACGGTTCGGCGCTGGCGAACGCCGTCGTCATCTGCGACGGTCGTGAAAATTCGGGGAGGGACGTATGCAAGGCTTCGGCGTTCACACGAGCATGTGGACGATGAATTGGGATCGCGCCGGCGCCGAACGCGCGGTCGCGGCGGCCGTCCGTTACAAAATGGACTTCATCGAGATCGCGCTGCTGAACGCACCCGCCGTCGACGCCGCGCACACGCGTGCGCTGCTCGAGAAGCACAATCTCAGGGCCGTCTGCTCGCTCGGCCTGCCGCAGGGCTGCTGGCCGTCGCGCAACCCCGAAGCCGCGGTCGACTATCTCAAGGTCGTGCTCGACAAGACTGCGGAGTTCGGCGGGCTCGCGCTGAGCGGCGTCACCTACGGCGGCATCGGCGAACGCACCGGCGTTCCGCCGACGCAAGGCGAGTACGACAATGTCGTCCGCGCCCTCGAGGCCGTCGCCCGGCATGCGAAGTCGCTTGGTCTGCTGCTCGGCCTCGAGCCGGTGAATCGCTACGAGTCGCATCTTCTCAACACCGGCGCGCAGGCGGCGGCGCTGATCGAGCGCATTGGCGCCGACAACATGTTCGTTCACCTCGACACCTATCACATGAACATCGAAGAGAAGGGCGCGGCGCTCGGCATTCTCGCGGCGCGCAAGCACCTCAAGTATATCCATCTGTCGGAAAGCGACCGCGGCACGCCCGGCGCCGGCAACTGCCGCTGGGACGAGATCTTCGCTGCGCTCGCCGCGATCGGCTTCACTGGCGGTCTGGCGATGGAAAGCTTCATCAACATGATGCCGGAGCTCGCCCACGGCCTCTCGGTCTGGCGTCCGGTGGCGCGAGACGAAGCGGAAGTGATGGGCGAGGGCCTGCCGTTCCTGCGCAACAAGGCGCGTCAGTATGGGTTGATCTGAGCGTCGCGGCTCAGGCGCGCTCTCGCCAGCGCGCGTAATAGCCGGCGAGGTCGGGGAGCGGCCAGGGCTCGACCTTGCCGACGTCGCGTGGAAAGACGGACGCGCGGCCGAGGGCGCGGAAGGCGAGCGCCGCTGCGCCCATCGCGGTGCCTTCGGCGTTGGTGTTGCGATAGAGCGATTGCTCTGGACGCAAGGCGGCGAGCGTCGCGCAAAGGGCGCCGTTGAGCGCCAATCCGCCGTCGAGGATGATGTCGCCGGTCGAGCTGACGAGGTCGAGGCTCTGAGCCGTCATCATCGCGACATAGAGCGTGGCGATCGCGGCGCGTTCCGCCGCGCTCTCCGGCGCCGGCCCGACGAGGCGGCCGGCGCGCGCGGGAAACGGTCCGCCGGCGGCGAAAGAGGGCAGCGCCATCTGATCGCGCGCGATCGCGCGCCGCAGCATGTCCTCGCTCACTTCCTGCCGCGCGTGGCCCGAGATGACGTCGTATTCGCGCCCGCCCATGAAGCGGATGGTGGCGACCGGTTCTCCATCGACGGTGACGTTGGCGAGCATGTCGCGCGCGGGGTCGAGCCGATCGAGCGGGCAGTCGGGATTGAAGATGATCACCCAGGTGCCGCTCGAGATCAGCGTGAAGTGGGAGAAGCCAAGGCTCTTGTAGTAGAAGAAGGCGGCGTTGCTGTCGTGGACGCCGTTGTGGACGCCGAACCCTTCGCGTTCGCCGACGAGCGCGCCGGCCGGCGCGAATGGCGGAAACTTCTCCGCCCAGCCGCGGTTGACGGCGAGCGCGCTGAACCGCCCGGCGAGCGGGTTCCACATGTGGGAGTGGCAGCCGAGGAAGCTGATCTCGGAGGCGAGCGCGCCCGAGAGACGCCAGGTCCAATATTGCGGATAGGTGAGGATGTGGCGCACGCGGGCCGAAAGCGTAGGGTCGGCCCACTCCTGGAAGAAAATCGTGCGCGCGAAGTTGAGCCCCCCCGGCAACTCGGGTGTGTAGGTTTCGGTGAAGGCCGGCGTCACACGAGCGAATTCCGCATTTGCCGCGGCCGGGATCTCCTGCTCGTAGTCGACAATGGGCGCGGCGAGCGTCAGGTCGTCGGCGAGCAGCGCGTAGGCGCAGCCGTGGGTCGAGATCATGATCCCGGAGAGGTCGCGGCGGCGGCGCAGGTCGGCAAGCGCCGCCTCGAGCCAACCAAAGATCCCGTCGACGTCGAGCACGCGCAGGCCGTTCTCGGTCGCGACGTGCTGCGGATGACGCAACTGCTCAAGAATCGTGCCGTCGCGCGAAAACGCAACCAGCTTGACGTTGGTCTTGCCGACATCAAGGACGGCGACGGCGCCGGGCATTGCGAGTCTCCGTGCGCCGCGGTCAGGCGAGGAAGAACATTTCCTTCAGCGCAATCGCGACCGGCGATCCGTCGGGGTTCGTTCGCATGATGTCCTTCATGTGATCCCACCAGCGACGCATCACGGGATGGGCGGGCAGCGCGTCCATGCGATGATCGTCTCGCCTTTCGAGATAGGCGAAGAGAACGTTCGTCTCGGGGTCGAGATGGATCGAATAGTTGGAGACGCCGGCGTCGGCAAGCAGAGCTGCGATCTCCGGCCATATCGCGTCGTGCCGCTTGCGGTATTCGGCTGCGCAGCCGGCATTGAGGAACATCTTGACGGCTTGGCGTTGCATGTCAGGTCTTCCTTCGCAGCACGCGCGCAACCAAGTTCGGCGCCGCGATCGAGACGATCAACAGGGCGCCGTTGAGAATGCTGATGACGATGCCGGGGGTGTTGACCAGCGAAAGTCCGAAGGTCGTCAGCCCCAGCACGAAGACGGCCAACGTCACGCCAAAGATCCCGCCGATGCCGCCGGTGATGGCGACGCCGCCGAGCACGACCATGGTGATCACCTCCAGTTCGAAGCCGAGAGCGATGTTCGGGCGAGTCGAGCCTATCCGCCCGGTCAACAGCACGGCCGCCAGTCCCGCCATCAACCCCATCAGCACGAACAGCCAGAAGCGGATGCGTTTGACCGGAACGCCGGAAAAGAGCGCCGCCGTGGGGTTGCAGCCGATGGCGTAAAGGCGGCGGCCGATCGTCGTGCGGTGCAGGACGACGCCGAACAGTGCGGCGAGGATGAGAAAGAGGACAAACGAAATCGGGATCGGCAAGCGAGTCGAGATGTAGCCTTGCCCGATCGCCTGGAAACTCGCAGGGTATTTCGTCAGCGCCTGGTCGCCCAACACGACCTGCGCGATGCCGCGAAAAAGCGACATCGTTCCGATCGTCACCACGATCGACGGCAGGGAAAACGCCGTCACCAGCGCGCCGTTGAACGCGCCGCAGAGCGTGCCGACGCCGAGGCCGATGACGATCAGCGCCGGCGTCGGCGCCCCAGCCTGCGCGGCCAGGCCCATCGCCAGGGAAGCGACCGCGATGATCGCCGCGATCGACAGGTCGATTTCGCCAATGATGATGAGAAACGCCATCGCCAGCGCGAGGATGCCCTTCTCCGAGAAATTGAACGTCGCGTCGGCGAGATTATAGAAATCGAGAAAGTACGGCGAAATGCTTGCGTTGAAGACGACGACGGCGATCAGCAGCAGGACGAGAATCGATTCCCAGCGCAAGAGAATGTCGGCGAGTCGAAGCGTCGGCCGGTCGGCGACTTCGTAGCGCGGCGCCGAGGCGGGACTTGAAAGGCTCATGTCGAGGCTCCGCCGCCGGCGAGGAGCCGCGCTTTGTGCAGGATGAGCTTGCCGCCGCGCTTCTCCGAGCGGGCGTTGACGACCACGGCGGCGAGGATGACCGCACCGGAGATCAGCGTCTGCCAGAACGGCGAGACGTTGATGACCGGCAAGGCGTTGACCACGACGCCGAGGAACAGGGCGCCGAGCAACGCGCCGAGGACCGAGCCGACGCCGCCGGCAATCGATACGCCGCCGATCACACAGGCCGCGATGATGGTGAGTTCGTAGCCTTGCGCGATCTCCGTGTAGGCGATGCCGTAGCGCGACACCCAGAGGTAGCCGCACAGGCCGGAAACCGCGCCGGCCAAGGTATGGACGAAGAATTGCTGCGAACTTAGGTCAATGCCGCAGTAACGCGCCGCGACCGGGTTGCCGCCGACCGCATAAAGCCCCCGCCCCAACCTTGTGTGGCCGAGCAGCACCCAGAACCCAAGGCTGACCAAGACGGCGATGGCGATGAGAATGGGAACGCCGAGGACGCTGAGCTTGGGAAAGGCGAGGAAGGCGGGGGTCATGTCCTTCGACGTCAGCCAGGCGCCGTGGGCGGTGAGAAAAGTCGCGCCGCGGTAGATCGACAGCGTGCCGAGCGTCATGACGATCGGCGGAATGCCGATATACGCGACCAAGGCGCCGTTGAACGCGCCGAGCAAGGCGCCGAGCGCAATTCCCATGACGATGATCGTCGGGATCGGCAGATCCGGATGGGCGCGCGAGACAAGGGCGCAAATCATGCCGACCAAAGCCAAGTTGGCGGCGACGGACAAGTCGATGCCGCGCGTCAGGATGACGACCATTTGCGCGAGCGTCAGCATGAACAGGAAGCTGGTGTCGGTCAGCACGCCGACGAGACTTTCCGGCGAGACGAAGACCGGCGCGCGCAAGCCGATGGCGACAATCAGCGCCAGGACGATGAGAGCCAGCGCCGAATCGCGGTGACGAAGGAAACTTGCCGCCCTCATTGCGAGGCCCCCGAACTCTCGTCGGCGATGGCCGCGCTGACGATCATTTCCGCCGTGGCCTCTCCGCGCGCGAAGCGCTTGACGATCTTGCCTTCGTGCATGACGAGGATCGTGTCCGCCATGCCCATTGCCTCGGGCAGTTCGGAAGTGACGAGAAGGATCGCCAAGCCTTCGCTCGCCAATTCGCCCATGAACTCGTGCACCGCCGCCTTCGAGCCGATGTCGATGCCCTTGGTCGGCTCGTCGAGAATGAGAATGCGCGGGTTCGAAGAAAGCCATTTGCCGATGACGACCTTCTGCTGGTTGCCGCCGGACAATTGGTTCAGCGCCTGCTCCCAGTTGGCGGCTTTGACCGAGAGGCGCGCGCCGAATCTTTGCGTCGTCGCCAGTTCCTTGGCGTAGGAGATGAAGCCGTTTCGAGCATGGGCGCCGAGCGAAGCGAGCGTCATGTTGGCGCGGATGCCGAACGGCAATACCGCGCCCTGGGTCTGGCGATCCTCGGGGAGATAGGCGACGCCGGCGCGAATGGCGTCGTCGGGCGAGCGGATATCGACCGGCTTACCGTCGATTCTGACCGAACCGCGGGTGAGTCCGCTGAGGCCGAACAGGCCTTGCATCGCCTCGGATCGGCCGGCGCCGACAAGGCCATAGAGGCCGATGATCTCACCGGCGTGGAGCTTGAACGAGACTCCGTCGAATTCCGTGGCGTTGGAAATGTCGTCCGCTTCGAGCACGACCGGGCCCAGTTTCACCTCGCGCTTGGGATAGACCTGACCGATCGCCCGGCCCACCATCAGACGGACGAGATCGGCCTGCGTGATGTCGGCTATGGCGCCGGCGCCGACCTCTTCGCCGTCGCGCAGGCAGGTCCAGCGGTCGGCGACCTGAAAGATCTCGTCGAACTTGTGAGAAATGAAGAGAATCGCGCAATTGTGCTTCTTCAATTGCTCGATGATGAGGAAGAGATCGCCGATCTCGCGAGCGGAAAGCGCGGAGGTCGGCTCGTCCATGATGATGATGTTCGCGTCGTGCGACAGCGCGCGAGCGATTTCGACCAGATGCTTTTGGGCCACGCCGAGAGTCTTGAGCAAGGCGCCGGCGTCGAAGTCGGCGTCCAGGCGCTTCAGCATATGGCGCGCGCGGGCCCTCATCTTGAACCAATCGACGCGGCCGCTGCGAGCAAGCGGCATGTGCCCCATGAAGATGTTCTCGGCGACGCTGAGCTCGTCGAACATCACGGTTTCCTGGTGGATCGCCGCTATGCCGGCGGCCCAGGCGTCGCGCGGTCCGGCGCACTTGAGCGGCTTGCCCGAGACGAGAATCTCGCCTTCGTCAGGCTGATAGATGCCGGTGAGGATCTTGACCAGAGTCGACTTGCCCGCGCCGTTCTCGCCGATCAAAGCCGTCACTTCGCCCGGCCGCAATGTGAGACTGACGTTGTGCAGCGCGCGCACGCCGGGAAAGCGCTTGGAAACGCCCGACATCGACAGGATCGGCGCCGCGGTTTTGACGTCCTGCGGCGCGGGCGCCGAACTGAGTGCAGGCATAGGGTCCATGCTTCCAGCAGCAGAAGAGAGGCGCGCGCCCGCCCCGGTGGGAGCAGGGGAGGCGCGCGCCGACAATCAGAAGATCTTGGCGAACTTTTCGATGTTCGACTTGTCGAAAGTGAAGGGATCGGACATCGCCGCCGAACCGTCGTCGCCGATCTTGATGTCGCCCATGCGACCGGCATGGATCGTGGTTCCCGGCGCGCCGGTCGCCTTGCCCTCGGCGATTTGGGCGGCGATCATCGTCGCGGTGTAACCGAGATCGATCGGGTTCCAGATCGCGAAGGTGTCGGTCGCGCCGGCGAGCACCGCGCCCTTCATCTCCGAAGGCAGGCCGAGGCCGGTGACGTAGACCTTGCCCACCAAGCCCGCGTCGACCACCGCCTTGGCCGCGGCGACGATGCCGACCGAGGTCGGCGCGATGATGCCCTTGAGGTTCGGATAGGCTTTGATCAGGCCTTGCGTCTCGCGATAGCTCTTGTCGGCGACGTCGTCGCCGTAGACGGTCGCGACCAGCTTCATCTTCGCATAGTCGGGCTTGGCCCATTCCTTCTTCATTTCCTCGATCCAGATGTTCTGGTTCGTGGCCTGCGCCGTCGCCGAAAGGATGGCGACGTCCCCCTCGCCTTTCAGCGTCGCGGCCATCATCTGCACGCACTTGGCGCCGATGAGCGCATTGTTGGAGGGGTTGAGGTGCATGATCCGGCCTTCCGGAGCGATGCCGGAGTCGAAGGAAATCACCTTGATGCCGCGGCCCATCGCCTTTTTGCAGACCGGCACCAGCGCGTTGGTGTCGTTGGCCGAAATCGCGATGGCGTCGACTTTCTGCGCGATGAGGGAGTCGATGACGGCGATCTGCTCTTCGGCCGTCGCCTTGGTCGGGCCGGTGTAGATCAAGTCGACGTTGCCGAGTTCCTTGGCCGCCTCGAGGCCGCCGTCGTGACAGGCGTCGAAGAAGCCGTTGCCAAGCGCCTTGACGACCATGGCGATGCGAAGCTTGTCGGCGGCAAGCGCCGGACCGACGCCGACGCCCGCGCCGGCGATGACCGAAACGCTGCCGATGAGTTGCAAAATGGACCTTCGATTGAGCATGCTTTCCTCCTGTTTCGTTCTTCATCCCGCATATGCGGCATGTTCTTGCTTCCGGCGACGCCGGTCGATTAGGCGACTTCGCGCTCTCTTGACGCGACTGTTGGTTCGGCATCGACCACTAGGGTCTGGACCCCGGATTCCTTGAGCATTTCGAGCGCCGCAAGCGGCGCGGCGCGATCGGTGATGAGAATGGCGATGCGGGAGAGCGGGCAGACGACGAGGCTGCCGCGTGAGACGAATTTTGAACTGTCCGCGAGCACGATGAGCTTGTCGGCGCGCTTGAGCAGTTTGGTCTCGGCGCGCGCGATCAGGGGATCGCCTTCGATGACGCCGAGCGGTCCGATGGCAATCGCGCTCATGAACATGCGGCTGGCGGAATAGTGCTGAATCGCGTCTTCCTCGAACGGCGAAACGATCAGCTTCTGTTCGCGATAGACCTCGCCGCCCGGCAACGCCACACGGCAATTGCTGTCGTGGATCAACGTTTCCGCCAACGGATAAGAGTTCGTCAGGACTTTCAGATGGCGCTCGCGCAAGAAGCCGGCCATCTCGAACGTCGTCGTGCCGCCGTTGATGATGATGGCTTCGCCATCGTCGCAAAGCTCGACGGCGGCCCGGGCGATCGCCCGTTTGGCCACGACGTTCAGGCCCCGACTAAAATCGAAGGAACTGGTGGCCAAGGGGGGGCGATCGGAAGAGCCGACGTTGGGCGCCGGGGCGGCCTCCAGCCCACCATGTATACGCGTCGCGACGCCCGATCCGGCAAGCCGCGCGAAGTCCCGACGCACCGACGCCTCGGAAGCTCCCGTCGCGCGGCAAACGTCCGCGACGCGAACCAGGCCGCTGTCGCGGAGCATTGCTTTGATGACCTGCCAGCGCTCACGTTCGTGCACGACCGCGCTCCCCCGGTTGGTCAAAAATAGTCATCATTCAATCAAATCGTCAATGGCAAATCTCGATGTCCGTCAATTGCGCGCTGCATCAATCATATTGCGATGCAATAATGCTCGTTTGTGATTGACTGTGAGCGAGTGGCGCCTTAGGGAGCGAAGCGAATGATTTTCTCGGAGGAGCGTCCCGATGGCCCCCGCCGCAGCAACGCCGCTTCCGGATTTGTGGGACGAGACCCACGCCGCCGGGCTCGACGAACCGGGCCTGCTGCTCTACCGCTCAAATCTTCTCGGATCCGATTTGCGCATCACCAATTTCGGCGGCGGCAACACCTCGGCCCAGGTTGAAGCGGCCGATCCGCTCACCGGCGTGAGGGTCAAGGTGCTGTGGGTCAAGGGATCGGGCGGCGACCTCGGCTCGATCAAGCGCGACGGCTTCGCCACGCTCTATCTCGATCGCCTCGAGACCCTGAAGTCGCACTACCGCGGCCTCGCATACGAAGACGAGATGGTGGACAAGCTCCGCTATTGCACGTTCGATCTCAATCCGCGCGCCGCCTCGATCGACACGCCGCTGCATGCGTTCGTGCCCTACGCGCATGTCGATCACATGCACCCCGACGCGGTGATCGCCATCGCCGCCGCCGCAAACTCCCAGGCGCTGACCCGGCAGATTTTCGGCGACGAGATCGGCTGGCTGCCCTGGCGGCGCCCGGGTTTCGAGCTCGGCCTCGAGCTCGAACATCTGGCGCGCGAAAACCCGCTTCTCAACGGCGTGGTGCTCGGCGGCCACGGCCTGTTCACCTGGGGTCACACCGCACGCGACTGCTACCATACGACGCTGCGCGTCATCAATCGCGCCGCCGAATGGCTCGCCGCCAACGGCAAGACGCCGGCCTTCGGCGGCGAACGCACGCCGAGCCTGTCGCCTCAGGAGCGGCGCGAGGCGGCCTGCCGGCTGATGCCGGCGATCCGCTCGCGCATTTCGTCCAGCGAGCGCAAGATCGGTCATTTCATCGACGCCCCGGAGGTGCTCGCGTTCGTCAACTCGCGCGAGCTCGAGACCCTCGCGCCGCTCGGCACCAGCTGCCCCGATCATTTCCTGCGCACCAAGATCTGGCCGCTGATCGTGCCGGCGGACGCCGACGATGCGACGCTCGACAGGCTCGTCGCCGCCTATCGCGACGACTACGCCGCCTATTACCAGCGCTGCCGGCATCCCGACTCGCCGGCGATGCGCGACCCCAACGCCGTCATCTACCTCGTCCCCGGCGTCGGCATGATCTCGTTCGCCAAGGACACGGCGACGGCGCGCATCGCCGCCGAATTCTACGTCAACGCGATCAACGTGATGCGCGGGGCGAGCGGCGTCGACCGCTACGTCGGCCTCGCCGAACAGGAAGCCTTCAACATCGAATATTGGCGGCTCGAGGAAGCCAAGCTCCAGCGCATGCCGAAGCCGCGCGCCATGCAGGGTCGTGTTGCGCTGGTGACCGGCGGCGCCGGCGGCATCGGCTCGGCGATCGCCCGCCGCATGCTGGCCGAAGGCGCGTGCGTCGTCATCGCCGACATCGACGCCGCCAGTTGCGCGGCGATGGTCGAGGCGCTTTCGTCGGTTTACGGCAAGGACGCCGTCCGCGGCGTCACGCTCGACGTGACGCGCGAGGAGGCGGTCGAAGCGGCTTTTGCCGAGGCGGCGCTCGCCTATGGCGGGCTCGACATCGTCGTCTCGAACGCCGGCATCGCGTCGGCCGCGGCAATCGAGGACACGAGTCTCGCGTTGTGGAACCGCAACATCGACATCCTCGGAACCGGCTATTTCCTCGCCGCGCGCGCCGCCTTTCGCGTGATGAAGCGGCAGCGGATCGGCGGTTCGATCGTCTTCATCGTGTCGAAGAACGGCCTTGCGGCCTCGCCCGGCGCCGCGGCCTATTGCGCCGCCAAGGCGCTCGAACTGCATCTCGCGCGCTGCCTGGCGCTCGAAGGCGCGCCGCTCGGCATCCGCGTCAACTGCGTCAATCCGGACGCGGTGCTGCGCGGCTCGAAAATCTGGCAGGGCGAGTGGCGCGATCAGCGCGCCCAGTCGAACAAGGTGACGGCCGACGAGCTGGAGGACGTCTATCGGCAGCGCTCGCTGTTGAAGCTGTCGGTCTATCCGGAGGACGTCGCCGAGGCGGCCTATTTCCTCGCCTCCGACGCGGCGTCGAAGTCGACCGGCAACATCATCAACGTCGACGCCGGCAACGCCGTTTCGTTCACCCGCTAGGATCCGCAACGCAGCAGGACGATGTAGGAAAACGCCATGTCCGCCATAACAGCCGATTTCATCGCCGATCAGAACCGGGCTCGGCTCGCCGATCATCGCGAGGACTTCGATGCGCTCGCGCGCAAGCTGGCGCGGCGCGGGCTCGACCCGGAAGCGCTGGTCAAGGACGCAATCGCCTTCGCCGTCGCGGTGCCGAGCTGGGGCGTCGGCACCGGCGGCACGCGCTTCGCGCGCTTTCCCGGCCCCGGCGAGCCCCGCAATGTCTTCGACAAGCTCGCCGATTGCGGCGTGATCAACACGCTGACCCGTCTGACGCCGGCCGTCTCGCCGCATTTCCCCTGGGACAAGGTGAAGGACTATGCGGAGCTGCGCGAGGCGGCGAAGCGCCATGGTCTCGCGTTCGACGCCGTCAATTCCAACACTTTTCAGGACCAGGCGGGCCAGCGGCTTTCCTACAAATTCGGCTCGCTCACCCACACCGACAAGGCGGCGCGCGAGCAGGCGATCGCCCACAATATCGAGTGCGTCGAGATCGGCCGGGCGATCGGCTCGAAGGCGCTGACGGTGTGGATCGGCGATGGCTCGAATTTCGCCGGGCAGTCGAGCCTGACGCGCGCGTTCGACCGCTATCTCGACTCGACGGCGGCGATTTACCGCGCGCTGCCCGACGACTGGCGCATGCTGCTCGAGCACAAGCTGTTCGAGCCCGCCTTTTATTCGACGGTGATTTCCGACTGGGGCAGCAGCTATCTCGCCGCCCAGCACCTCGGGCCGAAAGCCCAGTGCCTGGTCGACCTCGGCCATCACGCGCCGACCGTCAACATCGAGCAGATCGTCGCCCGCCTCGCCCGTTTCGGCAAGCTCGGCGGCTTCCATTTCAACGACAGCAAGTACGGCGACGACGACCTCGACGCCGCCTCGGTCTCGCCGTTCCGGCTCTATCTGGTGTTCCACGAACTGGCCGAGGCGAAGCGGGCGATCGGACCGAGCTTCGCGCCGGCCTATATGATCGACCAGTCGCACAACGTCACCGATCCGATCGAGAGCCTGATGCAATCGGCGATCGAGATCGCCCGGGCTCGCGCGCAGGCGCAACTCGTCGACGCCGCCGCGCTCGCCGCCGCGCAGGAGGCGAACGACGCGCTGACGGCGCATCGGCTGCTCAAGTCCGGTTTCCTCACCGACGTTTCGCCGCTGATCGCCGAAGCGCGGCTGAGGGCCGGCGGCGCGCTCGATCCGATCGCGACCTATCGCGCCAGCGGCTATCGCGCCGCCGTGGCGCGCGAACGCCCCGCGGTCGCGGCGGGGTCGGCGGGAATCGTGTAGGGGAAACGCAATGGACGACCTCGTAGCGCTCGCGCACGCCTCCGCCGAGCTTGGAAGCAGACGTCTGCTGGTTCAGGCGGCGGGCGGCAACACCTCGATCAAAGAGGACGGCGTCCTATGGGTGAAGGCGTCGGGACGCTGGCTCGCCAAGGCGCTCGACGAACCGGTCTTCGCCGCGCTCGATCTTCCGCGCGTTCTCGACGCGCTGGCGCATAACGATCCGGCCTGCGAGACCTGCGACGCGTTTGTGCGCGCCGACCTGTCGCCGCCCGGCCTACGCCCATCGGTCGAGGCGACGCTGCACGCCGGCCTGCCGCAGCGCTTCGTCCTCCATGTGCATTGCGTCGAGACGATCTCTTACGCGATCCTCGTCGACGGCCCGGCGCGCCTCGCGCCGCTGCTCGACGGTCTCAAATGGGCGTGGGTTCCCTACATCCGTCCGGGCTTGCCGTTGTTTCGCACGATCGCGCCGGGGGCCGACATTTACGTTCTCCAGAATCACGGGCTGGTGGTCGCCGCAGACACGCTCGATGCGGCCGTCGGCCTGATCGAAACGGTGGGGCGGCGGCTTGCGCGCCCGGTCCAGACGGCGCCGAGCGAGTCCCGGCGCCGCGTCGAGCGCGCGGGCTACCATTTCGTCGACGCGCCGGCGCTCGCGTCGCATGCGGTTCGACTCGCTGCGGCCGGGACATATTACCCTGACCACTTGGTGTTCCTCGGCAGCGGCGCGGCGGTGATCGACGCCGTGGTCGGTTCGCCGCCGGTGATCCTCGCCCCCGGCTTCCCGCCGCTGGCGCGAGACGACCTGACCCCGGCGCCGCTCGCCATGGCCGAATGCCTCGCCGACGTCGCGGCGCGGCTGGCGCCGGACGATCGTCCGCGCTATTTCACGGCGCAGGAAGAATACGACCTCACCCATTGGGACGCCGAAATCTACCGTCAGTCGCTGCCCGGGTCGGAATGACCCGCGCGCTTGGAATCGACGTCGGCACGTCGGGCGTGCGGGCGGCGATCGTCGACGCGAACAATGCCGTCGTCGCCTACGCGGCCGAGCCGTTCGCGCCGGGGAGCGCGCGCAGTCCGCTGGCGTGGGTCGCCGCCGTCGAGGCGGCGATCGCCAAGCTCGATCTTTCCGGCCTCGAGGCGATCGCAATCGACGGCACCTCCGGCACCCTGGTCGCGCTCGACGCGCGCGGCGAGCCGCTCGCCGAGGGCTCGATGTACAACGACGAGGCCGCGCCGGAGGATCGCGCCGAAGCGGCGCGCGCCGCGCCCGCCCACGCCTCGCCGACCTCGCCGCTCGCCCGCGCGCTCGGACTCAAGCGGCGCCTCAAACCGTCGAAGATTCTGCACCAGGCCGATTTCATCGCCCTGCGTCTGTTCGGCGAGACGTTCACCGACGAGAACAACGCGCTGAAGACCGGCTACGATCCGGTCGCGCGGCGCTGGCCTGGTTTCATCGCCGCGCTGGACCTCGACGGGCTTCTGCCGGAGGTTCTGCCCGCCGGCGCGATCGCCGCGCGGCGCGGCGGTCGCAACATCGTCGCGGGGACGACCGACGGCTGCGCCGCGTTCCTCGCCGCCGGCGCCGACGCGATCGGCGAGGGCGTGACCTCGCTCGGCAGCACCATCGTGCTGAAGCTGTTGGTCGACCATCCGGTCGGCGATCTCGAAAGCGGCGTCTACAGCCACCGCATCGGCGATCTTTGGCTCGTCGGCGGCTCTTCGAACAGCGGCGGGGCGGTGCTCGCCCACTACTTCCAGCCGAAAGAGCTCGAAGTCCTCTCGGCGCGCATCGATCCGTCGCGCCCGACCGAGCTCGACTATTACCCGCTGCTCAAGAAAGGCGAGCGCTTTCCCGTCAGCGACGCGGAGCGCGCGCCGAAGCTCACGCCCCGTCCCGTCGACGACGCGGTCTTCCTGCAGGGCATGCTCGAGGCGATGAG
>NZ_JBEKVH010000052.1:0-22152 GCF_049514155.1 Roseiarcus sp. | reverse complement strand
CGCTGGTCCTGGGCTCATTCGCAACCTCCACGTTGTTGACCAAGAACTCTTTCCTCGACGAGATCAAGAAAGCCTACGTGCAGACCGCGCGCATGAAGGGCCTGACCGAGCGGCATGTGCTCTATGGCCACGTGTTCCGCAACGCGATGCTGATCGTCATCGCCGGATTCCCAGGCGCCTTCATCGGCGCCTTCTTCACCGGCTCCCTTCTGATCGAACAGGTGTTCTCACTCGATGGCCTCGGCTATCTCTCCTACGATTCGCTCATCCAGCGCGATTATCCCGTGGTGCTCGCCAACCTGTACATCTTCGCGCTCATCGGCCTGGTGGTGAATCTGATTTCCGACCTCACTTACACCTGGATCGATCCGCGCATCGACTTCGAAACCCGCGAGGTGTGAGCTTGGTCGATACGGACCGTCTCGCTCTCCCTTCCGACACGACGCCGCAACCGGAAGAAACGGCGACCGACATCTTTCCGCTCAACGAAGAAACGGATTCTTGGCGGCAGGCGAAGGCTCGCGCGAGCCTCGAACGGCGTCCTTGGCTCTCGCCGATGAACCGGCGTCGTCTCGATAATTTCCGGCGCAACAAGCGTGGCGCGTGGTCTCTGTGGATCTTTCTGGTCCTGTTTATTGCTTCGTTGCTCGCGGAATTCATCGCCAACGACCGGCCCCTGATGGCCTCGTACAAAGGCGAGTTGCTGTTCCCTGTCCTCCTTGACTATCCCGAGGATAAGTTTGGAGGGTTCCAGGCGCGAGCAGATTTTCGCGACCCCTTTATCGCAGACGAGATCAAGGCCCATGGCTGGATGATCTGGCCGCCGATCCGCTTCGCCAATTCGACCACCAAGCTCGATCCGCCGACGCCGTTCCCGTCGCCGCCGACCTGGACGCTGAGCGAATCCCAGTGCCGTGCGGCGATCGTCGCCCATGCGCAGGGCGACTCGAGCAAGATCCCGCCCGGTGGCGGCGGGTGCCGCGACCTCGAGCCGGAATGGCTCGGCACCGACGCCGACGGCCACGACGTCGTCGCGCGGTTGATTTACGGCTTCCGCATCTCGGTGCTGTTCGGCCTCATCCTCGCCGGCGTTTCCTCGGCGATCGGCATCGCCGCCGGCGCGGTGCAGGGCTATTTCGGCGGCTGGCTCGACCTGACGATGCAACGGCTGATCGAGATCTGGTCGTCGCTGCCGCACCTTTATATCCTCATCATCCTATCGGCGATCCTGACGCCCGGCTTCGTCGTGCTGCTGACGATCCTGCTGCTGTTCTCCTGGGTTAGCCTCGTCCATCTGGTGCGCGCCGAATTCCTGCGCGCGCGCAACTTCGAATACGTCACCGCGGCGCGCGCGCTCGGCCTGTCCAATGCGAAGATCATCTTCAAGCACGTGCTGCCCAACGCGATGGTGGCGACGCTGACCTTCCTGCCGTTCATCGTCAATTCGTCGATCAGCACCCTGACGTCGCTCGATTTCCTCGGCCTCGGCATGCCGCCCGGCTCGCCGTCGCTCGGCGAACTGCTGCTGCAGGGCAAGTCGAACCTGTCGGCGCCGTGGCTGGGGTTGTCGGCGTTCGCCGTCGTCGCGCTGATGCTGTCGCTGCTGATCTTCATCGGCGAAGCGGTGCGCGACGCCTTCGATCCGCGAAAGACCTTCACATGACCGCCGCCGCGCCGCTGCTCGACGTGCGCGACCTGTCGGTCGCTTTTCGCCACGGCGGCGAGACCCACGTCGTCGTCGATCGCGTATCGTTCACGCTCGAGCGTGGCCAGGCCTTGGCGCTGGTCGGCGAATCGGGCTCGGGCAAGTCGGTCACCGCCCAGTCGATCGTCAAGCTGCTGCCCTATCCGGCGGCGAGCCATCCTTCGGGCGCGGTGTTGTTCAAGGGCCGCGACGTCCTGACGATGAGCGATGCGGAGCTGCGCGACATGCGCGGCGCCGGCGTGACGATGGTGTTCCAGGAGCCGATGACCTCGCTCAATCCGCTGCACACGATCGAGCGGCAGGTCGGCGAGATCATCGCCTTGCACGGCGGCCGCGCCGCCTCGACCCGCGACCGGGTGATCGCGCTGCTGACCGAGGTCGGCCTCGCCGATCCCGCTTCGCGGCTCGGCGCCTACCCGCACCAGCTCTCCGGCGGCCAGCGGCAGCGGGTGATGATCGCCATGGCGCTCGCCAACCGCCCCGACCTGTTCATCGCCGACGAGCCGACCACGGCGCTTGACGTCACCGTCCAGGCGCAGATCCTCGCCTTGCTGAAAGACCTCCAGGCCAAGCTCGGCATGGCGCTGCTGTTCATCACCCACGACCTCGGCATTGTGCGCAAAATCGCCCGCGACGTCGCGGTGATGCAGAAGGGCAGAATCGTCGAAGCGGGCAAGACCGCCGAGGTGTTCGCCAATCCGCAACACCCCTACACGAAGATGCTGCTCGCCGCCGAGCCGAAGGGCGAAGCGCCGGCGCGCGACGCGGCGGCGAAGCCGATCCTCGAAGCGAACGACGTGCGCGTCTGGTTCCCGATCCGCCACGGTTTCCTGCGCCGCACCATCGGCCATGTGAAGGCGGTCGACGGCGTGTCGCTGACGGTGCGCGAGGGCCAGACGGTCGGCGTCGTCGGCGAATCCGGCTCGGGCAAGACGACGCTGGGCCTGGCGATCCTGCGCCTGATCCGTTCGCAGGGCACGATCGCCTATTGCGGCCGCGGCCTCAGCGGTCTGACGGTGAAAGAGATGCGGCCGTTCCGGCGCGACATGCAGATCGTCTTCCAGGATCCGTTCGGCTCGCTGTCGCCGCGGCTGTCGGTGGCCGAGATCGTCGAAGAGGGGCTGATCGCGCAGAAGACGCGGCTCAACGCCGCCGAGCGCCGCGAGGCGGTCGCGCGCGCGCTCGCCGACACCGGGGTCGATCCAGCGAGCATGGACCGCTATCCGCACGAATTTTCCGGCGGCCAGCGCCAGCGCATCGCCATCGCCCGCGCGATGGCGCTCGATCCCAAATTCGTCGTCCTCGACGAGCCGACCTCGGCGCTCGACATGTCGGTGCAGGCGCAGATCGTCGACCTGCTGCGCGACCTGCAGAAGCGCCGCGCGCTCGCCTATCTGTTCATCTCGCACGATCTCAGGGTCGTCCGGGCGCTGGCGAGCGAGATCGTCGTCATGCGCCGCGGCGAGGTGGTCGAGAGCGGCCCGGCGCGCGAGGTTTTCGCCGCGCCGCGCAGCGACTATACCAGGGCTCTGTTCGCCGCCGCCTTCGCGATCGAAGCGGAGACGTCGGGCGTCGTCAGCCAGTAGGGAGTCGCCTTGGGCCGCGCGATCATCATCGTTCTCGATTCGGTCGGCTGTGGCGGCGCCGCCGACGCCGGCGCCTACGGCGACGCGGGCGCCGACACGCTCGGCCATCTCGCGGCGGCTTGCGCCGAGGGCAGGGGCGACCGCGCCAGTCTGCGCGCCGGGCCGCTCAAGCTGCCCCGTCTCGACGCGCTCGGCCTCGGCCTGGCGATGCGCGCTTCGAGCGGATGCGCCGCGCCCGGCTTCACCTGCGCCTCGCCGCGCGGCCAATGGGGCTACGGGATCGAGACCTCCAACGGCAAGGACACGCCGTCCGGCCATTGGGAGATCGCCGGCACGCCGGTCGCGTTCGACTGGGGCTATTTCGCGCAGACGATTCCGACTTTCCCCGCCTCGCTGATCGCCGCCTTCGTCGCCGAAGCGAAGCTGCCCGGCATTCTCGGCGATCGCCACGCTTCCGGCACCGCGATCATCGCCGAGCTCGGCGAGGCGCACATGCACACGGGCAGGCCGATCTGCTACACCTCGGCCGACTCGGTGTTCCAGATCGCGGCGCATGAGCAGACGTTCGGGCTCGAGCGACTGTATGCAATCTGCAAGATCGCGCGGCGCCTGTGCAATCCGCTGGCGATCGGCCGCGTCATCGCCCGGCCGTTCGTCGGCCGGACCCCCGCCGATTTCGCGCGCACCGCCAACCGCAAGGATTTCTCGATTCCGCCGCTGCCCGGCAACCTGCTGCAGCGCGCGGTCGAGGCGGGTCGCGACGTCGTGTCGGTCGGCAAGATCGGCGACATCTTCGCCCACCGCTTTACCGGCCGCGAGATCAAGGGCCGCGACAATGCCGCCAACGTCGACCTCGCGCTGCGGGCGCTCGGCGAGACCGCCGACGGCGGCTTCATTTTCGTCAATCTGGTCGATTTCGACAGCGAGTACGGCCATCGCCGCGACGTTCCCGGATTCGCCGCCTGCCTCGAGGCGTTCGACGCGCGCCTGCCCGAGATCGAACAGGCGATGCGCGCCGACGATGTCTGCGTGCTGACCGCCGACCACGGCAACGACCCGACCTGGCGCGGCAGCGACCACACCCGCGAGCACGTCCCGATCCTCGCCTTCGGCGGCGGCGTCGCGCCGGGACCGATCGGCGCGCGCAAGACCCTCGCCGACATCGGCGCGACCGTCGCCGCATGGCTCGGTCTGCCGCCGCCGGCGAGCGGCGCGAGCTGGCTCGCATGAGCTTCGCGCTCGATCCGCGCCTCGCCGCCGACACGTTGCCGGTCGGCGATCTCGAACTGTCGCGGGTCCTGCTGATGAACGACGCGCGCTATCCGTGGCTGATCCTGGTTCCGCGCCGGGCGGGGCTGGCGGAGATCGTCGATCTCGACGCGGTCGACCGCGCGATTCTGATCGAAGAGGTCGCCGCCGCTTCCGCCTTCCTGCGCGTGCTGCCGGGCGTCGACAAGCTCAACGTCGGCGCGCTCGGCAATGTCGTCAAGCAATTGCATGTCCACGTGCTCGGCCGCGCCATCGGCGATCCCGCCTGGCCCGGGCCGGTCTGGGGCGCAGGGGAGGCGCGGCCATATGAGAGCGGCGTCGCCGAAGCGCTGATTGCGCGGGCGCGCGACGCATTGATCGGGACCGCAAAGCCGGCGCCCAAAACAGCTTGATTGGCTGCCGGCCGGTTTGTGGCGGCGCAGCGAATTATCCGAGCGCGGTTGCGCCGGCTTGCGCCACCTGCTCGTCCTCGGCCGATTTCACCCCCGAGACGCCGATCGCGCCGACGCATTCGCTCTGGTGGATCAGCGGCACGGCGCCCTGAATGAGAACGCCGGCGGGAAAGGTCGCAAAGGCCGGCCGTTCCTTGACCCGGTCCTCGAACACCTTGGTTGGCTGCTTGGTCACGGCGGAAGCGCGCGCCTTGCCGATCGCCACCTCGGCGGAGACGGGCGCGACGCCGTCCATGCGCTGAAAGCCGAGCAGAAAACCGCCGTCGTCCACGATGGCGATCGCCACGGACCAACGATTCTCGTTGGCCTTGGCCTCGCAAGCCGCGAGCATTTTCTTGACGTCGACCGACGTAAGGCTCGGTTTGGCGCGCATGGAAAAAGATCCTCCCGCTGTGACGGCGCGGCATCCTAATGAGGCCGCGTGAGCCGGGCGAGCGAAATCTGCGCTTGGCGCGCGGCGCCTCGTCGCGGTTCTTGCAGATTCAGCCAGTCAGCGAGGCGACGAGCCGGTCCATCAGGAAGTTCGTCCCGTGCTCGCGGCTGCCGTTATCGTCGTAGCCGTCAAGGAACACAGCCTGTTCGGCGACCTTGAGCTTCACCCCGGTCGGGTGCGGCTCGATCTCGACGCAGGCGAGCGAGACCGAGATCTTCTGCGCGTCGAGATGCATCTCGTAGGCGTAGACCAGCCGGCGGTCGGGGACGACGTCGAAGTAGAAAGCATCGAAACGCGAGGTCACGCCGCTCTTCCATTTGCCGACCGCGACCTCGCGCCCGCCCGGCCGCACGTCCATGCTGCGCTCGATAATCGTGTGCTCGTCGCCGCCCGAGAACCAGCGGCTCTTGGCGTTCTCGTCGGTGAACGCCTTGAATGCCTGCGCCGGCGTCGCCTTGAAAATGCGTTCGAGCGAGAACGCGCCGCGCACGGCGGGCGCGGAGCGTGCGACCTCGCGCTCCAGCTTGTCCAACGTCGTGCGCCAGCCTTCGGCCGCGCCCTCGACCGCGAAGCGGAACCCTGGATCGTAGATTTCGTAGCTCTGCTCGACCGTCATCCGCGAGCCCGCGCCCTCGGTCGCGAACAGCACGCTCGTGTGCACGCGGAAGCCAGGCTTGGCGCCGGCGCTGACCTCGCAATCGAAGGTCAGCTTCTCCGGCGGGACGACCTCGCCGAAGGCGCCGCGGCACCAGTGTTCGGTCCCGTCAGGCAGACGCATGCAAATGACGAAGGCGCCGCCGGGGCGGCAGTCGATCTCCGCCTCGGGAACGTCGACCCCCTCCGGGCTGAACCAGCGCTTCATCCGCTCGGCGCTGCTCCAGGCTTGGAACACACGCTCGCGCGGCGCGGCGAAGGCGCGCGAGATCGTCAACGGCCGCCTCGCGGCTGATTTGGCGTTAGTCGGGTTTGTCATCATCGCCTCCTTGCGCCTGCAACTCATCGAGGTAACGGCCGAGCCGGTCGAAACGGCGCTCCCACTCGGCGCGCCGCGCGTTGAGCCAGGCTTCGGCGCGGTCGAGCGTCGCCGCCTCGAGCCGGCAGATCCGCACCCGGCCGATCTTCTGCGACGCGACCAGATGCGCGCCTTCGAGCACGGCGAGATGTTGCATGACGGCGGGAAAGCTCATCGCCAGCGGCTTCGCCAGCTCGCTGACCGACGCCGGCCCCCGCGTCAGTCGCTCGACGATCGCCCGCCGCGACGGGTCGGCGAGGGCGTGGAAAGCAAGGTCGAGCGGGGTCTGTTGGTTAAGCATATGCTTTTGTATCGTGGCGCGATCACATAAGCAAGAACTTTAGTGACGGGATGCCTGTTGAAAACCAGCGCCGCCCCGCGCTCCCCTCATCCTGAGCCGCCTGCGCAAGCCGGCGAGTCGAAGGACGAGGGGGCGAACCTGGCGGTTTACCCTCTTGCGCGCCAAAAAATGGCGCCTATCGCCTTGAAATCGCTTGACCGTGGAACGGGACTGTCGCCGGCCAGGGCCGCGATGTCAGCCCGCTCGGGCCACCCGCTTGTGCAGCCGCACCATCAGCGTCGTGGCGAACAGCGGCGTCAGCAGGTTGACCAGCGGGATGGCGACAAAGACGGCGATCATCACGCCGTAGGCGAAGACGATCCCGGCGCGCTGGCGGCGCAGCGCGCGCGCCTGAGCCGCCGAATGGAAGCGCATCGCCGCCAGCTCGAAATATTCTCGCCCCAAGAGATAGGCGTTGGCGGCGAGCCAGGCGGCGAAACCGATTCCGGGCACGAACAGCAGGATCAGCGAGACGATCCCGACGGCGAGCGACAGGCCGGCGAAGCGCAGCGCCGCCAGCGTCGCCTCGACGAACGGCGCCGGTCGGCCTGGCGCCCCGAGCGGGTCGACCTGCGCTTCGACATGGGCGGCGATCTCGTCGAAGAACAGGCTCGCGACCAGCGAGGCGACCGGCGCGGCGAGAAAAACCGCGCCAACCAGCAGGCTGAGGCCGATCAGCCAGGCGATCAGCGTCGCCAGCCACGACGGCTGCACGTCGACGAAATGAAGCGCCAGCCGGTCGAGTCCGAACCAGGCGACAAGCAGCGCCGCCGCGGTCAGCGCCAGCGACTTGACCACCACCTTGCGGAACGGCGGCGAGGCGATGTCGGCAAGCGAGTCGAAAGCGTCCTGCAGCACGTCAGACCGCCCTTCCTCAGCCGACGCGCCGGCGCCGCCAGACGAAGGTCGCGCTCGCCGCGTAGTTCCACACCACGCTGACCAGCGCGCCGGCGAGCCCGGCGACCCACCATACGCTGCGGCCGCGGAACAGCCACGACGCGATGTCGAGATTGGCGATCGCGCCGACGCTGCACAGCAGGGCGAACAACAAGAAGCCGCCGATCATGCCGAGGCCGCGGTAGCGGTAGGCGCGATAGGTGATCTCGTTGTTGAGCAGGAAATTGCTGGCCATGGCGACGATCGTCGCGGCGATCTGCCCGGCGGCGAAATCCTGCAGGCCGAGCGCTTCGACCAGGCCGGTCAGCACCAGCAGATGGACGACGAGACCGATCGCGCCGATCGAGGCAAACAGCACGAAGCGGATCGGCAGCAGTCCGCCGGTCGCGTGATGGGCGACGAGGCCGAGGAAGTCGAGCCCGACCAGCGGCGACAGCTTCGACTCGCCGGCCTGACGCGGCCTGAACACATAGGGGACTTCGACGATCTTCAGCCGTCCGCCGGCCGACAGCACCACGTCGACGAGAATCTTGAATCCGTCGGGCGACAGCTGCGGCGCCAATTGGGCGACGATCTCGCGGCGGACCATGAAAAAGCCGCTCATCGGATCGCTGACCGAAGTTCCCGCCAGCAGGCGGAAGAACCAGGCGCCGAGCTCGCTGAGCTTCTGGCGCGCCGGCGACAGGCCGCCCGGCGCGGTTTCGTCGGCGACGCGCGTGCCGATCGCGAGGTCGCCCTCGCCCGAGACCAGCGCCGCGTACATCTTCGGCAGGATCCTTTCGTCGTGCTGCAGGTCGCCGTCGATCACCGCGACGATATCGGCGCTCGAGGCCAGCCAGCCCTCGATCACCGCGCCGGCGAGGCCGAGCCGGTTGACGCGGCGGATGCAGCGCAGGCGCGGGTCGCGGCGGGCGATGGCGAAGGCGACGTCGGCGGTGCCGTCGGGCGAATTGTCGTCGACGACGATCATTTCCCACGGCAGGCCGTCGAGAACTGTCTTCAGCCGCTCGAACAGCGCCGGCACGTTGGCCGCTTCGCGGTAGGTCGGGACGACGACGGAAAGGGTGGGCCGAACCTCAGGCGCCGCCGGATCGGATGTCATCTCGCGCTCGCTCGATGGCGCGCGCGATTCGCGCGGCGGCCTCAACGCCGATACGGCAGGGGAAAGGCGCGCGTCAAGCCGCGCGCCGGGATGACCGCCAGCGCGATTTCGTCGCGCCCGCCGCGCTGTAACGTCACGGGTTGCGGCGCGCCGAAGCTGGCGAAATAGGGCGCGAGCCGCGCTTCGGCCGCCTCGCGCCGGTCCCAGGCGACGACGATCGCGGCGTCCTGGCCGACGAAGTCGGCGCTGTCGCCGATGAAGGCGATGCCGCGCGGGTCGTCGGAAAAGACGAAGACCGGCTTGGCCGGCCCGAGCGCGAGGCCGATCTTGCCGCCATCCATCCATTTGGTCGCGACGACGAAGGCGGCGTTTTGCACGCCGGGCGCCGCGCGCAAGGCACCCCAATCGAGCGTTTCGAGCGTCGGATCGATCGCGCCCGAGCCCAGCGGAATGAGGCGCGTCGCCAAGCCGGTCGCCGCCTGGCCGACGAGGAGGACGGCGATCGCGGCGAGCAGCGCGGCCGAGGCGATCGCCCATCTGCCGAGGTGGAGCGCCGCCGCGCGCGGCTGGGCGAGCCAGGCGCCCGCCAGCGGATAGACGAACAGCCAGCCGGGCATCGTCCAGTGCGGCAGTCCCTTTGCGCCCCATAGCGGCGTGAGGGTGAAGACAACGATCGTCGGCAGCGCGAGGCAGACGAGGAACAGGCGCCGCTCGTCGCGCGTTGCGCGCCGCACGCCGTCGACCAGCGCGGCGACCAGCGGCGCGGCGAGCCAGGGCGACAGAAAGGCGATCTCGCCGATCGCCATCGCCCCGACCCGATCCGGCCGCCAGCCGCCCGCCGCCTCGGCGCGCGCGCCCTGGAAGGCGAACGAGACCCAGCCGTGGCGCGCGTTCCAGACGAGGACCGGCGCGACGACGGCCAGCGCGACGACGGCCGCCAGATAAGGCGCGGGCCGCGCCAACCAGCGGCGCTGGCCCGGCGCCAGACCTACGAAGGCGACGATTCCGAGCGCCGGCAGGACGGCGTTGTATTTCGACAGGCCGGCGAGCCCGAGCCACAGGCCGGCGGCGAGCCACAGGCCGAAAGCGGCGCGCGGCGTCGGCCGGTCGAACGCCAGCCGCGCCAGCGTCGCCGCCGCGCCGGCGAGGGCGAAGTCGAGCGGGCCGTCCGGCACCACCCAGGTCCCGGCGGAAGCGAAGAAGAACGGCGTCAGGTTGAGCGCGACGAGCGCGATCAGGCCGGCGCGCGCGCCGAACAGGCGGCGCGTCAGCGCGAACATCAGCCAGCCGGTCGCGGCGAACAAAAGGACGAACGGCAGTCGCGTCGCCGCGCCTTCGCCGAGGATCAGCGCGGCGAAATGGGCGAGCCATTGATGCAGCGGCGGATGATCGAAATAGGAGAGATCGAGCCGTCGGGCGACGACGATGGTGTAGGATTCGTCGTAACCGGGGCCGAGCGCGGCGGCGAAGGCGAGCCGCGCCAGTGCGAAGACGGCGATGAGCGCCAGCGCGCCGCGGCGTCCGTCGTCCTCGACGCCGGGCCTCGCATTGGCGAAGTTCACGAGGCGGCTCGCGCTCTGACGCCCTCGACGCCGGGAACGAAGGCGTCGAACGCGGCGAAGAACTGATCGCGGAAGACGTCGCGCTCCACCATCAGCTCGTGCTCGGCCCCTTCGACGATGACCGTGCGGCCGGCGCGCAGGCGCGAGGCGAATCGCTCGGCGGCGCGCGCGTCGGTGACTTGGTCGGCGCCGGCGGCGATGACCAGCGTCGGCGTCAGCGTCCGGCGCGGGAAGTCGGGGTCCTCGAATTCACGCATCAACCGGAAGGCGGCGTCGAGCCAGCCAATGGTCGGATAGCCGAGGCCGAGTTCGGGGTTGGCGGCGACAATGCTCGCGGTGCGGGCGTAGCGCACCGGATCGGAGGTCAGCTGATTGTTTTCGAACGGCAGGGTGGCGACGATTTTTGCGCCGCCGCGGCGCGAGAACGCCCCGCCGAGGCCGACCGCGTCGAGCGCCTCGACGAAGCCGCGCATCGCGCGCGGCCACTTCATGCCGGCGAGCGTGATCATCGGCGAGGACAGCACCATTCGGTCGAGCGGGCAGCGCCCGGCGCGCGCGATCGCCAGCGCGATCGCCGCGCCCATCGAATGGGCGAGGCCGAACCAGGGCTTCGGACAGGAGGCCTCGAGCACCTCGCTGGCGAAGGCGGAAAAGTCGCGCTCGTAGAGCGAGAAATCGTCGATGTGTCCTTTGCGCGGATTCTTGAGCTGGCGCGCCGAGCCGCCCTGTCCGCGCCAGTCGAAGATCGCCACCGAAAGGCCGCGGTCGAGCAGGTTGCGGATCGTCTCGTAATATTTCTCGATGAATTCGGCCCGGCCGGGGAGGATCGCCACCGTGCCGCGCGCGCCGTGCGGCGGCGTCCAGCGGGCGGTGCGCAACAGCACGCCGTCGGCGGTGCGCAGCGGGTGGACGACGGCGCCGGGCGGGGTCGGGTTAAACGGCGTGGAAACCAGGCGCATGATCTTAAGCTCGCACGGGCGCGGACGCCGTCTTATAGGGCCGCGCCCGCGCGCGGGCAAAGGCGGACCCGGCGGTCAAATTCGCGCACTGACGTCCGGCTCTGGCGGCGAAGCGGTGGTTCGCCGAAGTTCGCCGACATTGCGTCTGCCGCCCGCTCTGCGCCCAACGCTGGCCCGCCATTTCTGGCGACGTATTGCCAGATCGGCGACCTTCGCGGCGACCGTGATCCCGCCGCTCATGACGGGCGCCCCGCTTCCGATCTTGACGGCTACCTGAGATAGGTCGCGCACACCCACCACCCTGGATGGGCGGCGCAAAGCGCGCGCGCGGCGCGCGCGGCGGCGTGGCGGTCGTCGAACAGCGCAAAGCAGGTCGCGCCCGAGCCCGACATGCGCACGAGCCGCACGCCGTCGAGCCGCGTAAGCGCCGCCAACGCGTCGCCGATCGCCGGCGCGATGCGCATCGCGCTCGCCTGCAAGTCGTTGCGGCCGGCCTTGAGCGCCTGAAGCGCGCGCGCCGCGTCTGAGCCGGCTTCGAGCCGCGGGGCGGGCGGCGCGTCGAGAAAAGCGCCGCGCTCGAGGCCCAGCGCGGCGAACACGGCGGGCGTGGCGACCGCCGCGCCGGGATTGGCGAGTACGGCGGGCAGCGGCGGCAAACGCAGCGCCGGGCCGAGCCGCTCGCCGCGGCCGGCCATAGGACGCGCGCGCGGATCGAGACAGACCGGAACGTCGGCGCCGACCGCTGCGGCGGCGTCGAACAGGCGCGGATCGTCGGGCGCGAGGCCGTTGGCTGCGGCGAGCGCGCGCAGCGCGGCGGCCGCGTCGCTCGAGCCGCCGCCGAGGCCGGCGGCGACCGGCAGGACTTTCAGCAAATGGAAGCGCCCGAGCCTGAGCCGCGGAACCCGCTCGGCGAGCGCGCGCGCCGCGCGCACAACCAGATTGTCGTCGGTCGGCCCGGCGGCCGCGGCGGTTGGCCCGCCGATCGTCAGGCTCAGCGCGTCCGCCGGCTCAAACGCAAGTCGATCGCAGCAGCCGGCGAAGGCGACCACGCTGTCGAGCTCGTGCCAGCCGTCGGTCCGGCGCCCGAGCACGTGCAGGGTCAGATTGACCTTGGCCGGGGCGCGCCACAGCCGCGGCAAACCGTTCGCCAAGTCTAGCCGCCGCCGCTCTGGGTCGCGCCCGGGGCCGCGGCGGGCGACGCGTCCGGCGCCGCCGCGCTCGGCTCGTCGGGCAGGCCGTGCTCGATCTTGTCGAGGATCCGCGGCAGATCCTCGGGATCCGGCTTCATGTCGCGCGCGTGGTTCCACTGGAAATGCGCTTCGATGCGGCGGTTGACGCGCCAATAGGCGTCGCCGAGGTGATCGTTGACGACCGGATCGGCCGGCTTGAGGTCGATCGCCTTTTCCAGCGCCTCGGTCGCCTCCTGATAATGGCCGAGCTTGTAGTGCGCCCAGCCGAGGCTGTCGACGATGTAGCCGTCGTTCGGCCTCAGATCGACGGCGCGGCGCAGCATCTTGAACGCCTCGTCGAGATTGACGCCCTGGTCGACCCACGAATAGCCGAGATAATTGAGCACCTGCGGCTGGTCGGGATAGAGCTCGAGCGCCTTCTTGAAGTCGGCTTCCGCCTTCGGCCATTGCTTCGACCGCTCGAAGCAGATGCCGCGGAAATAGAACAGCGTCCAATTGCTGCGATTCGGCGTTCCCACCAGTGCGATCGCCTTGTCGTAGGAATCGGCGGCGTCGGAATAGGCCTTGGCCGAGCGCTGCAGGCTGCCGAGCGCGCTCCAGGCGTCCGGGTCGTTCGGATGGGCGGCGACGATGTCCCTCATCTTCGCCGTCGCGTCGTCGTTGCGGCCGAGCGCGTCGAACTCGAGCGCCACCTGGATCTCCGCGCTCTCGCGCATCGGCGAGCCGACGGGAACCATCTGGTAGGCTTGAATCGCCTCGTCGCTGCGCTTGAGGTCCTCGAACAGATTGGCGACGGTGATCGCGGCCAGATCGTGGTCGGGCCTGAGGAACAACGCCAGGCGCAGATAGATCAGCGCCGCCAGTTCGTCGCCCTGGGTCGTGCCGGCGCCGCCGAGGCCGTAGAGCGCTTCTGCGGCGCCGTCGCGGGCGTTGCGGATCACCGGCGCCAGCGGCTTGCCGGCGGCGATGTCGGCGAGTTCGCTGACGACCAATGGATGGTTGGGGATCAGCTTGCTGAAATCGGCGAAGACCGCCTTGGCCGCGTCGACCTGGCCGTGGCGAGCGAGGAAGCGAGCGTAGACGTCGACCAGACGCAAAGTGTTCTTGTCGGCTTCGTAGGCCGCCTTGAGCCGCCGCTCGGCTTCGAAGCCGTTGCCGAGCAGGTCGGCGATCAGGCCGGCGTGGTAGTCGCGGAACACCGCCAGGCTCGGCTCGCGAATGTGGTCGAGCGTATCGAGCGCATGCCGCTGATCGCCGACGCCGGCGTAGCTCCACGCGGTCAGCAGCGTCGTCGTCACGTCATGCGCCTTGCCGGCCTCGCCGGCGGCGAGCTGGGCGCGGGCGGCGACATACTGCCCATCGCCGAGCGCGCGCGCGCCGAGCGCGAGTCGCGCCAGGCTGTTGGCGGGGTCGCGGGCGATCAGCCGCTCGGCGAGCGGAAAGCCGTCGGCGACGTCGCCGGCGGCGAGCGCGGCGGCGAAGGCGCGCTCGGTGAGGTCGGCGTTGCGCGGATCGCCGCGCAGGGCCTCGCGCGAATAGACGGCGGCGGCGGCGGTGTCGCGATCGGCGCCGGCGACCAGCGCGGCGAGATAATTTCCAGACTGGCTGCGGCCGATCTCGACCGGCGGAACGTCGGGCGCAGCGACGGAGGCGTGCGCCCCGACGACGCCGACGAGCGCGCCGCCGGCGGCGATCCATGCGCTGAACAGCGCCGCGCGGGCGCTAACCGGCAGGAAACGATCTGGCACGGTGCGGTGTTCCCTTGTGAGGCGCGGCCGGGCTTATGCCCGCCGACCAGACGCCGATACGACGTTCTTACAGGAGAAAGCTTCGTCGGCAAACGTGGCGGTTTCGGGCCGCGCTCCGGCCCCGCTCACATGTCCTGGTAGTTTGGTCCGCCGCCGCCCTCCGGCGTCGTCCAGTCGATGTTCTGCGCCGGGTCCTTGATGTCGCAGGTTTTGCAATGGACGCAGTTCTGCGCGTTGATGACGAAGCGCGGATCCTTGCGGTTGGCCTCGTCGCCGTAGACGACTTCGTAGACGCCGGCCGGGCAGTAGAGCCGCGCCGGCTCGCCGTAACGGGGCAGGTTGTCGCGAATCGGCGCCGCCGGATCGCGCAGCCGCAGGTGGACCGGCTGATCCTCCTCGTGATTGGTGTTGGAGAGGAAGACCGACGACGGCTTGTCGAACGAGACCTTGCCGTCCGGCCTGGGATAGACGATCGGCTTGACCGCCGCGATCGGCTTCAGCGTGTCGCAGTCGGGCTTGCCGTGCTTGACCGTGCCGAACAGCGACAACCCCAACCACTCGTTGGTGATCATGTCGAGCCCGCCGCAGGGCACGCCGATCGCGAGGCCGAACTTCGACCACAGCGGCTTGACGTTGCGCACCCGATAGAGGTCGCGGCCGATGTCGGAATCGCGCCACGAGTCCTCGTAGTCGCTCACCTCGTCGCCGCTGCGTCCAGCGGCGAGCGCCGCGTGGATTGTTTCCGCCGCCAGAATGCCCGACAGCATCGCGTTGTGCGAACCCTTGATGCGCGGCACGTTCATGAAGCCGGCCGCGCAGCCGACCAGCGCGCCGCCGGGAAAGACCAGCTTCGGCGCCGATTGCCAGCCGCCTTCGGTCAGCGCGCGCGCGCCGTAGGAAAGGCGCTTGCCGCCTTCGAACGTCGGGCGGATTAGCCGGTGGGTCTTGAAGCGCTGGAACTCGTCGAACGGCGACAGCGTCGGATTCTGGTAGTCGAGATGGACGACGAAGCCGACCGACACCAACCCGTCGTCGTAATGGTATTCGAACGAGCCGCCCGAGGCGCCGCGTCCGAGCGGCCAGCCGAGACTGTGCTGCACCAGCCCGGGCTGGAACTGCGACGGCTCGACCCGCCAGATCTCCTTCAGGCCGATCGCGTATTTCTGCGGCTCGCGCCCGTCGGCGAGCTTGAAACGGGCGATCGCCTGCTTGGAGAGCGAGCCGCGTGCGCCTTCGGCGAGCAGCACGTATTTTCCGTGCAGCGCCATGCCGCGGGTGAAGCCCGCCTTCGGCTTGCCGTCGCGGCCGATTCCCATGTCGCCGGTCGCGATTCCGACGACTTCGCCGTTGGCGCCGTAAAGGAGTTCGGCCGCGGCGAAGCCGGGATAGATCTCGACCCCGAGCGCCTCGGCGCGGCCGCCCATCCAGCGCGTCACCGCGCCGAGCGAGCCGATGAGCTTGCCGTGGTTGCTCATCAGCTTCGGCATCATGAAATTGGGCAGCCGCACGCCGCCCGAAGGCCCGAGCAACAGGAAGCGATCGGTCGCGACTTCGGTCTTCAGCGGCCGGTCGGGATCGTTGCGCCAGTCGGGCAGCAGCCGGTCGAGCCCGATCGGGTCGAAGACCATGCCGGAGAGGATGTGCGCGCCGACCTCCGAGCCCTTCTCGACCACGACCACCGACATTCCGGCGTCGAGCTCCTTGAGCCGGATCGCCGCCGCCAGGCCGGCCGGGCCGGCGCCGACGACGACGACGTCGAATTCCATCGCTTCGCGCGCCGGAAGTTCGTCTTCTCCCGCCATGTACCTGTGTCTTTCCGTCCTGGCGCGGGGCCAGCCCGCGCCGCCCCGAAACGCCGACCCTAATTGCGCAGTTCGCCGGCGCTTGTCGATCCCCCCTTCGTCGACCGCCGCCGGCATGCTAGAAGCGGCGATCCCTCGCGCGCGCGTTTCACCATGGGCTCTTCCAATCGATCAACGTCGCTGACCGCGGCCGCCGCCGCCGAGACTTTGCGCTGGTGGATCGAGGCCGGCGTTGATCTCGCGCTCGACGAGAGCCCGCATGACCGCTTCGCCGAAAGCGCAGCGCCGGCGCCGCGCCGCGCGCCGCCGCCCGTTCCCCCGCCCGCCGCGCCGACCATGTCTTACGAAACGCGGGCTGCGCCGGCGGCGGCGGTCGCGCCCGACGACGCAGCGCGCTCGGCGCGCGAGCGGGCCGCCGCCGCGGCGACGCTCGACGACTTGCGCGCCGAACTGGAGCGCTTTGACGGCTGCGGGCTGAAGGCGACGGCGACCCAGCTCGTCTTCGCCGACGGCGCGCCCGGCGCGCGGATCATGTTCGTCGGCGAGGCGCCGGGCGGCGACGAAGACCGTATCGGCCGGCCGTTCGTCGGCCGCGCCGGCCAGTTGCTCGACCGCATGCTGGCGGCGATCGCGCTCGACCGCGCGCAGGTCTATATCGCCAACGTCGTGCCGTGGCGGCCGCCGGGCAATCGCACGCCGACGCCGCAGGAGACGGCGGTGTGCCTGCCGTTCATCCGCCGCCAGATCGCGCTCTCGGCGCCGCGCCTTCTCGTCTGCCTCGGCGGCTCGGCGACCCAGACCCTGCTCGGCGTGAAGGAAGGCATCACCCGCGCGCGCGGCGTCTGGCGCGAATACCAGGCCGACGACGGCGCGACGATTCCCGCGCTGGCGATGTTCCACCCCGCCTATCTGCTGCGCACCCCGGCCGCCAAACGCCAGGCCTGGGCCGACCTGCGCAAGCTCAGGCAGGCGCTCGACGCGCTCGACAGGGCATAGCGCGAGCGGGCCCCCTCTCCGTGTTTGCGGGCGGAGGGGACGCGATAGCGCGTCGTTCGCCCGCGTTCCTGTGTGGATGCAACTGGCGTAGCATTGCGCTGCAACCGCCATTCAGGCGGCGCGAGAAACAATGAACCTGGGGAGGCGCGTCGTGTTGCGTGCGTTCAAGCTGGGAGCCGCGGCCGCGCTCGCTTGCGCTGTCGGCGGCTGTTCGTACTTCGACTTCGGTATCGTGTCGTCGCCCGCGCCGGCGCCGTCCCCGTCCCCTGCTTCGTCGTTCAGGGTTCTGCCGCCCGATCCGCTGATCGGCAAATGGGGCGTCGCCTCGTATCGCGACGAGAAGGATCGCCCGGCCGCCGAGAAACTGGCGCGCGCTCGATGTGCGAGCCCCTACGCCATCGTCAAGGGGCCGACCGACGGGGCGATGATGCACGTCGCCGATGACCCCGACCCTCACGAGCTGGCACTGAAGAAGGGCGGCGACGGCAGGACCTATGTCGGTTTCAACGCGCCGCCCGGCGACCCCAATGATCGCGAGATCATCGAGCAGACGCCCAAGCTGATGGTCATGCGCTTCGTCGACCCGGACAAGAGCAGCCGCTACGGCGTGTCCGTCTACGTGCGGTGCTGATACGGCGGGCAGGCGCCGCGCCGCCCTCGACAAGGACCGGACCTCGCTTTCGCGGGCGCGAAGCCGACGAGCGCGTCGAGTTCGGCCTCGATGGTCGCGCCGACCGCGGCGAGCCGCGCGGCGAAAGCGCTCATCTCCATCACACCGGCAGGGTCGCCCTCACCCGGCGTAATCGGCGGGGTCGAAGATGCGTTTGGTCGAGCAGAACTCGCAGGTGACGCCGATCATGCCGTCGTCGCCGATCATCGCCTTGCGTTCCTCGGCGGAAAAGTTCTGCAGCATCGCGTCGATGCGCTCGGCCGAGCAGCGGCAGGCGTCGGCGAGCGTCTTGGGCGCGAACACCTTCACCCCGCGCTCGTTGAACAGCCGGAACAGCAGCCGTTCGCTCGACAAGGCCGGGTCGATCAGCTCGTGGTCCTCGGTCGTCACCGCGCGCGACTTGGCCTCGACCCATTCGTCGTCTTCGGGCGTATCGTCGACGGGCGTTCCCGGGGGCGCGTCGCCGGGATCGAGATCGGCGCGGCGCAGGCGCTCGGGCGAGTCGGGCAGGAACTGCGCCAGCAGGCCGCCGGCGCGCCATTCGACGCCGCCGAGCGTCACGCTCTGGCCGACGGCGAGCCGAACCAGCGTCGGAATCTGCTCGGAGCGCTCGAAGTAAGCATGGGCAGCCTCCTGCAGGTCCTGCCCCTCCAGCGCGACGACGCCCTGATAGCGCGACAGGTCGCCGCCGGGATCGACGGTGAAGGCGAGATAGCCTTCGCCGAGTAGCGCGCCGGCGCCCGCCGAAGCGGGCAGCTCCGCCAGCGCGGCCGCGTCGAAGCGCGCCAGCGCGCGCAGGTTCGAGGGCGCGTCGAAGTCGACCAGCAGCATGCCGACCGGGCCGGAGGTCTTGGTCTGCAACTGGAAGCGGCCCTCGAGTTTGAGCGAGGCGCCGAGCAGCACCGCCAGCGTCGCCGCCTCGGCGAGCAACCGGCTGACCGGCTCGGGATAGTCGTGGCGCTTGATGATGGCGTCGATCGCCGGGCCGAGCCGCACCACCCGGCCGCGCGTGCTCAGACTCTCAACCGCATAAGGCAGGACGATGTCGTCGTGGCCGACGTCGGAGACTTCGCGGGCCGCTTCGTTCATCCGTCCAGCGCTCCCAGGCACCAGGCGAGGACGCCTTTCTGCGTGTGCAGGCGGTTCTCCGCCTCGTCGAACACCACCGATTGCGGTCCGTCCATCACGTCGTCGGTCACTTCCTCGCCGCGGTGGGCGGGCAGGCAGTGCATGAAGATCGCGTCGGGCGCGGCGCGGCGCATCAGCTCGCGATTGACCTGATAGCGCGCAAGCAGGTTGTGGCGGCGGCGGCTTTCCTTCTCGTCGCCCATCGACACCCAGCAGTCGGAGATCACCGCCGCCGCGCCGGCGACCGCGGCCTCCGGGTCCTCGCGCAGGATGACGTCGGCGCCGCCGGCCTTCGCCGCGGCGATGCGCTCGGGCGGCGGCTGCAGTTCCTTCGGGCAGGCGATGTCGAGCTGGAAGCCGAAGCGCTCGGCGGCGTCGATCCACGACGACAGCACGTTGTTGTAGTCGCCGCTCCAGGCGACCTTGCGGCCGCCTATGGGGCCGCGATGCTCCTCGAACGTCATCAGGTCGGCCATCACCTGGCAGGGATGCGACCGCTTGGTGAGGCCGTTGATGACCGGCACGCTGGCGTAGCGCGCGAGCTCGTCGAGGTCGCGATGGTCGAGGATGCGGATCATGATCGCGTCGACGTAGCGCGACAGGACGCGCGCGGTGTCGGGGATCGATTCGCCGCGGCCGAGCTGCATCTCGGTCCCGGTGAGCATGATCGTCTCGCCGCCGAGATCGCGCATCGCGACATCGAACGAGACGCGGGTGCGGGTCGACGGCCGATCGAAGATCATCGCCAGCGTCTTGCCGGCGAGCGGCCGCGTTGCGGAGGTCTCGCCTTTGACGCGCTTCGCCTTCATCGCCTTGGCGGCGTCGAGGATCGCGCGCAGCTCGTCGCTCGAGTGGTCGAGTAGGTCGAGGAAATGGCGCCGACGCGCGCCAATGGCCGCAGTCGGAATCATGCGTAGGCGCCTTTCTTGACGGGCGCCGGCGAGGCTTCGAGGTCGGCGCAAGCTTCGTCGAGCCGCCGCACGCCTTCGGCGAACTCTTCTTCCGTGATGATGAGCGGCGGCACGATGCGCACGACGTTGTCGCCGGCGGGAATCGTCAGCAGATGGCGCCGCCGCGCCGCCGCGGCGAAGTCCTGTGGCGACAACTTCAGCTTCAGGCCGATCATCAGCCCCTCGCCGCGGACCTCGGCGATGACGTCGGGATGGCGGTCCTTGAGCTCGGCGAGCCGCTGGCGCGCGAAAGAGCCGAGCCGCGCCACGCGCGCGACGAAACCGTCCGCCAACACCTCGTCGAGCACCGCGTTGCCGACCGCCATCGCCAGCGGATTGCCGCCGAAGGTCGAGCCGTGGACGCCGACGGTCAGGCCGCGCGCCGCGTCTGCGGTCGCCAGGCATGCGCCCATCGGGAAGCCGCCGCCGATGCCCTTGGCGATCGTCATGATGTCGGGCGCCGCGCCGGAGTGCTCATAGGCGAACAGTTTGCCGGTGCGGCCGACGCCGGTCTGGACCTCGTCGTAGATCAGCAGCAGGCCGCGCGCGTCGCACAGCGCTCTCAAGCCCCGCAGAAACGAGGCGGGGATCGTCCTGACGCCGCCCTCGCCCTGGATCGGCTCGATCAGGATCGCGCCGGTCCCGGGGCCGATCGCCGCCTCGACCGCGGCGATGTCGGTCGCCGGGATCTGGTCGAAGCCGTCGACCTTGGGGCCGAAACCCTCAATGTACTTCGCCTGGCCGCCGGCGGCGATCGTCGCCAGCGTACGGCCGTGGAAGGCGCCCTCGAAGGTGAGGATGCGGTATTTTTCCGGATGGCCGTCGATCGCGTGGCGCCGGCGCGCCATCTTGATCGCCGCCTCGTTGGCCTCTGCGCCCGAGTTGGTGAAGAAGACCAGATCGGCGAAGGTTGCGTCGGCGAGCCGCCGCGCCAGCCGCTCGCCGTCGGGGATCTGGAACAGGTTGGAAGTGTGCCAGAGCTTGCCCGCCTGCTCGGTCAAGGCGGCGACGAGCCGCGGATGCGCGTGGCCGAGCGCGTTGACGGCGATGCCGGCGCCGAAGTCGAGATATCGCTCGCCGGTCGTCGCCGTCAGCCAGCAGCCTTCGCCGCGCTCGAAGGCGACGTCGGCTCTCGCGTAGACCGGAACGATGGCGGAAGACATCTCGTTAAGTCCTTTCTTGTCTGCGTCTCTTCGTCAGGAACCCCGCGCCGCTCGCAGGCCGCGCAGAAATGAAAACGCCGCCCCGTAGGGACGGCCTCTGACGCGCCAATCATAGAAGAAGCGCGCCGCTCAGGTCAATTCGCCGCCTCCGAATGTCACCTGCGCAAAAAATCTTACGGCGCTTAATCGCTTGATCCGACTCGCGATCCGCACGCCGCGGGCCCGCCGCGCGCTCAGAACTGGGGAAAAACGCGGGATAGCGAGCGCTCCGACTCTTGCGCGAGATTCAACGCATAGTGTAATTCTGCCCCCAGACGCCACGAGATGTCGTGGCGCGACCTTCTCGAGAGCGTTTCGGCGCGTGAGGGCTTGCCAGCGTGGCTGGACAGTCGGGGGGGCGATTCGGCCAGAAGAATTTCGGCGGCGGAACCGGCTGCGAGCCGGCTCAGCGGGGCGCCCATAAGCGAGGCCAACGATGTCTTGGACGGATGAAAGAGTGGAGCTGCTGCGGCAATTGTGGCTCGACGGCAAGAGCGCGAGCCAGATTTCAGCCCAGCTCGGCCATGGCGTGACCCGCAACGCCGTCATCGGCAAGGTCCACCGCCTCGGCCTCGCCGGCCGCGCCAAGGCTCCGAGCTCGACCGCCGCGTCGCCGCGCGCCGCCTCAGCGCCGCGCATGTCGCCTCGTCCCGCCTCGAGCGGCGCCCGCACGATGGTGCGCGGCGCGAACGCGCTGGCGCTCTCGGCCGAGCCGGCGCTCGATATGCGGCCGGTGTTCCAGGAGGACGACATCGTCGTCCCGATGTCGCTCAGGGTGACCATCGTCGATCTGAAAGAGGCGATGTGCCGCTGGCCGCTCGGCGATCCGACCTCGTCCGAGTTCCGCTATTGCGGCTCGCCGTCGGCGAGCGGACCTTATTGCGCCCATCATGGCAGGCTCGCCTACCAGCCGGTCCAGGATCGACGGCGCGAACGCGAACGCGAACGGCGCGCCCTGATGCTTCGCTAGAGTCTGCCGCTTCAACACGGCGCCGCTCCCAGCCTTCGGCAAATCGGAAGAACGGCTTCGTCCCGTCAGTTTCCGGGCTTGCCGTAGGTCTCGTCGAACGAATAGCCGGTGCCGCGCACCGTGCGGATCGGGTCGCGCTCGCGCCCGCGCGACAGCGCCTTGCGCAGCCGGCCGACGTG
>NZ_JBEKVH010000051.1:0-22748 GCF_049514155.1 Roseiarcus sp. | reverse complement strand
CGGCATGCTGGGCGGCGCGGAAGTGGTCGAGGCGGTGGCGGATGGGTTGCGGGTTTCGTGGAAACTCGCCCCGCCCCTCACCCTGCCTCTCCCCGCAGGCGGGGAGAGGCAGGGTGAGGGGCGGGGAGATCGGCCGCTGGCTCCCCGTGCAGCGAAGCGCCCCTTCATCATTTACGACCCCGTGATGGTCGCTTCCTCCGGCGACGCGCTCGCCGGCGCCGGGTTTGTCGCGGCGGTCAGGGCGCGGCTGCTGCCGCTGGTCGATTGCCTGACGCCCAATCTTGCCGAGGCGGCGGCGCTGCTCGGCGAGGGCGTCGCCGCGGGCGAAGAGGAAATGGCCGCGCAGGGGCGCGCGCTGCTCGCGTTGGGGCCGGCAGGGGCGCGCGCTGCTCGCGTTGGGGCCGCGCGCCGTGCTGATGAAGGGCGGCCATCTCGCCGGCGATGAGGCGGTCGATCTGCTCGTCACCGCCGAAGGCGTGCGCCGCTTCGCCGCGCCGCGGCTCGCTTCGCCGAACCTGCATGGCACCGGCTGCACGCTGTCGAGCGCCATCGCCGCCCATATCGCGCTCGGCGCCGACCTTGCCGAAGCGGTCGCCGCGGCGAAGGATTTCGTCGGCGCGGCGATCGCGCGCGGCCGCGACGTGAAGCTCGGCGAAGGTCCTGGCCCGCTGATCCAAATTCCGATCCGCGGCTAGGGCGGTGGACAGCGCCGCGCCCGGTCGTGCGCCGCCGCCGGCGGCCTGCTAGGCTTCGCCGATGAACCAGGCGACGACAGCGGCGGCGCCCGTGGCGGGCGAGGCGACGGGCGATTCGGCGCGCCCGCTCGAATCCGCGCGCGCCTCGCCAATGATGGCGCAATACCTCAGCATCAAGGCCGCCTATCCCGACTGCCTGTTGTTCTATCGGATGGGCGACTTCTACGAGCTGTTCTTCGCCGACGCGGAGATCGCCAGCCGCGCGCTCGGCATCGTGCTGACCAAGCGCGGCAAGCACGAGGGCGAGGACATCCCGATGTGCGGCGTGCCGATCGAGCGCGCCGACGATTATCTGCATCGCCTGATCGCCAAGGGCCATCGCGTCGCCGTCTGCGAGCAACTCGAGGACCCGGCCGAAGCGAAGAAGCGCGGCGGCAAGTCGGTGGTCAAGCGCGACGTCGTTCGCCTCGTCACGCCGGGAACGATCACCGAGGAGCGGCTGCTCGAACCCGGCCGCGCCAATATCCTGCTCGCCGTGCAGCGCGGGCGGCCCAGCGAGGCACGCGTCGTCTACGGCCTCGCCGCGCTCGACATCTCGACCGGGGCCTTCAGCCTCGGCGAGAGCGACGAGGCGGGCTTGGGGCCGGAGATCGCGCGGATCGAGCCGAGCGAGATCGTCGCGCCGCAGGCCCTGTTCGACGATCCCGCTTTCGCCCGACTGGTCGGCGAGACCGGAATCGCGGCGACGCCGCTCACGCGCGAGGCGCTCGACGCCGCTTCGGCGGCGCGGCTGGTCGAGGACTTCTACGGCGTCGACACGCTGGAGGGGTTCGGCGCGTTCGGCCGCGCCGAGATCGCCGCCGCGGCGCTGGCGCTCGGCTATCTCAAGCGCACCCAGATCGACGCGTTGCCGCGCCTCGAGCGCCCCGTCCGCCGCGCGCGCGGCGCCGGGCTCGAGATCGACGCGGCGACGCGCGCCAATCTCGAACTGACTCGGACCCTCGCCGGCGAGCGCGCCGGCTCCCTGATCGCGACCATCGACCTCACCGCGACGCCGGCCGGCGCGCGGCTGATCGCCGAGCGGCTGGCGAGCCCGCTGACCGACCCGGCGGCGATCGACGAACGGCTCGACGCCGTCGCCTTCCTGGTCGAGGCGCCGCCGCTGCGCGACGCGCTGCGCACGGCGCTCGCCGCGACGCCCGATTTCCTGCGCTCGCTGGCGCGGCTGGCGGTCGATCGCGGCGGCCCGCGCGATCTCGCCGCGCTGCGCGACGGCCTCGCGGCGAGCGCGCGCATCGGCGCGACGCTGATCGCAACGCGAGACCTGCCGCCGGCGCTGGCGCGCTGCCGCGACCGGCTCGCCGCCGACGAGGGCGCGCTGGCGCGCGACCTCGCCGCGACGCTCGCCGACGAACTGCCGCTGATGAAGCGCGACGGCGGCTTCGTGCGCGCGGGCGCGCTTCCCGCCCTCGACGAGGCGCGGCGTTTGCGCGACGAGAGCCGACGCGTCGTCGCCGAGACGCAGGCGCGCTACGCCGACGAGACGGGAACGCGCCAGCTCAAGATCAAGCACAACAATTTCCTCGGCTATTACATCGAGACGCCGCAGGCGCAGGGCGAGGCGCTGCTGAAGGCGCCGATGAGCGCGACCTTCATCCATCGCCAGACCATGGCCGGGGCGATGCGCTTCACCACCAACGCGCTGATCGATCTCGAAGCGCGCATCGCCTCGGCGGCCGACCAAGCGCTGGCGCTCGAGCTCGACGCGTTCGAGCGGCTGCGCCTGCAGGCGACGGCGGAGAGGGAGACCTTGCGCGGCTTTGGCGCGGCGCTGGCCGAGATCGACGTCGCCGCCGCGCTCGCCGAGCTGGCGACAAAACGTTCGTGGTCGCGGCCGCGCGTCGACGATTCGCTCGCCTTTGCGATCGAGGACGGCCGCCATCCGGTGGTCGAAGCGGCGCTCGCCGCGCGCGGCGAGCCGTTCGTCGCCAATTCCTGCGACCTCTCCGGCGCGCTCGACGATGGTGGGCGGCTGGCGCTGGTCACCGGCCCCAATATGGCGGGCAAGTCGACCTTTCTGCGCCAGAACGCGCTGATCGCGGTGCTGGCGCAAATGGGCGCTTTCGTGCCGGCCAAGCGCGCCCATATCGGAATCGTCGATCGGCTGTTCTCGCGCGTCGGCGCCGCCGACGACCTCGCGCGCGGCCGCTCGACCTTCATGGTCGAAATGGTCGAGACGGCGGCGATCCTCAATCAGGCGACGCGGCGCTCGCTGGTGATCCTCGACGAGATCGGCCGCGGCACCGCGACCTTCGACGGCCTGTCGATCGCGTTTGCCTGCGTCGAGCATCTGAACGCGGTCAACCGCTCGCGCGCCCTGTTCGCCACCCATTTCCATGAGCTGACCCAGCTCGCCCTGACGCTGCCGCGGCTGTTCAACCTGACGATGCGGGTCAGCGAGTGGAAGGGCGCGCTCGTTTTCCTGCACGAGGTCATGCCGGGCGCGGCCGATCGCTCCTACGGCATTCAGGTCGCCAAGCTCGCCGGGCTGCCGCCGGCGGTGATCAAGCGCGCCCGCGCCGTGCTTGCCGAACTCGAGGCGACAAGGCGCGCCGGCGCCGCGCTCTCCAGCCTCGACGCGCTGCCGCTCTTTACCTACGAGCCGCCGCCCCCGCCTGGGCCCGATCGCTTACGCGAGGCGCTCGCCAATCTCGATCCGGATGCGTTGACGCCGCGCCAAGCGCAGGCGACGCTGTATGAACTCAAGCGGCTGGCGCAGGAAGAGAAGCCATGATCGAAGAGAAGATCCTGCTGGCGACCGCGCTCGCCGCCTATCTCTATGTCGTTGCGCCGGGGCCGGCCTTCCTCGCCCTGTTCAGCCTCGCCGCGGCCAAGGGGCGGCGCTCCGGCGCGTGGTTCATCTGTGGCCATCTGGTCGGCGACGTCACCTGGGGCGGCCTCGCCGTCGCCGCGATCCTCGGCGCCAACCGGCTCGGGCCGACCCTGTTCGAGATCCTCGGCGCCGGCTGCGGGCTCTATCTCGTCTATCTCGGCGCGCGGGCGGTGATGACGAAGAAGGACGCGCCGCCGCGCACGATCGGCGCGCGTCGGCCGCTGGCGACCGGCCTGGCGTTCGGCCTCACCAATCCCAAGTCCTATCCAGTCGCGCTGGCGATGTTCTCGGCGATCGTCGCCCCCTATGTCGGCGAAATTCGCCTCTCCGACGCGCCGCAACTGTTGCTGGCGGCGCTTGCCGGTTTCCTCGCCGCCGACGCGACATTAATCTTCGCCGCCGGTCTGCCGGCGGTGCGCCGCTTCTTCCTCACCCACGGCGTCGTGGTGACGCGGGTCGTTGGCGTGCTGTTCATCGCCTTCGGCGCCAAGTCGCTGTTCGACGCCGCCAACGGGGCGATGCGGCGGACGGCGTGACGGGGCGCCATTTTCCGGCGTGACTCAAGCTCTTCAATCCTTTGCGGGGAAATATTCCGCCGCCTCGGCCGGCGCGGGCAGGGCGAGCGCGGGCGCGGAGGCGGCAAGCGCCCGCCTCGCGCCGGCGGCCGTATCGGTCTTCGCGCCGCCGAGGCCGTGGTAGCGGTCGAGTTCGCCGACGATGCGCAGCACGCGGTCAAGCGCGTGCAGGTCTCCCTCCATCATCGCCGTATAGGCGACCATCATCGCGTCGCTGAGGCGGCCGATCTGCAACTGGGCGAAACCGGCCGGCGGATCGACCTCGCGCCGCTCCAAGATCTCCTGAACGACTTCCCGCGCGCGTCGGACCGAAAGCCCCTCCTGCAAGGCGATTTCGGCGATCGGCACGCCCGACTTGAGCAGGTTGAACAGCCGGACGTCGCGCACCGCCTTTGTTTCCCGCGCCTCGAGGCGACGGCGGCGGGAGCGAGCCTGCTTGACGCGCTTCGGTTGGACTTCGGGTTCGGCGGACGTCTCGGACAAAGGGCGGCTCCAGCGACGGAGGGGCGGCAGAGTCCAAGATTAGCACGAATTCCGTTTTTCAGAAAGACAAAGCTGTTTGTTATTGAAATCGCAAGAGAATCGGCTCGGCGTCTGTGTCCGTCGGCGCCGAGATTTCTCAACGGCGGCCGCTCTCCGCGGATATGCCATTCGGCTCGCGGCCGAATTCAAGCGCTTGGCGGCCGCCGGCGGGCCGGCCTGCCTGGGCAGGCCGGCGCGGGTCAGCGCTTTGCGAGCAACTTCCGGCCGAGCCAGGACGTCGACTTCACCGCGTCGCCCTCGGCGATGAGGGCCCGCAGTTCGGCCATCGCGCCCGCGTCGAGCAAGGCCTCGACGCCCTGGAGGAATTCGACGCTCGAGCGCAGCGCGCCCTGGCCGTCCTCCCGATAGGGGTACTGGTCCATAGAGTACCAACCCTCGTACCCGATCTCCCGCAGCCAGAAGAGCAATTCGACGAATTCGACGAAGTGCACGGAGCCGACGATCATGTCGTCGTCCCACGAGCGGTAATTGTCGTTGAAGTGGAGATGGAAGAGCTTGCGGCCATAGTCAGAGAGGAAGACTGCTGATTCGGCGATATTCTCCCCGGCGACGAAGGCGTGGCCCGTGTCCACCGTAACGCCGACGTTCGGCTGCCCCGTCTCCTTGGCGACCAGGAGGGTGTCCGCCGCGCGGGCCCAAGTGGAATGGGTGCGTGGCTCCTTGGGCTTGTACTCCAGGGAGAACTTGATGTCGGGATAGGCCTTCGCCAGCCTGGCGACCGCATCGATCGTGTAGCGGCGCTCCGCCACGTAGTCCGACTGGAAGGGATAGTCGTATCCGTCCTGGCCCGGCCAGAGATTGATGAGCGGGCACTTGAGCGCCCGTGCGATTTCAGCGGCTGCGCAAGACTCCTCGTAGGCCTGGGTTCGTATCGCCGGATCCTTCGCGGTGAAGGCGCCCTTGCCCCAGCGTTTCTGCGAGAAATGGTCCGGGATGATGGATACGCAGGAAAGACCGTTTTTGGCCAGGAGGCCGCCGATCTCGTCCACAGTGTCCCGGGTGACGTCCCAGGTCCCCACGAGTTCAACCCCGGTGACGCCGGGAATCGCCGCCGCCTGTCGGATCATCTCGGCTTTGGGCGGCTGGGTCTTGTAGCCGCTCGACAGGAAACGGTCGCAGGTGTTTCCCAGGTTGCCGAGGATGATCGCGTACTTGGTCATGGACTGCCTTCCTTGCCGTCCGGTGCGACGGCCTGCTCAAGGCGCCGCACGCTGCGGCGTTCGACGAGTCTTCCGCCGATCAGGACCTTGACCGAGGGAAGGCTCGCCTCGCCGCGGACCCGGGCGACGACGAGCTGCACGGCCATGCGTCCGATCTGGGCCTTGGAAACCCGGATGGTGGTGAGGGGCGGGTCGACGACGGCGGAGAGCGGCAGATCGTCGAAGCCGACGACGGAGAGTTCATCCGGCACCGCAATGCCCGCCTCGGCGAAAGCCTTGAGGCACCCGCTCGCGATGATGTCGTTGGCGCAAAGCAGGGCGGTGGGCAGCGATGGATGGCCGGCGAGAATCCCCTGCATGTCCCGCTGGGCCCCGTGGTAGGTCTGGTCCACCGAGAACACCGGCGCGCGGTCCGAATCGAGTCCCAGGGACCGGAGCCCGGCGTAGAAGCCCTCCTCCCGGAGTCGGAAGTTGCGGGTCTCCACGGCGCCCTTCACCATGCCGATCGAGCGGTGCCCCATGTCATGGAGGTGGCGGAGCAGGAGAAAGATCGAGTCCTCGTTGTTCATGTCGACGAAGTCGAAATCGAGGAAATCGTGGTAGGTGTCGATGAAGACCAGCGGTTTGCGCAGGACGGCGAAGGCCTCGACGTCCTCTCGGCTCAGTTCCGTGCCAAGCACAATGAAGCCGTCGGCGGCGTTCGCGAGCGCCGCCTCGAGGACGCGCTCGATGGCGGAGGGTTTGAAGTTGAGGATCTCGAGGGAGAAACCGGCGTGCTTCGCCCCGTGGCTCAGTCCCTCGACGTATTCCGCGAGGAAGACGTCGTGGTCCCGGTTGACGGTGCGTCCGTGGCGAGCAATGTGGAGGAGGCAGAGCGTTCCAGAGGCCGCAAGTCTCGGCGGAGAATAGCCGAGTTCGCGAGCCGTCTTGAGGATGCGGTCCCGCAGTTCCTCTCCCGCGCCCGGCTTGTTGTTGAGCACGAGCGAGACCGTCGTCGCGGAGACGCCTAGCCGCTCGGCGATGTCCCGCATTCGAACGCCCATTTCGCCCCCAACCGCCGACACTAAGGCAACCTAGGGTTGGCGTCGCCGCTCGTCAAGAAAAACTAATGATTTGGTGGTTTGTTTAGTAACGCCGCGACGGCGCGGGAACGGCGACGGTCGCATGGCGTTGGCGCGCGAGAAACACGTCTCAAGCTCCGGAAGCGGCTGGGAAATGGGGCGTAGGCCTGGTTTTTCGCGCTTCCGTCAAGGCGCTTTCGCCGTCGCCAGACCCAGGCGGTGGGATTCCTCATGCCCGACTCGCGATGTCCACCGCTCGCAGCGGCGTCGCAGCCATCACTTATGCATCACTAAATATCCTTGACACGATTTGGAACGGCGCCATAGTTCGGTCGTCTCTAATCATAATCGGGGAGGAAAAGTTGAAACGAAACTTCGTCGCGCTTCTCGCGCTCGCGGCCGCCCTCGTCGTGGCTGCCCCGGTCGCCGCTCAGACCTACGATCCCGCGCAGTTCAAGTCCTCCAAGCCCGAGTCGGCCTGGAAGATCGCCCTCGTGCCGAAGGATGCGACCAACGCGTGGTTCGTCCGCATGGAAACGGGCGTCAAGCAGTTCGCCAAGGACACGGGGATCAATGCGTTCCAGAAGGGCCCGCCCAAGACCGACGCCGCCATGCAGGCGCAGGTCATCGAGGACCTCATCGCCCAGAATGTCGACGCCATCTGTGTGGTGCCGGTCGATCCTGCCGCCATCGAGCCGGTGCTCGGCGAGGCCCTCTCCAAAGGCATCGTCGTCATCACCCACGAAGGCGCCTCGCAGCAGAACACCCTCTACGACATCGAGGCGTTCTCGAACGAGGGCCTCGGCCAGTCGATCATGCAAGAACTCGCCAAGATGATGGGCGAGAAGGGCCTCTACACCACGATGGTCGGCAACGTCACCAACGCGTCCCACAACGAGTGGGCCGACGCCGGCGTCGCCTACCAGAAGGCCCATTATCCGAACATGACCCTGCTCGCGGCCGAGCCGCGCGTCGAGATCATGGACAACCTCGACACCGCGTATCAGCGGGCCAAGGAACTCTTCAAGAAGTACCCGGACCTCAAGGGCATCTTCGGAACGTCGTCGCTCTCGACGCCGGGCTCCGCCCGCGCCATCGAGGAACTCGGGCTGAAGGGCAAGGCCTTCGTGACCTCTGTCGGCCTGCCTAACGAGAACAAGGTCTCGCTCAAGAACGGCACCGTCGACGCCGTGCTTCTCTGGGACCCCAAGGACGCGGGCTACGCCCAGCTGGCCATGGCCGCGGCGGTGCTCAGGGGCGAGAAGATCGCCAATGGGCTCGACCTCAAGGCGCCGGGATGGACGAGCATGCAGTTCGCGCCCGGCTCGACCAAGGTCCTGCAGGGTAAGGGCTGGATCACGATCACCAAAGACAACGTCGATTCCTTCGGCTTCTGACGCCGCCTTCACAGCAAGGACGCGGGCGGGGCGGCGCGCCCCCGCCCGCGTCCCTTGATTTTTGCCTGTGGCGGCCAAGAGACGCCGGCGGAAGCGCGGCCTCCCGGGGCGAGAGAAAAACTTCACGCTTGGGCGCCGCGGATCCCAGGGATCGCGACGACTTGTTCCCGGGGGAGGCGGCGATGCCGGACAGCGTGCTCAAGGTCGAGGGGATCGCCAAGGCGTTCGGCGGCGTCCAGGCCCTCAAGGGGGTGAGCCTCGAGATCGGCAAGGGGGAGATCCATTGCCTCGCCGGCGAGAACGGCTCGGGCAAGTCCACCCTCATAAAGGTCATCTCGGGCGTCCATCCGCCCGACGCCGGGACCATCGAGATCGAGGGGCGTCGATTCTCCCGCCTGGCGCCGATGGAGGCCATCGCCCTCGGCGTTCAGGTCATCTACCAGGACTTTTCGGTCTTCCCGAACCTCAGCGTGATGGAGAACCTCGCGCTGAACATGGAGGTGATGGACCATCGCATTCTGGTGAACTACCGCCGCGCCAGGTCCATCGCCGCCCACGCGGTTTCCCAGATCGGCTTCGACATCGACCTCGATGAGCGCGTCGAGAATCTCTCGGTGGCGGACCGGCAGCTCATCGCCGTCTGCCGCGCCCTGCTCCAGGAGTCGAAGCTCATCATCATGGACGAGCCGACCTCCGCCCTCACCAAGAGGGAGGTGAAGGCCCTCTTCGCCGTGATCAAGGGCCTCCAGTCCCGGGGCATCTCCGTCCTCTTTGTTTCCCACAAGCTCGACGAGGTCTTCGAGATTTCCGAGCGCTTCACGATCTTCCGCAACGGTGAGAACGTGGCCTCGGGCAGCACCCGGGATCTCGACCGCCGGACCTTCGCCCTGCACATGACCGGCCGCGAGTTCGCCGATGAGTCTTACCGGCCCGGGGCCGTGGCGGAGGCGCCCGCGCTGTCGGTGCGCAACCTGACGCTCCGCGGGGCCTACTCGGACGTCTCCTTCGATCTGGCGCCGCGCGAGATCCTGGGGATCACGGGGCTGCTGGGTTCGGGCCGCACGGAGCTCGTCGAGACGATCTTCGGCATCGCGCAGCCCGATTCCGGCTCGATCGAGATCGGCGGGAGGCCGGCGCGCCTGCGCAACGTCAAGGACGCGGTCCGGGCGGGCATCGGCTACGTGCCCTCCGATCGCCTCACCGAGGGACTTTTCCTGCCGCAGGCGATCGAACGCAACATCGTCGTCGCGGTGCTCGAGCGCCTGTCCGGCTGGTTTGGCGTCCTTCGCCGGAAGGCTGTCGCGGCGACAACGGAGCGCTGGATAAGGGATCTCTCGATCGCGACGCGGGACCCGTCCCTGCCGGTGCGTACGCTCTCGGGGGGCAACCAGCAGAAGGTGGTCCTTGCCCGATGGCTCGCGAACGACCTCAAGGTCCTCATCCTGAACGGGCCGACCATGGGCGTCGACATCGGCTCGAAGTACGACATCCACGCGCTGATCCGCAGGCTCGCCGCAGGAGGGCTCGCGGTCATCATCGTCTCCGACGACCTGCCCGAGATTCTCGCATGCGCGAGTCGGATCGTCGTCATGCAGAATGGCGCTTTCGTTCGGGAGCTGGATCCCGCTTCAACAACGGAATCGAAGCTCGGCGAGTTGTCCACGGGCGTCGCCTGACCCGAGGGAGGAATGAAGGTGCTTACCCCACGACGGATACTCGCCAGGCCGGAGCCCTGGGTCTTCGCCGCCATCGTCGCCCTCAGCCTGCTGGTCCAAGCGAGGTCCGGTCAGTTCTTCACCGGCAACAACCTGGTCGACCTGGCGCGCGCCCTCATCGTGCCCGCCCTTTTCTCCGTCGGCTGCATGATGGTCATCGTCTCGGGCGGCATCGACGTGTCGTTCACCGCGATCGCATCGCTCGCGATGTACGTGACCGACAAAGTCGTTCTCCCCGAGGACTACGCCGGCAGCGTTCTCCTGGCCTACGCGATTTCCGCCGGCCTCGGCCTTCTTATGGGGGCCTTCAACGGAGTCCTGGTCGCCTTTCTCCGGCTGCCCACCCTCATCGTCACGCTCGGCACCGCGAGCCTCTACACAGGCCTCATGTTCGGCGCCTTCGCGGCGAGCGCCTCGGGCGTGCCTCCGGCGATCGCCGACCATGGCAAGCAGATTCTCTTCACCGCGGTCAACAACGACAGCGGGCTCACCTCCACGATGCCCGTCCACGTGCTGATCCTGGTCGGGGTTCTCTTCCTTGTCTTCCTCATCTTGCGCTACACGATGCTCGGCAGGGGCATCTACGCCATCGGCGGCGACGAGGCGGCCGCCGAGCGGGCCGGCTTCAATGTTCGAGCGATCAAGATGTTCCTCTATTGCCTGGTCGGCGCCCTCGCGGGCGTGACGGGCATCGTTCGCATCTCGATGATCGACTACGCCGATCCTTCGTCGATGCTCGGCATGGAGTTGACGGTCATCGCCGCCGTCGTGCTCGGAGGCACGCGGGTCACCGGCGGCATGGGCACGCTGACCGGGACGATCCTCGGCGTGGCGCTGATGACCATCCTCGAAAACAGCCTGATCCTTCTCGGCATCCCGACCTACTGGAGCCGCGCCTTCACCGGCGCGATCATCATCATCGGCACGGGGGTGACGGCGCGGCAGATCGGCTTGACGCGGCGGCGCGATCGCGCCCTCTCGGCGCCCGCGAAGGGAGCGCAAGCATGACCGCCATCGACGCCCCCGCAGGCCGACGCGCCCGCGGCGGCCGCGACCCGAACCTGATCCGCCTGCTCGTGATGCTGGTGTTCGTCTTCGTGCTGATGACGATCCTCCGGCCCGGCCAGTTCGCCACGCTGGCGGACTTCAACTCGATGATGAGGCAATTCCCCGAGTACGGCATCATGGCCATCGGCATGAGCCTGACCATGATAACCGGCGGGATCGACCTCGGCGTCGTGGGCACGGCGAACCTCTCCGCCATCGTGGCGGCGACGTTCCTCATCGGGACCGTGCCTGTGGGCGCGGCGCCGGCGCAGGTGGTCCCCTACCTCGTCGTGGCGGTCCTGCTCGCGCTCGCCACCGGCCTCGCCTGCGGGGCGATCGCCGGCGCCTTGATCTCCCGCTTCAATATTCCGGCGATCCTGGCCACGCTCGGCACGCAGCAGCTCTTCACCGGGATCGGCATCGGCATCACCAGCGGCAGGCCGCAGAGCCATCTGCCGCTGCTTTATTCAAAGGTCGGCAACACCGAGTTTCTGCATTTCTTTCCCCTGTCCTTCGTCCTCTTCGTCGCGGTCGCGCTCGCCGTTGGCTTCATGCTGTCTCGGACCCGGTTCGGGGCCTACGTTTACATGATTGGAACCAACGCCAAGGCGGCGAGATACGCCGGACTCAACAACGCCTCGATCATCCTGCGCACCTACATGATCTCGGGGTTCCTTGCGTCCGTCGCCGGTCTGATCATGATGGCGCGCGCCAACTCGGCCAAGGCCGACTACGGCGCGCCCTATACGCTTCAGTGCGTCCTCATCGCGGTGCTCGGCGGCATCGATCCCAACGGCGGCTTCGGCAAGATCCAGGGCGTGACGCTGGCGATCCTCATTCTCCAGTTCCTCTCGTCGGGACTGAACATGTTCAATAGCGTCTCGAACTTCTATCGCGACGTTATCTGGGGTGGGGTGCTGATCCTGGTCCTGGTGTTCAACTACTTCTTCTCCCGCCGAGCTGACCGGCGCGCAGTGAGCAAGGCCTCCTGATCCGGCGCCGAGGCTGCGTGGGAGGGCGAAGGCGCCTCGCCAGCTTCGCCTCCGCTTTCGACAACAGCTGCGTTGGCCGTGACCGGCCGAAACGGGCGCGAAGCGGCCGCAGCGCCGCCGAAGACGCAAGGCCGGCTGGCGTACGGCCGAACCCTGGCTGCGCAGCCAACGATCCCGCGATTTCCGACGCGCGCGACGGCGCGCCCGCCGCCCCCGACCAAGGTTCAGGGCTTGCATTCATGCAACGTGACATGACCTAATCGGCTATAGACTTGCAATTGCCCACGGCGTAACGGCGGGATCGGCCAGTCCTGCCAGCGAAAGAGTCATCGAGGCGCGCATGACCACGGTTCGCCAACCGACGATGTTCATTCCGCATGGCGGCGGTCCATGCTTCTGGATGGCGTTTCCGCCGCCGTTCGGGCCGCACGCCTGGGATGGGCTGCGTGATTATCTCGCCGGCCTGATCAAGAGCCTGCCCGAGCGGCCGAAGGCGTTCGTCGTCGTCACCGCCCACTGGGAAGAGGCGCAGCCGACCGTCAGCGCCGCCGGCGCGCCCGGCATGCTCTATGACTATTACGGCTTCCCGCCGCACACCTATCAGCTCAAATATCCGGCCCCCGGCGCGCCGGCGATCGCCGCCGAGGTCAAGGGCCTCATCGCCGCCGCCGGCCTCGAGGTCGGCGAGAACGCCGAGCGCGGCTTCGACCACGGCGTGTTCGTGCCGTTCCTGATCATCGACCCGCAAGCGCAGATCCCGGTGGTGATGCTGTCGCTGCAACGCGACCTCGATCCGGCGCTCCATATCGCGGTCGGCAAGGCGCTCGCCCCACTGCGCGACCGGGGAATCGCCATCGTCGGCAGCGGCATGAGCTTCCATGATCTGCGCCGCTTTCGCGACGGCGACGGCCGCGCCTCGCAGACCTTCGACGCCTGGCTCGACGAAACCCTGACCAAGAGCGATCCGGCGACGCGCGAGCAGCGTTTGGCGCGCTGGAGCGAAGCGCCGGCGGCGCGCGCCTGCCATCCGCGCGAGGAGCACCTGCTGCCGCTGATGGTCGTCGTCGGCGCGGCCGAGGCGTCGGCGGGCGCGGTGAGCTTCCGCGAGGCGATCGGCGGCAAGACGATCTCGGCCTTCCGCTTCGGCTAGAAAGCCGCGCGGGGCGGGGGCGTGAAGAGCAAAAACCAAGAGTGTCGAGTGAATTAAAAAAATGAAGGCGGTCGTTGACGCCGATCGCCCCATGCAGGACAGTCTGCCGGCGACGCCGGTTGAGCCGCCGCTTGCGGTCGTCCGCCCGAGGGGCGGGGGCCGAGCGTGGTTCTGCCGGGCGCCGCGTCGCCGGCCGCTTTGACGGTGGCCCCGGGGCGGGTTATCCCGCGCCGCAACAAAATTGTTACGAAAGCCCTTGCGCGGGGGCGCCCAATCCGGCTAAACAGCGCGCCGGGGTCGGCGGCGCGATGCGACCCCTTATGAACATTTTTTTGGCTTCCGCTTCGGTTCGGCGCGACGTCTTCGGATGAAGCGACGGGCGGGGCGGCGGATGGGCCGGCGGACTCGGGGGGCCTCCCTCGCGTCTCGTCCGGCCATGTCCTGTCCGAGACTGCCGGCGCGCGCGGCTCTTTCTTTCAAGGAGACGCCGCTTAATTCCCACCCGCGTCGCGGGAGATCTGGGGGCCTGCATAGACGGGGAAGACCGAGTTTCCGCCCTGCGGCCCGCTTTTGGCCGGAGGGCGCCTGCGGTTCGAACCATCTGTCCGGCGGCGGGCTCCAAGGCCCGGCTCCGGGGACAGGCGCAAGTCGTCGCGATCGGCCGAGAAGAACGGTCGGGCGCGGCATGTGCAAGAGGCGGGGTTCGCCCCGCCAACCGGAGAAGCACCGTGGATAGAGCGGAAAAGAAGGAGGCGGTTGCGACGCTTCACGAGGTCTTCGCCAAGACCTCGGTCGTCGTCGTCGCCCACTATTCCGGCCTAACCGTCGCCCAGATGCAGCGTCTGCGCAGGCAGATGCGGCAGGCTGGCGCGCACGTGCAGGTCGCCAAGAACCGCCTCGCACAGATTGCTCTCAAAGGCACGGACGTCGCCTCGATCGGCGCCCTTCTCAAGGGCCCGACCCTGATCGCTCATTCGAGCGACCCGGTGGCGGCGGCCAAAGCGGCCGTGGCTTTCGCCAAGGATCACGAGAAATTCGTGCTTCTGGGCGGCGCCATGGGCAAGACGGCGCTCGACGTCGACGGGGTGAGGGCGCTTGCGACCTTGCCCTCGCTCGACGAACTGCGCGCCAGGTTGTTGGGGCTCATCATGGCTCCGGCGACCAAGCTCGCCCAACTCGCCAACGCGCCGGCCGCCAAGGTCGCCCGCGTGGTGGGGGCCTATGCAGCCAAAGACGCAGCCTGAAACGAGGCCCTTCAAAAATCCCTGGTTCGAACCATATTAGGAACATCCAACAATGGCTAATCTCGAAAAAATCGTCGACGAACTGTCGAGCCTGACCGTTCTCGAAGCCGCCGAGCTCGCCAAGCTGCTCGAAGCGAAATGGGGCGTATCGGCCGCCGCCGCCGTGGCGGTCGCCGCCGCTCCGGGCGCCGCCGCCGCCGCCGCTCCGGTCGAGGAGAAGACCGAGTTCACCGTCGTCCTGGCCGCCATCGGCGACAAGAAGATCGAGGTCATCAAGGAAGTCCGGGCGATCACCTCGCTCGGCCTGAAGGAGGCCAAGGATCTCGTCGAAGGCGCGCCCAAGCCGGTCAAGGAAGGCGTGTCGAAGGAAGAGGCCGACAAGATCAAGGCCGCCCTGGAGAAGGTCGGCGCGAAGGTCGAGCTCAAATAAGCCCCGTGAGCCTGCTTTCAGGCTCGCGCGAGGATTGGACGGTCCCGGCTTCGGCTTGGGGCCGTCCCGCCGTTTCTTGCGTGTGAACGCTTTGGATTTGTCGACGCCGGGTTTTCGCGCCCGGCAGGCCAGCTGAGGTCGCGCCGCAGGCGCGACATGAGATTTCCGGCCCCGATCGGGCCGACCAAGTCCGCCGACCCGGGCCGCCGCCGCTGCAAACGCGGCGAGGCCGTTTTCGTCACGGCGGCGAGCACGATTGAGGAGCGACATGGCGCAGACATTCACCGGCCGCAAACGGGTTCGCAAAGTCTTCGGCCACGTCAGGGAAGTCGGCCCGATGCCGAACCTGATCGAGGTGCAAAAGGCCTCCTACGACCAGTTCCTCATGATGGACGCGCCGAAAGGCGGTCGTCCGAGCGAGGGTTTGCAGGCGGTGTTCAAATCGGTGTTCCCGATCACCGATTTCGCCCAGACCGCGCAACTCGAGTTCGTCAAATACGAGTACGAGGCGCCCAAGTACGACGTCGACGAGTGCCGCCAGCGCGGCATGACCTATGCTGCGCCGCTCAAGGTGACGCTGCGCCTGATCGTGTTCGACGTCGATCCCGAGACCCAGGCGAAGTCGGTCAAGGACATCAAGGAGCAGGACGTCTACATGGGCGACATGCCGCTCATGACGGCGAACGGCACCTTCATCGTCAACGGCACCGAGCGCGTCATCGTCTCGCAGATGCACCGTTCGCCGGGCGTGTTCTTCGACCACGACAAGGGCAAGAGCCACTCGTCGGGCAAGCTGCTGTTCGCCGCCCGCATCATTCCCTATCGCGGCTCGTGGCTCGACATCGAGTTCGACGCCAAGGACATCGTCCACGCGCGCATCGACCGGCGGCGGAAGATTCCGGTGTCGTCGCTGCTGTTCGCGCTCGGCCTCGACGCCGAGGAAATCCTTTCGACCTTCTACAAGAAGGTGATCTACACGCGCGCCAAGGACGCCTGGCGCGTGCCGTTCGACGCCGATCGCATGAAAGGCTTCAAGGCGACCATCGATCTCATCGACGCCGACAAGGGCGACGTCGTGGTCGAGGCCGGCCGCAAGCTGACCGTGCGCACCGCGCGCCAGCTCGCCGACAAGGGCGTCAAGGCCCTGCGCGCCGTCGACGCCGATCTCTACGGCCAGTACATCGCCGAGGACCTCTACGACGCCCAGACCGGCGAAATCTTCGCCGAGGCCGGCGACGAGATCACCGACAAGTCGCTGGTCGTGCTGCTCGAGAAGGGGCTCGACGAGCTGCCGATCCTCGACATCGACCACGTCAACATCGGCCCCTACATCCGCAACACGCTCAAGATCGACAAGAACGCCTCGCGCGAAGACGCGCTGTTCGACATCTATCGCGTCATGCGCCCGGGCGAGCCGCCGACGGTCGACAGCGCCGAGGCGATGTTCAATTCGCTGTTCTTCGATTCCGAGCGTTACGACCTCTCGGCGGTCGGCCGCGTCAAGATGAACATGCGCCTCGATCTCGACGCGCCCGACACCATGCGCACCCTGCGTCGCGAGGACATCATCGCCGTGGTCAAGGCGCTGGTCGACTTGCGCGACGGTCGCGGCGAGATCGACGACATCGACCATCTCGGCAACCGCCGCGTCCGTTCGGTCGGCGAGCTGATGGAGAACCAGTATCGCGTCGGCCTGCTGCGCATGGAGCGCGCGATCAAGGAGCGCATGAGCTCGGTCGAGATCGACACGATCATGCCGCAGGATCTGATCAACGCCAAGCCAGCGGCGGCGGCGGTGCGCGAGTTCTTCGGCTCGTCGCAGCTGTCGCAGTTCATGGACCAGACCAATCCGCTGAGCGAGATCACCCACAAGCGCCGCCTGTCGGCGCTCGGGCCCGGCGGTCTGACGCGCGAGCGCGCCGGCTTCGAGGTGCGCGACGTGCACCCGACCCACTACGGCCGCATCTGCCCGATCGAGACGCCGGAAGGCCCGAACATCGGGCTGATCAACTCGCTCGCCACCTTCGCCCGGGTCAACAAGTACGGTTTCATCGAGTCGCCCTACCGTCGCGTGCGCGACAGCAAGGTGACCGACGACGTCGTCTACCTGTCGGCGATGGAGGAGCAGAAATACTCGGTCGCCCAGGCCGAATCGCCGATCGACGCCGGCGGCCGCCTCACCGGCGACCTGATCGTCTGCCGTCACGCCGGCGACACCGTGCTGCTGCCGCCCGACCGCGTCGACTTCATGGACGTTTCGCCCAAGCAGCTCGTCTCGGTCGCCGCGGCGCTGATCCCGTTCCTCGAGAACGACGACGCCAACCGCGCCCTGATGGGCTCGAACATGCAGCGCCAGGCGGTGCCGCTGGTGCGTTCCGACGCGCCGCTGGTCGGCACCGGCATGGAGGCGATCGTCGCCCGCGATTCCGGCGCGGCGATCGCGGCGCGGCGCGCCGGAATCGTCGACCAGGTCGACGCGACCCGTATCGTCATTCGCGCCACCGACGAGATCGACCCGGCCAAGCCCGGCGTCGACATCTACCGGCTGATGAAGTTCCAGCGCTCCAACCAGTCGACCTGCATCAACCAGAAGCCGCTGGTCAGGGTCGGCGACCGGGTCGACAAGGGCGACATCATCGCCGACGGCCCGTCGACCGATCTCGGCGATCTGGCGCTCGGCCGCAACGTCCTCGTCGCCTTCATGCCGTGGAACGGCTACAACTTCGAGGATTCGATCCTGCTCTCCGAGCGCATCGTCAAGGACGACGTCTTCACCTCGATCCACATCGAGGAGTTCGAGGCGATGGCCCGCGACACCAAGCTCGGGCCGGAGGAGATCACCCGCGACATTCCCAACGTCTCGGAAGAGGCGCTGAAGAATCTCGACGAAGCGGGCATCGTCTACATCGGCGCCGAAGTGGTCGCCGGCGACATTCTGGTCGGCAAGATCACGCCCAAGGGCGAAAGCCCGATGACGCCGGAAGAGAAGCTGTTGCGCGCGATTTTTGGCGAGAAGGCCTCCGACGTGCGCGACACCTCGCTCAGGGTGCCGCCGGGCGTGCAGGGCACGATCGTCGAAGTGCGGGTGTTCAACCGGCACGGCGTCGACAAGGACGAGCGCGCCCAGGCGATCGAGCGCGAGGAGATCGAGCGGCTGGCCAAGGACCGCGACGACGAGCAGGCGATCCTCGATCGCAATGTCTACGCGCGCCTGGCCGAGATGCTGATCGGCAAGCGCGCCTTGTCGGGGCCGAAGGGCTTCAAGAAGGATCAGGTGCTCAACCGCGAGCTGATCGACGAGCATCCGCGTTCGCAGTGGTGGACGTTCGCGCTCGAGAGCGATTCCGCGATGAGCGAAATCGAGGCGATGCGCAAACAGTACGACGAGTCGAAGAAGTCGCTCGAGAGCCGCTTCCTCGACAAGGTCGAGAAGCTGCAGCGCGGCGACGAGCTGCCGCCCGGCGTGATGAAGATGGTCAAGGTCTTCATCGCGGTGAAGCGCAAGATCCAGCCCGGCGACAAGATGGCGGGACGCCACGGCAACAAGGGCGTCGTCTCGCGCATCGTGCCGCAGGAGGACATGCCCTTCCTCGCCGACGGCACGCCGGTCGACATCGTGCTCAACCCGCTCGGCGTGCCGAGCCGCATGAACGTCGGCCAGATCCTCGAGACCCACCTCGGCTGGGCCTGCGCCGGCTTGGGCAAGCAGGTCGGCGACGCGGTCAACGCCTACATGCGCAACAAGGACGCCGCGCCGCTGCGCTCCAAGCTGAAGGAGATCTACGGCGAGGACGAGACCATCCGCTCGCTCAACGACGAGGGGCTCGCCGAACTCGGCGAGAACCTGCGCCGCGGCGTGCCGGTGTCGACGCCGGTGTTCGACGGGGCGCGCGAGAAGGACATCGTCGACATGCTCAAGCTGGCGCAATACGACTCGTCGGGGCAGGTGACGCTGTACGACGGACGCACCGGCGATTCGTTCGATCGCAAGGTGACGGTCGGCTACATCTACATGTTGAAGCTGCACCACCTCGTCGACGACAAGATCCATGCCCGCTCGATCGGCCCCTACAGCCTCGTCACCCAGCAGCCGCTGGGCGGCAAGGCGCAGTTCGGCGGCCAGCGTTTCGGCGAAATGGAGGTCTGGGCCCTCGAGGCCTACGGCGCCGCGTACACGTTGCAGGAAATGCTGACGGTCAAGTCGGACGACGTGGCCGGCCGCACCAAGGTCTACGAGGCGATCGTGCGCGGCGACGACACGTTCGAGTCGGGCATTCCCGAGAGCTTCAACGTGCTGGTCAAGGAAATGCGGTCGCTCGGCCTCAACGTCGAGCTCGCCGCGACCAAGAAGCTGCCGGGCGACGCGCCGCCGGCCGAGGCCGCCGAATGACGGCGAATTTGCGCGCCCGCGACGTCCGGGCGCGGCTTTCGCCGATGCGCGGGGAGGCCATCTTCCCCGTCGGTTCTTCACAGCGGGTCGCGCGCTCCAGTGCGCCGTCGGCCCCGCAGGAGATGCAGGAATGAATCAGGAAGTCACCAATCCGTTCGCGCCGGTCGCCCAGCCGCAGGCGTTCGATCAGATTCAGATCGGCATCGCCAGCCCGGAGAAGATCCTCTCCTGGTCGTTCGGCGAGATCAAGAAGCCGGAGACGATCAACTACCGCACCTTCAAGCCGGAACGCGACGGCTTGTTCTGCGCGCGCATCTTCGGGCCGATCAAGGACTACGAGTGCCTGTGCGGCAAGTACAAGCGGATGAAGTACAAGGGCGTCATCTGCGAGAAGTGCGGCGTCGAGGTGACGCTGTCGCGGGTGCGGCGCGAGCGCATGGGCCACATCTCGCTCGCCGCGCCGGTCGCGCACATCTGGTTCCTCAAGTCGCTGCCGTCGCGCATCGGCCTGCTGCTCGACATGACGCTCAAGGACCTCGAGCGCATCCTCTATTTCGAGTCCTACATCGTGCTCGATCCCGGCCTGACGCCGCTCAAGGACCGTCAGCTCCTCTCCGAGGACGAGTTCCTGCGCGCGGCCGACGAATACGGCCAGGACAGCTTCACGGCGATGATCGGCGCCGAAGCGATCCGCGAGATTCTCAAGGGCATGAACCTCGCCAAGATCGCCGAGGATCTGAAAGTCGAGATCGCCGAATCGAAGAGCGAGCTGAAGCCGAAGCGTCTCGCCAAGCGGCTGAAGATCATCGAGGCGTTCATGCATTCCGGAAACAAACCGGAGTGGATGATCCTCACCGAAATCCCGGTCATTCCTCCGGACCTGCGGCCGCTGGTGCCGCTCGACGGCGGCCGCTTCGCCACTTCCGACCTCAACGACCTCTACCGTCGCGTCATCAATCGCAACAACCGCCTCAAGCGGCTGATGGAGCTGCGCGCGCCCGACATCATCATCCGCAACGAGAAGCGGATGCTGCAGGAGTCGGTCGACGCCCTGTTCGACAACGGCCGCCGCGGCCGCGTCATCACCGGCGCCAACAAGCGGCCGTTGAAGTCGCTCGCCGACATGCTGAAGGGCAAGCAGGGCCGGTTCCGCCAGAACCTGCTCGGCAAGCGCGTCGACTATTCCGGCCGCTCGGTGATCGTCGTCGGCCCCGAACTCAAGCTGCACCAGTGCGGCCTGCCGAAGAAGATGGCGCTCGAGCTGTTCAAGCCGTTCATCTATTCGCGGCTCGACGCCAAGGGTCTGTCGGCGACGGTCAAGCAGGCCAAGAAGCTGGTCGAGAAGGAGAAGCCGGAAGTCTGGGACATCCTCGACGAGGTGATCCGCGAGCATCCGGTGATGCTCAACCGCGCTCCGACCCTGCACCGCCTCGGCATTCAGGCGTTCGAGCCGGTGCTGATCGAGGGCAAGGCGATCCAGCTGCATCCGCTGGTCTGCGCCGCGTTCAACGCCGACTTCGACGGCGACCAGATGGCGGTGCACGTGCCGCTGTCGCTCGAGGCGCAGCTCGAGGCGCGCGTGCTGATGATGTCGACCAACAACATCCTGCACCCCGCCAACGGCCAGCCGATCATCGTGCCGAGCCAGGACATGGTGCTTGGGCTCTACTACGCCACGCTGATGCGCGACGGCGAGCCGGGGCAGGGCATGGCCTTCGCCGACATGGGCGAGATCGAGCACGCGCTCGCCGCCAAGGCGATCACGCTGCACAGCAAGATCAAGGGCCGCGCCTGGATCTTCGACGCCGATAGCAAGCGCCAGTCCAAGGTGTTCGACACGACGCCCGGCCGCCTGATGCTCGGCCAGCTCCTGCCCGATCACACCAAGATCCCCTTCGACGTCGTCAACAAGCTGATGACGAAGAAGGAAATCTCGCGGATGATCGACACCGTCTACCGCAACTGCGGTCAGAAGGAGACGGTGATCTTCTGCGACCGCATCATGGCGCTCGGCTTCCGCGAGGCGTTCAAGGCCGGCATTTCGTTCGGCAAGGACGACATGGTCGTGCCGGACACCAAGCCCGCGCGCATCGCCGAGACCTCGGCGCTGGCGAAGGAATACGAGCAGCAGTACAACGACGGCCTGATCACCCAGGGCGAGAAGTACAACAAGGTCGTCGACGCCTGGGCGAAGTGCTCCGACAAGCTCGCCGAGGAGATGATGGCGGGCATCTCGGCCGTCCGCAAGGACAAGAACGGCCGCGACATGCCGATGAATTCGATCTACATGATGTCGGATTCCGGCGCGCGCGGTTCGCCCACCCAGATGCGCCAGCTCGCGGCGATGCGCGGCCTGATGGCCAAGCCGTCGGGCGAGATCATCGAGAGCCCGATCATCTCCAACTTCAAGGAGGGCCTGTCGGTTCTCGAGTACTTCAACTCGACCCATGGCGCGCGCAAGGGCCTCGCCGACACGGCGCTGAAGACCGCCAACTCCGGCTATCTGACGCGTCGTCTGGTCGACGTCGCGCAGGACTCGATCATCACCTCGCCCGATTGCGGCTCGAGCAGCGGCCTCAAGATGCGGGCGATCATCGACGCCGGCACCGTCGTCGCCTCGCTCGCCTCGCGCATTCTCGGCCGCACCGCGGCCGAGCCGATCGCCGACGCTGACGGCAAGGCGATCGTCGCGGCCGGCCGGATGATCAACGAGGAGGACATCCCCGCGATCACCGCCGCCGGCATTCAGGAGGTGAAAATCCGCTCGGTGCTGACCTGCGAAGCGCCGAACGGCGTCTGTGCCGCCTGCTACGGCCGCGACCTGGCGCGCGGCACGCCGGTCAACATGGGCGAGGCGGTCGGCGTCATCGCGGCGCAATCGATCGGCGAGCCGGGCACGCAGCTGACGATGCGCACCTTCCACATCGGCGGCGCGGCGCAGCTCGCCGACCAGTCGTTCATCGAGTCGAACTTCGAAGGCGTCGTGAAGATGCGCAACCGCAACGTCGCGCGCAACGCCAACGGCGATCTGATGGCGATGGCGCGCAACGTCGCCATCGTCGTCGTCGACAAGAGCGGCGCCGAGCGCGCGGTGCATCGCGTGCAGTACGGCGCCCGGCTCAAGGTCGACGAGGGCGACCAGGTCAAGCGCGGCGCGCGTCTGGCCGAGTGGGATCCGTTCACCCGGCCGATTCTGTCCGAGATCGACGGCGTCGTCGGCTTCGAGGACCTCACCGAAGGCGCCTCGATGTCGGAGCAGATCGACGAAGCGACCGGCATCGCCAAGCGCATCGTCATCGACTGGCGCTCGTCGCCGCGCACCGCCAGCCTCAAGCCGGCGATGGTGATCAAGGGCAAGGACGGCAAGGTGATCAGGCTGCCGCGCGGCGGCGACGCGCGCTATCTGCTGCCGGTCGAATCGATCATCTCGGTCGAGCCGGGAGCGAAGGTGCGCGC
>NZ_JBEKVH010000050.1:0-22691 GCF_049514155.1 Roseiarcus sp. | reverse complement strand
TCGGTTCGTCAGCGGCGCTCGGGCGCTCGATCGATGAGAGGCGCCCGCTCCGATTCTGCGGCTTGTCCTCCCGGTTTAGAATTGGATGACCAGCCGTCCTCTCGTGCCGCCGGCCTCCAGCCGACGATGGGCGTCGGCCGCCCTTTCCGGCGGATAGACCGCCGCCAAGCGAAGCGTGAGGACGCCGGCCTCGACCTGCTGCCGGAGCCGATCGAGCTTCTCCCACGCCTGCGCGTAGGCGCGCACAAAGGTCGCGGTGAAATGGATATCGCGCTGCGGCGCGCCGAGGAAACCGCGGACGGAGGTGAAGGCGCCGCCGTCGCGAACCGCGGCGACGACGCGCTCGTTCAGCACCGCTCCGTCCGCGAGCCCATCGACTCCTCGAGGGAAGTGGCTGCGAAACCGTGACGCGACATCCTCGCCTCGCCGAACGACGATGTCGGCGCCAAGCGAGGCGACCAGCTTCTCGTCTTTCTCGGAGGCATCGGCGATGACCGTCAGCCCGTCGGCTTTGGCGAGCTGGATGACGTAGCCGCCATAAGCGCCCGCGGCGCCGGTCACCGCGACGACCTGACCTGGAGACAGCTTGAGCAGGTCGAGCGACTGGCGCGCCGTCAGCCCGTTCATCGGCAAGGTGGCGGCCTCGGGATGGGTCTTTCCGGCGGGGGCGCGCACGACCGATCGCGCATCGAGCGCAATCTGCTCGCGATACGCGCCATGCCCGCCTTTCGGCATGACGATCGCCACGACGGCGTCGCCAAGCTTGAGTCGGTCGGGAACGCCGCTTCCAACCTCATCGACGATTCCCGCCGCCTCCATTCCCGGCACGTAGGGCGGCGGATCCGCCTTCTGCTGTTCGGCGCGCGTTCCGTTGCGAACTCCGACGTCGGTTGGGTTGACCGTCGCCGCATGGATGCGGATCCGCACCTCACCCGGGCCAGCGTGAACTTCGGGCAATTCGACGATCTGGAGAACTTCGGGACCGCCATGAGCGAAGAGTCCAACTGCACGCATTGTTTCGTCCTTTGTCCAATAGCCGGCGCCGGTCTTGTCCCGGTCCCGACCATACCATCGACATTCGCCCGACGGACATCCGGCGCCCGACGGATCGGCAGGGAAGCTCGTTCTGCTCTCCATGCCGAAGCGCCGAGGCGTCGGGCGCCTCCGCCGGGACGGTCATGCGCCGCGCCTAAGCGGACAAGTTCGCGGCAGCGATGCGCATAGCGGCTCGACCTTGACGGCGAGCGCGGCGGTGGCCGGCGATCATTGTCGATTGTCGCAGTCGTGTCCGTATGATCGCTCGGCTTGGTGGCGGCCCGTCATCCGGCGTGCGGTTGCAAAAGTACGGAAACTGGCGCCTGTTTCAGATCATGGCGCCCATGCTGCACGACTGGGACAACTTCTACGTCACGACAGGCGCAGCGAGCGCCTCCCTGATCGGGTTGTTGTTTGTCGTGGTCACGCTCGGCGCCGGGCTCTCCAGTTCGGACGCAATAAACGGCGCGCGCGCTTACCTGACTCCGACGCTGGTCCATTTCGGCAGCGCGCTGCTGCTCTCCTTGACGGTGCTTGCGCCGCTGGCGTCGCCGTGGCCCACCGCGGTGATTCTTTGCCTATGCGGTTTGGGCGGCCTCACCTATCTGACCAAGGTCATAGAAGCGCGACGCAAGATCGAATTCGTCGCGTTGAGTTGGGCCGACTGGATTCCCTACGGCGGCGTTCCGGCGCTGGCCAATGCGTGTCTGATCGTCGGCGCGGCCGGACTGATCGCCGAGAAATCCTTCGCGCCCAGCGTCATTGCCGGCGCGACGACGCTGTTCTTGATCTGCGGCATCTATGGCGCCTGGGACCTCACGTTGTGGATCGTCGTCAGCGGGCGCAAGCGCTAGCGCGGCGCCGCTTCTCGCGTGCTTGTTGGGAGGTCGAATTGTCCGCACTGGTTCGTGAGCCGCCGCGGCGCGAGGCGGGAGCGTCTGTCCGCTTCGACGTTTCGACTGCCCGAAACCGCCATTCCGCGCTCGAGCGCGTCGGCGGCGAGATATGATAGCGTCGTTTGGCATATGCAGTGGTTTGGGCAGGGTTCCGCCATGAGTCGCCTGATCCCGGAACTCGACGTATCCGACCTCGACCGATCGCTGGCCTTTTATGTCGACGGGGTCGGCTTCAGCGTCCTTTACGACCGCCCCGAGGAGCGCTTCGCTTTTCTCGATCTCGACGGCGCGCGGCTGATGCTTGAGGAAGCGGCCGGGCCGGGTCGTCGCTTTCGCTCGGCGCCGCTCGAACGTCCGTACGGGCGCGGCGTGAATTTTCAGATCGAGGCGGCGAACGTCGACGCGCTGCACCAGCGCGTCCGCAAGGCCGGGTTCGAAATTGTCGTTCCGATCGAAGAGCGCTGGTATCGGCGCGACGAAATCGAATCGGGGAATCGTCAATTCGTGGTCGCCGATCCCGACGGCTATCTGTTGCGGTTCTTTTCCGACCTGGGACAACGACCGGCGTCGCGATGAACGATTTAGTTCTGCAAAACGACGACCGGGGCGCCGACGGGAACGCGATTGTAGAGGTCGATGACGTCTTGATTGACCAGGCGGATGCAACCGCTGGAGACCGCCGTTCCGATCGTCTCCGGCTCCGTCGTTCCGTGCAATCGGAAGTACGTGTCCTGGCCATCGCGATAGAGATAGAGGGCGCGCGCGCCCAAGGGATTGTCGATGCCGCCCGGCATGCCCCCCGCGTAGGCCGCATAGCGCGGCATGGCGCGAATCATCGTCGCCGTCGGAATCCAACTCGGCCATTCCGCCTTGCGCCCGATAATCGCCGAGCCGTGAAAATTCAACGCTTCCTCGCGTCCAACGCCAACCGCGTAGCGAAGCGCGCGTCCGCCGCCCTGAACGAGATACAATCGGCGCTGAGCGACGTTCACGACCACAGTTCCCGGTCGATAGGGTCCCGAAAATGCGACTTCCTGACGGAGCAAATCTGGATTGCGGTCGCTGAGGTCGATGCCGGCGATCGGGAACGGCTCGTTGGCGACGGGGCCGTAGGCGGCGCCGGCGTTCAGCGCGCCGAGGCCGGGCGCGTTGCAGCCGGCTGGAAGGGCGAGAACGCCAGCCAGGAAGACCCGTCGGCTCAGCCTCGAAGCGATCGCGCCTCGAGCGTCATGCGGGATCATTTCGGTCATATCGCTCGCGTCTCGAATTCAGGGAATCAGCGGCAACCAATGTCCTCATTTTGTGGGCGAGCCGCAAGGGCTTGCAGCGGCAGCCGCCGATCACGATGGCGCGTGCGCCGGCGCGGCGAGCAAAGCAAGGCCATCCACACTCAGGGGTTGCGGCGTTTGCTTGGAATCGCTTTCCGCCAGCGCCTCGTCCTGAGGCGCCGCGAAGCGGCCTCGAAGGACGTTCCAGCTCGCACGTCCGCCGGCGCACGCTGGGTCATCCTTCGAGGCCCTCGCTAACGCGAGGGCGCCTCAGGATGAGGTCCGAGCCGACCTAAACGCAACACGCTCTGAGCGTTGCGGCGACCGCTTGGTCTGGGTCGCTTCGCCGTCGCTCGCAAAGACGTCGGCGACGGTTCGGCTTTACGCGTCTTGCTCGGGCGACGCGCAGCCGCTCGGCGCTGACGGCGAGCCGGGGGGCGGCCGACCTCAGCCGCGCCGGCTGGGAACTTCGTTCCACAGCGCGATGACGGGGACGTCGGGGCGGGCGGGGTCGTAGCCGAGGATGCCGATCGAGGCGGTGCGCAACGCGAAACGCCCGCCGACGCCGATCGGCAGGCCGATCCATCTCACGGCCAGCGCGCGGGCGAAATGGCCGTGGGTGAAGAGCGCGATGGCGCCGCTCGCCGCGCCAAGACTTTGCAGCAGCCGATCGGCGCGATCGGCGACCTGCTCAGGCGTCTCGCCGCCGGGACAGCCGTTGCGGAAGACCTCCCAGCCCGGCTGGCGCTGGTCGATTTCCGCCGGGGTCAGGCCTTCGTATTCGCCGTAAAGCCATTCCGCCAGGTTCGGCTCGATTTCGGCCGCGGCGCCCAGTCCGGCCAACTCGCAAGTCCGGCGCGCCCGTTGGCGCGGGCTCGTCAGCACGCGCGTGAAGGCGACCTCGCCAAGCGTCGGCGCAAGCGCGCGCGCTTCGTCCTCGCCGTGCGCCGTCAACGCAATCTCGGTGACGCCGGTATGTTGGCCCGACAGCGCCCACTCGGTTTCGCCGTGGCGAATCACGAACAGCTGAAGCGGCGGATTGTGCGGGTTGGACAAGGGCGGGCGCTCCATTTGGCCCCGCAGGCTTAGAATTGCGATCGCGGCGGCGCAATGGGGATGTTCGCCGCGCCGCGCCGCCGCTCACCCGAACAGCCCGCGCAAATGATCGTTGAGAAAGCGATCCTCGGGATCGAGCCGGCGGCGGATCGCCTGGAAGGCCTCATAGCGCGGATAGAGCGCGGGCATGTCTTCGCGCGCGTTGAAGTGCAGCTTGCCCCAGTGCGGGCGCGCGCCGTATGGACGCAGGATCGCGTCGACGTCGGTGAGATAGCTCCAGTAGTCGACGCCGGGGCCGCCGGAGACGGAGATCGTCACGCTGGCGCGCCGGTAGTATGGGCTCAGCATGCCCGAGTCGCCGGCGACGAACCGGTATTCGACGGGATAGATGCAGTTCGTGTGCTTGGTCAGCATCAGCGCGCGCACCTGCCGCAGCGCCTCTTTGCCGTGCTCGACGGGGATCGCGTATTCGAGCTCGTGGAAATTGGGGACATATTCGATCGGGTAGATCTCCGAGCTGTAGGCGACGCGCTCGAAGGTCGCTTCGTTCGCGAAGGGCGCCGCGTCGGTGACGTTCATCACCTTCATTTCGCACACGTCATGCTCGCGCCTGGTCGGCGAGACGGCGGCGAGATCGGGCAGGCAGTAGAGATGGCGCGACTCCGGAACGGGGCACCAGAAGAAGCCGAAATGGCGATTGCCGGCGGCGAGCTGGTCGTGGCTCTCCATGCAAGCCTCGAAATCGTCGCGCCACTGCTTCTCCTCGAGATTGTAGGCGTCGACGACTTGCAGCGTGACCGTGGACATCACGCCGAGCATGCCGACGGCCACCTGGGCGGCGGCCATCGTCTCGGGGTCCGCGTCGATGTCGAGATCGAGGATGTCGCCGTCGGCCTTGACGAGGCGCATGCCGACCGCCTGGGTCGAGAGGCAGCCGAGCGTGATCCCGGTGCCGTGCGTGCCGGTCGACAGCGCGCCGGCGATCGCCTGCGCATCGATGTCGCCCTGATTGGCGAGCGACAGCCCCATGCCTTTGAGCGCGCGGCCGATGTCGCCGATCCGGGTTCCCGCGCGCACGGTGACGCGCTTGCGCGTCAGATCGGCGCCGACGACGCCCTGCATGGCTTTGAGGCTCAGCAGCAGGCCGCTGGTCGCCACCACCGGCGTGAACGAATGGCCGGAGCCGGCGACGCGCACGGGCAGATTCGCGCGCGCCGCTTGGGCCACCATCGCCGCCAGTTCGTCCTCCGAAGCGGGCTCGCCCTTGTGGCGCGCGACGAACGACTGATTGCCGACCCAATTGCGCCAGTGGCCGCCCGCGCCGAGGCGAACGGGCGTCGATTGCGAAGTTTCGCTCATGGTCGCCGCCGTCGAAAAGGAGGATGAGGGAGAGCGCCCAAAATCCCCAACGCCTGAGCGGGCCACGCCGCGCCGTCGCCGTCAAGCGGCCGCGCCGATCCTGCGCCTTGCTCCAGCCGCTTATTCGCCCGGCGCGAAGGAAACGGCGTCTGCCGACGTCCGCCCTTGCGTCGTCGCGGCCGCCGACTTGGGCGAACGGGTCAGCGCCAGCCAGACCAGCGCGACGATCTCGCTCGCGCCGGCGACGACGCCGATCGCGTCGACCGATCCGCGGGCGATCGTCCAGGCGCCGAGCGACGAGCCGATCGCGACGCCGATATAGAGCGCCGAGATGTTGAGCGACAGCGTGATCGGCGCCATGACGGGATCGAGCGTGACCAGACGCGCCTGCTGCACGATCGGGAACGCCCAGCCGAACACGCCCCACAGCGCCAGGCCGGCGAACAGCAGCGCCGCGCCCGCCCCGCCGCCGAGCCGCGGGCCGATCGACAGCAGCGGGAAGGCGAGAATGAGGACGACGAAGACGACGGCGAGGAAACGTTCGCGTGGCCAGCGGTCGGCGGCGTAACCGCCGAACTGGCTGCCCAGGAAGCTGACGACGCCGAAGAAGGCGAACACCAGCGCCAACCTGTCGCCGCCGACGCCAAACGCCGATTCCACCAACACGCCGAGGAAGGTGTTGAGCGCGAACGGGCCGATCAGCGCCAGGGCGGTCAGCGTCAGCATTTGCAGCACGTCCGGCCGCCGCATGACCGCGAGCCGCTCGGCGAAGCCGGCGGCGCGCGCGCTGGCGAGGCGCGGCAGAGCGGTCGCGACGCCGATGGCGGCGAGCGCGGCGAGCGCCGCGACGCCGAAGAACGGCGCGCGCCAGCCGGCGAACGAGGCGAGATAGGCGCCGGCCGGAACGCCGACGACCGTCGCCAGCGTCATGCCGCCATAGATCAGCGCGATCGCCCGGCCGCGCCGCTCGGCGGCAAAGAGCGCGGTGGCGAAGGCGACCGCGGCCGGCATGAACGTGCCGGCGGCAAGCGCGAGCAGCGCGCGCGCCGCGGCGAGGCTGACGAAGTTCGGCGCGACGGCGGCGACGAGATTGGCGAGGGCGAAGGCGGCGATGGCGCCAATCAGCAGCCGCTTGCGCTCGACGCCGGCGGTCGCCACCGCGATCAGCGGCGAGCCGAAGGCGTAGGCGAGGGCGAAGATCGTCACCAGCGAGCCGGCCGCCGCCGCCGTGACATGGAGGTCGGCGGCGATCTGCGGCAGCACGCTGGAGACCAGGAATGTCTCGGCGCCAATGGCGAAGGCGCCGAGGACGAGCGGGAGAAGGCGGAGCATGGGAGGGTCCTGGATCAGTTCAAGGATCATTGAACTAGGGTCCCTCCAGGCAGGATTCAATGAGTTCAATAATTGTTGAACTGACAGAGGCGAGGCGGAAAACCCGCTCTCCCGCTCGGGAGGGGGCAGGGGTGAGGGGTCGGCGCGCAGGCGTTTGATTTAACTGGCAAACCACGCCTGCGGCACGCCCTCATCCGGCGCTTCGCGCTGCGTTCCCCCGTAAGGGGGGAAGGGAAAACGGGGCTGCGCACCGAGCAAAACAACGCCTATATGACGGTCATGGCCAAGGAACTGCACCATCCTGAGCGCGATCAGATCGAGCTTTCCGCCGTGCTCGAGGCGCTCAGCGAGCCGACGCGGCGCGAGATCGTGCTGCGGCTGATCGAAGAGGGCGAGGCGCCGTGCCAGGCGTTCGACGCAACTGCGCCGAAGAGCAACCTCAGCTACCATTACGCGCGGCTGCGCGAGGCGGGCGTCACCCGCACGCGGCTCGCCGGGCCGTATCGGATGATCTCGGTCCGGGTCGACGATCTCGCCCAGCGCTTCCCCGGCCTGCTCGACGCGATCGTCGCCGCCAGCCGCGCCAAGGCGCCGGCGGAATAGGCTTCGGCGCTTGTCGCGCCGCTTTCATGTTGCGGCGCACAATAGAGCCCCCTATCCTCGCCGACCAGGACTCGAAGCGAGCGATGCGCTTTCTCGACCGGACCCTTGAGCGTTTCGGCCTCGTCGCCGCGCCGCCGCAATGGCCGCCGCGGCGGCTGTCGCTCGCCCTGCAGGGCGGCGGCTCGTTCGGCGCCTTCACCTGGGGCGCCCTGGAGCGACTGCTCGACGAACCGGAGATTTCGTTCGACGCGATCAGCGGCGTCAGCGCCGGCGCGGTCAACGCGGTGCTGCTCGCCTCCGGGCTGATGGAGGGCGGCCGCGCGGCGGCCAAGGCGCGGCTGGAGCGGTTCTGGAAGCGGATGAGCCGCGCAGCGGCGCTGACGCCGAGCGCGGCGCTCGCCGGCCTGTCGCTGGGGCTGATGACCCGCGCGCTGTCGCCCTATCTGTTCAATCCGTTCAACCTCAACCCGCTGCGCGAGGCGTTGAGCGACGAGGTCGATTTTGCTCGGCTCAAGACGCATTCGCCGGCGCGCCTGCTGATCGGCGCGACGCGGGTCGGCGACGGCGGGCTGCGCGTGTTCTCGACCGGCGAAGTCAGCGTCGACGTCGTGCTCGCCTCCGCCTGCCTGCCGCTGATCCACCACGCGATCGAAATCGACGGCGAGCCCTATTGGGACGGCGGCTATTCCGCCAATCCGCCGCTCATCCCGCTGGCGCGCGCCTCGAACGCCGCCCATCTGCTGATCGTGCAGGTGACGCCGACGAATGCGGCGCGTCTGCCGACCAGCCCACGCGAGATCGCCAAGCGGCTCGAACAGATCCATTTCAACGCGACGCTCAACGCCGAGCTCGAGGCGCTGAAATACGGCATCTTCGTCGGCGCGACGCCGAAGCTGCGCCGCCTGCGCATCGGCCGCATCTCCGCGCAGGAGGAATTCGAAGGCCTCGCCGACGAGAGCGCCGGCAATCTCGGCTGGGAATTCCTCGAACGCCTGCGCGCCAGCGGCCGCAGCGCGGTCGAGACCTGGCTCGACGAAACGCCACGGGCGAACGGACGCGCGCCGTCGGCGCCGGAGATCGCCGCGCAATGAGCGCCGGGCGCGTCGCGCAGGCGGCGCAGCCGACGCCGTCACGCTCCGCGCGCGGTGTGACGTTTCGCCGCGCAGGCGGCTTGCTCGACTTTTTTGCTTCGCAGGCTTCGCGCGCGCCTGCGCGCTCGTCTGCGAGGCGAAATAGCGGCGGCCGCCGCCGCGTTACAGATTAACCAAGCGTTCACCGTAAATCGTCATTGTAACGACAGGCGGCCATCGCTAACGGGTCGCGACCGAGGGCATGACGCCCCGCGCCGACTCCATCGAAACCAGCGAGATTCTGAATCGACGCTCGCCCGCGCGGCAAGTCGTTCGGCTCAACCTCGACCGCGCAAGGCGGATCGCAAGAAAGTCATCGCCATGAACATGGGTGCGCCGAAGCTGCGAAGCGAAACGATCGACGCGGCTGAATCCCGCGGACGGCGGGGCGAGGCGCCTGCGGCGCAAGAGGGGGCGAAAAAGCGGCCGCGGGGCGCTTCGCGCGACCTGTTCGGACGGTTCGCGCCGAAATCGATCGTCGGCCAGGTCGCCCTTCTGATCGCGCTGGCGATCGCCTGTTTGATCGGCGTCGCCACCTATCAATTGGTCGGCTATCGAGATGGGCTTTGGGCTGACCGCCGCCACGAACTGACGACCCTCGTCGAGTCCGCCTCGTCGATCGTAAGCGCGGAATATGCCGCCGCTCAGTCGGGCCAGGAGAGCGTCGAAGCCGCTCAAGCCAACGCGGAAAAGCAGCTCGCCAGGCTGCGCTACGGCGCGGGCGACTACGTCTGGATCAACGACATGCAGCCGCGCATGGTCATGCATCCGATCAAGCCGGAGATGAACGGACAGGATCTGTCGGACTACAAGGATCCGAACGGCAAGAAGCTGTTCGTCGAAATGGTGGACGCCGCGCGACAGTCCGGTTCGGGGTTCGTCGGCTACGATTGGCCGAAACCCGGCAAGGACAAGCCGCAGCCGAAGCTGTCCTATGTTGCGCAATTCAAGCCCTGGGGTTGGGTGATCGGGACCGGCGTCTACGTCGACGACCTCGACGAAGTCTTCTTTTCGAGGCTGAAGACGGAGGGCTTGCTGGTCTTCCTCGTCATCGCGTTCTGCGCCGCGGCGTCGGTGGCGATGGGACGCAAGCTCGCGCGGCCGATCGTTTCCATGAGCGCCGTCATGGAGCGGCTCGCCGCGGGCGAACTCGACCTTGCGACCGGCGAGGGGACGACGCGCGTCCGCGAACTCGAGCGCATGTCGCGGGCGCTGGCCGTGTTCAGGCAGAACGCGCTCGATCGGACGCGGCTGGAATCCGAGGCGGCGGCGACGCGCACGCTCACCGAAACCGAGCGCGAGCGGGCGAGCGCCGAGCGCGCCAAGGCGGCCAAGGAGCAGACCGAGGCGGTGCAGCGTCTCGGGGTCGGCCTCAAGGAGGTCGCCGGCGGCGATTTGATGGTGCGGCTCGCCGACGGCTTCACGCCGGCCTACGCCCGGATCCGCGACGACTTCAACGTCGCGGTCGACAAGCTCAAAGCGACGATCGTCAGCGTCGTCGATTCCACCGGCTCGATCGAAACCAGCGCGAAAGAAATTTCCGCGGCGGCCGACGACCTCTCGCGCCGCACCGAGCAGCAAGCCGCCAGCCTCGAGCAGACGACGGCGACGTTGACCGAGGTGACCGCGGCGGTGAAAAAGTCGGCCGAAGGCACGCAGCACGCGCGCCGGGTGGTCGCGGCCGCCGACGAGGACGCCAAGAAGAGCGCGGGCGTCGTTCGCCACGCGGTCGAGGCGATGAACGCCATCGCCAATTCGTCGCAGCAGATCGGCCAGATCATCGGCGTCATCGACGAGATTGCGTTCCAGACCAATCTGCTGGCGCTCAACGCCGGCGTCGAGGCGGCGCGCGCCGGCGAAGCGGGGCGCGGCTTCGCCGTCGTCGCCTCCGAAGTGCGCGCGCTGGCGCAGCGTTCGGCGGAGGCGGCCAAGGAGATCAAGGGGCTGATTTCCGACTCGAGCGCCCAGGTCGGCGTCGGCGTCGAACTGGTGGCGCAGACCGGCCGCTCGCTCGAACGCATCGCGACGCAGGTGGCCGAGATCAACGCGACGGTGTCCGACATCGCCGTCGGCGCGCACGAACAATCGACCGCGATGGAGGAGATCAACGTCGCCATCGAACAGATGAACCTGGTGACGCAGCAGAATGCGGCGATGGTCGAGCAATCGACCGCCGCCGGCCATTCGCTGTCGGAGGAGACCTCGAAGCTCGCCGAGCTGATGGGCCAATTCCATGTCGGCCACGTCGCCGCCGCGGCGACGCTGCGCGCCGAGCTGGCGAAGGCCGCGCCGCACGCCTTCCGCGCGCCGGCCAAGGCGGCGAACGCGGCGGCGCCCGGCTACGCGAAGCGGGCGGTCGCGGCGGCTGGCGGCGGCGCGGCCGAGGGCTGGCAGGAGTTCTGAGAGCAGCGCGGCGCGTAGCGAACGCGCGCAAGCGCTTTGACGCTTGGCGCGTTCCAGCTTCGGCGGACGCTTTCGACGCGACGCTAGACTGGGCGGCGTTCTCCGTCGATCGGCACCGGCGATGCGCGGAGCCGCAGGGGCATGGATCGGGGCGAAAAGCGCCGGTTGCCCCTCATAACGTTATGCGTTATTGAGGGCAATGATCTACGATTTCGCCGATCCGGAAACCGCGCTGATTCGGTCCGGTCGGCAAAGTCGAAAGCCGCCTTCGGAGATTCAGCCGACCGCGCTGCGGAAATTGCGTTTTCTCAACAACGCTAGGGCCTTGTCCGACTTGCGGGCGCCGCCGGGCAATCGGCTCGAAGCGTTGAAAGCCAATCGGCTGGGACAGCATTCGATCCGCATCAACGATCAGTGGCGCATCTGTTTTATCTGGCGCGAAGGAGGCGCAGCTCATGTCGAAATCGTCGACTATCATGAGTGACGCCGACCTCTTGCCGAACCCGTCGCCGGGCGAAGTCCTGCTCGAAGATTTCTTGAAGCCGATGGGCATGAGCCAGAACGAACTGGCGCGCGCGTTGCGGGTGCCGCCGCGGCGGATCAACGAGATCGTGCTGGGCAAGCGGTCGATCAGCGCCGACACCGATCTGCGTCTCGCACGCTATTTCGGCGTCTCCGAGGGGCTGTTTCTCGGGCTCCAGGCGGATTTCGACCTGATGCGCAAGCGCCGCGAGATCCAGGCGGTGCTCGACGCCATCGAGCCGCGCGCGGCGTGAGGAGCTCGGCTCAGCGAAAGACAAATGGACGCGGCGCCGCCATCGCTACTCCGCCGCCGCGACCGCCGTCGGCGTGTAATTGAGCGCCGGCGCGAGCCAGCGCTCGACTTCCTCAATCGCCATGCCCTTGCGCGCGGCGTAGTCCTCGACCTGGTCGCGTTCGACCTTGGCGACGCCGAAATAATGCGCGTCCGGATGGGCGATATAGATCCCGCTGACCGACGCGCCCGGCCACATGGCGAAACTCTCGGTCAGGGTGACGCCGATCCGCGCTTCCGCGTCGAGCAGGCGGAACAGCGTCGCCTTTTCGGTGTGGTCGGGCTGGGCGGGATAGCCGGGCGCGGGGCGGATGCCGCGATAGGATTCGGCGATCAGCTCGTCGGGCGACAATGTCTCGTCGGGCGAATAGCCCCACAGCGCGCGGCGCACGCGGGCGTGCAGCGCCTCGGCGAGCGCTTCGGCGAAGCGGTCGGCGAGCGCCTTGACCAGGATCGACGAATAATCGTCGTTGGCGAGGGCGAAGCGCTTGGCGATCGCGTCCTCCTCGATTCCGCTCGTCACCACGAAGGCGCCGACATAGTCTTGTCTGCCGCAGTCGAGCGGCGCGACGAAATCGGCGAGCGCGACATTGGGGCGGCCGTCGCGCTTGGCGAGCTGCTGGCGCAGCGTGAACAGCGTCGCCAGGCTCGTCTCGCGGCCGTCGTCGGCGAAGAGGCGGATGTCGTCGCCAACCCGCGCCGCCGGCCAGAAGCCGACCGCCGCCTTGGGCGCGAACCATTTCTCGGTGATGATGCGTTTCAGCATCGCCTGCGCGTCGTCGAACAATTGCCGCGCCGCCGCGCCTTGTTTCTCGTCGTCGAGAATGGCGGGATAGCGGCCCTTGAGCTCCCAGGTCTGGAAGAACGGCGTCCAGTCGATATGGCGGGCGAGATCGGCGAGATCCCAGTCGTCGAGAACCCGCGCGCCGAAAAAGCTTGGCCTGGGCGGATTGTAGGCGGCCCAGTCGATCGCCAGCGCGTTGGCGCGCGCTTTCTCCAGCGACAGGCGCGCCTTGTCGGCTTGGCCGCGCGCATGCGCGTCGGCGACCTTGCGATATTCGGCCCGCACCGACGCGACGTAGGAATCCTTGGCTTCCGGCGACAGCAGCTGGCCGACGACGCCGACGGCGCGGCTGGCGTCGTTGACGTGGACGGTCTGGCCGCGCGCGTAATGGGGATGGATCTTCACCGCCGTATGGACGCGGCTGGTCGTCGCGCCGCCGATCAGCAACGGAATGTCGAAACCCTCGCGCTCCAACTCCGAGGCGACATAGGCCATCTCGTCGAGCGAGGGCGTGATCAGCCCCGAGAGGCCGATGACGTCGACCTTCTGCTCGCGCGCCACGGCGAGAATCTTCGACGCCGGCGTCATCACGCCGAGGTCGACGATCTCGTAATTGTTGCAGGCGAGCACGACGCCGACGATGTTCTTGCCGATGTCGTGCACGTCGCCCTTGACGGTCGCCATCAGGATCTTGCCGGCGCTCTGGCGGCCTTCGCCGCCATTGGCCTTCTTCTCCGCTTCCATGTAGGGCAGCAGCAGCGCCACCGCCTGTTTCATCACCCGCGCCGACTTGACCACCTGCGGCAGGAACATCTTGCCGGCGCCGAACAGGTCGCCGACGATGTTCATGCCGTCCATCAGCGGCCCCTCGATGACGTGCAACGGCCGCTCGGCGGCAAGCCGCGCCTCCTCCGTGTCCGCTTCGATATAGTCGGTGATTCCGTTGACCAGCGCATGGGCGATGCGCTTTTCGACCGGCAGATCGCGCCAGGCGAGATCCTGCGCCTTGGCCTCCTTGGCCGCGCCGCCGCGATAGCGTTCGGCGATGGCGAGCAGCCGCTCGGTCGCGTCGGCGCGGCGGTCGAGCACCGCGTCCTCGCAGGCCTGGCGCAATTCGGGGTCGATCGTCTCGTAGACGGCGAGCTGGCCGGCGTTGACGATGCCCATGTCCATGCCGGCCTGGATCGCATGGTAGAGGAACACCGCGTGCATCGCCTCGCGCACCGGCTCGTTGCCGCGGAACGAGAACGACAGGTTCGACACGCCGCCGGAAATGTGGGCATGCGGCAGTTGCGCGCGGATCTGCCGCGTCGCCTCGATGAAGGCGACGCCGTAGCCGTTGTGCTCCTCGATGCCGGTGGCGATGGCAAAGACATTGGGGTCGAAGACGATGTCCTCGGGCGGGAAGGCCGCCTGCTCGGTCAGCAGCTTGTAGGCGCGGGCGCAGATCGACACTTTCCGCTCGAGCGTGTCGGCCTGGCCCTGTTCGTCGAAGGCCATGACGACGACCGCGGCGCCGTAAGCGCGCACCAGCCGCGCCTGGCGCAGGAAGGCCTCTTCGCCCTCCTTCATCGAGATCGAGTTGACCAGCGGCTTGCCCTGCACGCATTTCAGCCCCGCCTCGATCACGGCGAATTTCGACGAATCGATCATCACCGGCACGCGCGCGATGTCGGGCTCGGCGGCGACCAGATTGAGGAATTCGACCATCGCCGCGGCCGAGTCGATCAGCCCCTCGTCCATGTTGACGTCGATGATCTGGGCGCCGTTGGCGACCTGGTCGCGCGCGACCGCGAGCGCGCCGGCGTAATCGCCGGCGGTGATCAGCTTGCGGAACTTGGCCGAGCCGGTGACGTTGGTGCGCTCGCCGACGTTGACGAAGGGAATGTCCTTGGTCAGCGTCAACGGCTCGAGGCCGGAAAGCCGCATCAGCGGCGGCGCGGACTTGGGCGCGCGCGGTTTCACGCCGGCGACCGCGGCGGCGATCGCTTCGATATGGGCCGGCGTCGAGCCGCAGCAGCCGCCGACGATGTTGACCAGGCCGTCGCGGGCGAAGCCGCCGAGTTCGGCCGCCATCGTCGCCGGGGTCTCGTCGTAGAGGCCGAATTCGTTGGGCAGGCCGGCGTTGGGATAGGCGCAGACGAACGTGTCGGCGACTTCGGCGATCTCGGCCAGGTGCTCGCGCATCGCCGCCGCGCCGAGCGCGCAATTGAGCCCGATCGAGAACGGGCGGGCGTGGCGCAGCGAATGCCAGAAGGCGGTCGGCGTCTGGCCCGACAGCGTGCGGCCAGAAAGGTCGGTGATCGTGCCGGAGATCATCAGCGGCAGGCGCACGCCCTTGGCGGCGAAGGTCTGCTCGCAGGCGAACACAGCCGCCTTGGCGTTGAGCGTGTCGAAGATCGTCTCGATCAGGATGAGGTCGGCGCCGCCGTCGATCAGGCCGGCGATCTGCTCGGCATAGGCCTCGCGCAACATGTCGAAGGTGACGGCGCGGAAGCCGGGATTGTTGACGTCGGGCGAGATCGAGGCGGTGCGGTTGGTCGGCCCGAGCGCGCCGGCGACGAAGCGGCGCTTGCCGTCGATGCGCTGGGCCTTGAGCGCGGCGCGGCGGGCGAGGCGGGCGGCGTCGCGGTTGAGTTCGTAGACCACCGCCTGCAAACCGTAGTCGGCCTGGGCGATGCTCGTCGACGAGAACGTGTTGGTCTCCAGGATGTCGGCGCCGGCGAGCGCGTAAGCGAGGTGGATGTCCTCGATCGCCTGCGGCTGGGTCAGCGCCAGCAGATCGTTGTCGCCCTTCAGGGCGCATTCGCAGCCGACGAAGCGCTCGCCGCGGAACTGGGCCTCATCGAGGCGGAGGTCCTGGATCTGGGTCCCCATCGCGCCGTCGAGCAGCAGCACGCGCTCGCGCGCCGCCGCCGCCAACGTCGCGCCGACGTCGCCCTCAGCCGCCGGAGCGGCGAACAATTGCAATGGGCTGGCGGACATTCGCGCCGAAGCCTCCTCGATATAACCACATAAGCATATCTTTATATAGTTGCAAGCCGCGGTCCGCCTGCGCGCTCCAGCGCGGTGGTTGTCGAGGCGCGACGGCCCAGCGCCCTTGGGGCGCATAGTCTTGTCGCCTTGCCTCCGTCTTGGCCGGGCTTGACCCGGCCATCCAAGCCGCGACGTCTCAATCCGAACAGAGGGGCGCCGTCGCCACGCGCTTAACAACCTGGATGGCCGGGTCAAGCCCGGCCATGACGCGGGGGGGGATTTACGCGTCCCGTCCCGCGGGTCGCGGCGCGCCCCGCTCAGACCTTCATCTGCGCGCCGAGTTCGACGACGCGATCGGACGGCAGGTTGAAGAAGTCGGGGGCGCTGGTCGCCTGTTTGGCGAGCGCGATGAACAGCAGATCCTGCCAGTGCGGCATGCCGGAATTCTGCGACGGCTTCAGCGAGCGGCGGCCGAAGAAGAACGAAGTCGTCATGATGTCGAACTTCAGCCCCGCCTTGCGCAGCGCCGCCAGCGCCACCGGGATGCGCGGCGATTCCATGTAGCCGAAGTGGATGGTGAGCGAGATGAAGTCCGGAGAGAGCGCCCGCACCTCGACGCGCTGCGAGCCCGGCACGCGCGGCGAGGTCTCGGTGCGCACGCACATCATCACCACCCGCTCATGCACCACCTTGTTGTGCTTGAGATTGTGCATGAACGAAGACGGCGCGACGGAAGGATCGCTGGTGAGGAAGATCGCCGTGCCGGGCACGCGCACCGGCTTCGACTTCTCCAGCATCCTGATCACGTCGACCATCGGGATCGAATCGCGATGGGTCTTAACGGCGAGGATCGCGCTGCCGCGCGACCAGGTCCACATCGTCACGAACATCGCCGCGGCGATCATCAGCGGCACCCAGCCGCCATCCAGCACCTTGGAGAGGTTGGCGACGAAGAAGCTGACGTCGATCGACAGGAAGGCGCACACCAGCGCCAGCGCCGCCCATAGCGGCCAACGCCACAGCCGCCAGACGACGAAGAAAGCGAGCGCGGTCGTCGTCACCATCGTGCCCGACACGGCGATGCCGTAGGCGTTGGCGAGCGCGCCCGAGGAGCGGAACAGCAGCACCAACGCCAGCACGCCCAACAGCAGCGCGCGGTTGACCCGCGGCAGGAAGATCTGCCCCTCCTGAGTGTCGGAGGTGTGGACGATCTCCAGGCGCGGCAGCAGGCCGAGCTGGATCGCCTGCCGGGCGAGCGAGAAGGCGCCGGTGATGACCGCCTGGCTGGCGATGACCGTCGCCGTCGTCGCCAGCAGGATCATCGGCAGCAGCGCCCAGCCGGGGGCGAGCAGGTAAAAGGGGTTCTCGACCGCCTCGGGATGGGAGATGATCAGTGCGCCCTGGCCGAGATAATTGGCCATCAGCGCCGGCAGGACGAGGAACAGCCACGCGGCCTGGATCGGCCGGCGGCCGAAATGGCCCATGTCGGCGTAAAGCGCCTCCGCCCCGGTCACCGCGAGGAAGACGCTGCCGAGCACGACGAAGCCGAGCGTGCCGTGCCGCCACAGGAACATCAGGCCCGGCTCCGGGCTCAGCGCCCGCAGGATCACCCACGCGTCGCGAATGTGCATGACGCCAAGCGCCGCGTTGACGATGAAGAACACCACCATGATCGGGCCGAAGAAGGTCGCCACGCCGGCGGTGCCGCGCCGCTGGACGAGAAACAACAGGATCAGGATGAGCACGGTCGCCGGCAGCACGTAGGGCGCAAGATCGGCGTCGACCTGTTTGAGGCCCTCGAGCGCGGACAGCACCGAAATCGCCGGGGTGATCATCGCGTCGCCGGAAAACAGCGCCGCGCCGGCGACGCCGAGCGCGAAGGCGACGACCGCTTTGCGGCCGAGTGCGACCTGGGCGAGGGCCTTGAGCGACAGAATGCCGCCTTCGCCGTTGTTGTCGGCCTGCATCAGGAACAGCACGTATTTGGCGGTGACGACGATCAGCAGCGCCCAGATGATCAGCGAAACGACGCCGACGACGACCTCGACGGTGAGACCGCCCTGCTTGAACTGACTGAGCGCCGCCTGCAGCGCATAGAGCGGGCTGGTGCCGATGTCGCCGAAGACGACGCCGACCGACCCCAGCGCCAGGATCCAGAAATTGCCCTTCGCATGACCGGCGCCGTTCGCGTCGTGGCCATTGGCCGCCGGCGCGAGGGCCGCCTGCGAAACGTCTTGAGACATGGAGTTTCCGGTTCCACCCGCGGGCCCCTTGGGGCCAGGGCGGGCGTCTCTATACCCCTTCGCCTCGGGCGCGCAAGGGCGCAGATCAAAGCCGGCCGACGGCGGGAAAAAGCTTTTTCAGGCCGCCGCGCCCTTGGCCAACGCCTCGATCAGGCCGCGCAGGATGTCCGGGCGCTCGATGCAACTCATATGGGCGGCGCCGGGAATGATTTCGAACCGCGCGCGGCCGATTTGGCCGGCAAGTTCGCGCACCAACGCGGGCGGGGTCGAGCCGTCCTCGTCGCCGACCGCGCATAGGACCGGGACCGCGATCGCCGCGCAATGGGGACGGAGATCGGCGTGCATTTGCGCACCGCAGGCCGTGAGATAGCCGTCGCGCGGCGCCCGCGTCAGCATCGTGCGCCAGCCGGCGAGTTCGTTTTGGCGCCTGGCGCGAAACCCGGCGGTGAACCAGCGCTGCATCGCCGCCTCGGCGATCGCTTCGACGCCGCCGCGGGCGACCTCGTCCATGCGTTGGCGCCAACTCTCCTCCGTGCCGATCTTGGCGGCGGTTCCGCACAACGCCATCGCGGCGACGAGATCGGGCCGCTGACGATAGAGCGCCTGGGCGATGAGCCCACCCATCGACAGGCCGACGATCACCGCGCCGCCGACTTCAAGACGGTCGAGCAGGGCGGCGAGATCGGCGGCGTAATCGGCGATCAGCGCCGGCCCGGCCGGCAGTTCGGAAAGGCCGTGGCCGCGCTTGTCGTAGCGCACGATTCTGTAGGCGTTGGCCAGCGGGCCAACGAGATCGTCCCAGATGCGCAAGTCCATGCCGAGCGCGTTGATGAAGACGATCGCCCGCGCGTCGACCCGTCCCTCGTCGCGATAATGCGCGACCGCGCCGTTGACTTCGGCGAAGGTCATGGCGAAGCGCCTCCTCGCGCGGCGCGCCGCAGCCGCAAGCGACGCGCGGCCACCCTTCGCGGGCGCCGCCGCGCTGTCAAGGGCGGGCGGCGCGGCGGCGTCGCTACATCAGCGTGTAGAGCGCGCGCGCTTCGGCGGGCGGGCCGCGCCGCCAGCCGAGCGCCTCGACCCGCGCCGCCACCCATTTCGCGCCGAGCGGGAAGGCGATCACGTCGCCGGGCTTGACCTGCCGGCTCGGCTTGTCGACGCCGGCGCTGAGCCCGCCGCGGGTGACGCGCACGCCGCCGTCCTCGATGACGCGCGCCGCCAGACTGCGGGTCTTGAAGAAGCGCGCGCGCCACAGCCAAACGTCGGCGCGGCAAGTGTCAGGCGCTTCGTTCACCCGTTCGCGCCTCCTGCGGCGGCCCGGCGACGGGCGGACTTGCGGCGCGCGCGGCGGCGCGCCGCCGCCGGCTTGGCGAAGGGGGCGAGCGCCGCGAACGGAGACGCGACGGGCTTCGCCGCGTCCGCGTCGGGCGACGCGCGCCTCCGCCACAGATCGACTTCGCCCTCACCGCCCTTGCTGCGGGCGCGCGCGAAGCCGAGGCCGCGCAGGATCGGCTCCGCCTGGCCGGGTTTCCAGCCGAGTTCGGCCAGCAATTGCGGCGTCGCGCGGATCGCGCCGGCGGCCGCGGGGTCGGCTTCGCGCGCCAGCGCGTCGAGCCGCTCCAGCGCGGCGGCCGGAACGGCGAAGCCGCCGACCGCGCGCAAGCCGCGCAAAGCCAGCGCCTCCGGCGGCGGCATGGGATGGGGCAGGGCGGTCAGCGCGTCGGCGGCGGGCCGCCAGCCGGGCCGCGCCAGCGCGGCGAAGGGTTCGCCGAGCAGCCGCGCCTCGTGCGTCGTCAGCGCCGGCAGATAGAGGCTGAAGGCGCCGAAGCGCACGCCAAGTCCCTTGAGCGTGCGCCGCTCGCTGCGGCTCAGCGCGCGCACCTGGGTTTCGGCGAGGCGCCGGTCGAGCACGCCGAAATGTTCGACCAGCAGATAGGCGAGGCCGCGCGCCAGGCCCTTGAAGCGGCCGTCGGCGATCGCCGCCCGGAGCTGAGCGAGCGCGGCGAAGCGCCGGCCCGCCTCGGCGGCGACGAAGGCTTCGAGCCGCCGCTCGGCGCGCTCGCGCGCCGCGGCCGCGCCGAATTCGCCGTTGAGCCGGACGCGCGGCGCGAACAGGCCGCCGCCGACGATCTCGCCCGCCGCGACGCCGCGCCAGGCGAGCCGGCCGCCGGCCTTCAGCGCGAAGGCCTCGTCGTCGTCGGCGGCGAGCGCGCCGAGCCGGCGGGCGATCTCCGGCGCCACCGCGCGTTCGACCGCGCCGCGCAGCACGCGGTCCTCCAGCGGCGAAGCGCCGCGCTCGGGCTCGAAATGCGCGCCCGACAGCGTGCCGACGCGATGGCCCTCGACCGTCACCGCGCCGTCGGCGCCGATGCCCCCCAAGATCGGGCCGCCGCGCTGGTTGAGGGTCTTGAGCAGGGCCGAGGTGCGCCGGTCGATGAAGCGCTTCATCAGCTGTTCGTGCAGCGTGTCGGACAGCCGGTCCTCGAGCGCGCGGGTCCTGCCCTGCCAATGCGCGGGAGCGGCGAGCCAGTCGCCGCGGTTGGCGACATAGGCGAGCGTGCGCACGCGCGCGAGCCGGGTCGACAGCATGTCGATGTCGCCCTCGAGCCGGTCGAGCGGGGCGAACTGGCCCTGCATCCACTCGTCCGGCAGGCGGCGGTTCTTCTGGGTCAGGTGCTCGAACATGCCGCCGATCAGCCGCGTGTGCTCCTCCTGCGAAGTCTTGCGGAAGTCGGGCGTCTGGCAGACGTCCCACAGGCGGGCGAGATTGGCGCGGTCGCGGCAGCGGCGGGCGATGAGTTCGTCGCCGGCGAGTTGGCGCAGCGTCGTCTCGTCCTGGCTTTCGTCGGAGAGCTTGAGGCCGGCTTTCGGCGGCGGCGCGGCGAGCGAGCGCATCAGCGCCGCGAGCGAGGAAAAGTCGAGCCGCGCGTTGCGCCATTCGGCCGCGGTCAACGGCGCGAAGGCATGGCCCTCGACCGCGGCGACGATTTCGGCGTCCATCTCCGGCGCGTCGCCCGTCACGCCAAATGTGCCGTCGCGGCGGTAGCGGCCGGCGCGCCCGGCGATCTGGCCGATTTCCTGGTGGTGCAGCCAGCGCGTGCGGCGGCCGTCGAACTTGCGCAGCGCGGCGAAGGCGACGTGATCGACGTCCATGTTGAGGCCCATGCCGATCGCGTCGGTGGCGACGAGGAAGTCGACCTCGCCCGACTGGAACAGGGCGACCTGGGCGTTGCGGGTGCGGGGCGACAGCGATCCCATTACCACCGCGGCGCCGCCGCGATGGCGGCGGATCAGCTCGGCGATGGCGTAGACGGCCTCGGCGGAGAAGGCGACGATGGCGCTGCGCGGCGGCAGGCGGGTGAGCTTCTTCGAGCCGGAATAAGTCAGTTGCGAGAAGCGGTCGCGCGACTGGATGACGAACTCAGGCGCCAGGCGGCGGATCAGCGGCGCCGCCGTCGCCGCGCCGAGCAGCATCGTCTCCGACGTGCCGCGCGCGTGCAGCAGGCGGTGGGTGAAGACGTGGCCGCGCTCGGGATCGGCGCAGAGCTGGATCTCATCGACGGCGAGGAACGCGACCTTGCGGTCGAGCGGCATCGCCTCGACCGTGCACACCCAGTAGCGCGGCGACAGCGGCACGATCTTCTCTTCGCCGGTGACGAGGGCCACGTCGCGCGCGCCCCGCGCCTTGACGACGCGGTCGTAGATCTCGCGCGCCAGCAGCCGCAGCGGCAGGCCGATCATGCCGGTCGCGTGGCCGAGCATGCGCTCAACCGCGAGATGGGTCTTGCCAGTATTGGTGGGGCCGAGAACGGCGACGAGGCGCGAGGAGGAAGAGCCGATCGGCGAGTCGGTCATGCAGGTAAGGTGGGGGAGGATGGGGCGCGGGGCAAGCAGGGAAATTTGTGCGGCGCGGGGGCGGGGAAGCGCTCGCGGATAGCCCATCGAAAGACGGGCGTTCTGGCGAGCGCCCTTTTGCGGGAGCGGGGCAGGAGTGAGGGACCGGCGAAGCCCGTCGCGCGGTCGCCGCCGCAGAGGGCGGCGCGGGCGACAAAACCGTTTGGCGCGCGGGCGTTTTCAGTGGGTTAGGCGCCAAAACACGCACGCGGCGAGAGTGGGCGGCGGGGTGGGGGAGTCACCTAACCACTGCTGTAATATACGTGATTTTGCCGCCTAATTTATGGTCGATCAAACAACGACGTAATATTGTCTAAATATCAGACGCCCTAATATCCGATGCTATATTTCTAGCAGTCGGTGCATTGTTGATCAAACCACTGGGCGTCATGGCGCTGGTCGCGTCTGCAATGTTGCGTAACATGTTGACCCCACTCATTCCAACATTGTCGGGGCCTTAACGCGAGGATCGGCGATCGAACCACACGCCGTATTACAACTACCTCAGCGGTCGCAACATTAACTCGGCTAATGGCGAGAGTGCTCAGCTCCGCACTCAATTCAAGAATTAGATATTATTATCCAAGGACCACGCATGTCTGTCTTGTGTCGGTTGCGGTTCAGCTTTAAGGTGTGCGTCGCCTATGGGGGGCTGCCGCGATGGAACAGTACCTGTTCGGACATCCGCTACTGACTATCGGGGCTTTATTAATGATAGTTGGCGTGGTTCTGGTGTTTCTGAGGCGTGAAATCGTTCCGATATCATTAATATTATTGGCTGGTATAGCGTTTTGTCTTGTTGATAATCCGACGATAACTAGTTTAGTTCTTAATATAGGTAATTTAAATCTGAATATACAGAAGGCGTCGGATCTCGGCCTCGACATAAAGACCAATGACA
>NZ_JBEKVH010000049.1:0-34182 GCF_049514155.1 Roseiarcus sp. | reverse complement strand
CCCTCAGTACACGCGCGCCTTGGGCTCGATGTAGGCGATGTCGTTCGACATCGTGTAGGCGTGCACCGGACGGTCGTCGAGCCGCACTTCGTATTTGTCGGGGTCGATCCACGCCAAGGTGTGCTTCATCCAGTTGGCGTCGTCGCGGGTCGGATGGTCCTCGCGCGCGTGCGCGCCGCGGCTTTCGGTGCGGTTGAGCGCGCCCGCCATCGTCACCACCGCCTGGACGATCAGGTTGTCGTATTCGAGCGTCTCGATCAGGTCGGAGTTCCAGATCAGCGAGCGGTCGGTGACGCGCGCGTCAGCGCCGGCGCGCCAGGCCTCGAGGATCATCCGCTGGCCTTCGGCGAGCGTGTCGCCAGTGCGGAACACCGCGCAATGGCTCTGCATCACACGCTGCATGGCGTCGCGCAATTTGGCGGTCGGCGTGTCGCCGCCGGCGTGGCGGAAGCGGTCGAGACGGGAGAGCGCGCGGTCGGCGCTGTCCTTGGGCAGGTCGGGCTGGCTCGCGCCCGCCTTCAACGATTCGGCGGCGCGCAGGCCGGCGGCGCGGCCGAACACGACGAGGTCGATCAGCGAGTTGGAGCCGAGCCGGTTCGCGCCATGGACCGAGACGCAGGCCGCTTCGCCCAGCGCCATCAGGCCGGGTACGACCGAATCGGGGTCGGCGCCGACCTTGGTCAGCACTTCGCCGTGATAGTTGGTCGGAATGCCGCCCATGTTGTAATGCGCGGTCGGCAGCACCGGGATCGGCTCCTTGGTCACGTCGACGCCGGCGAAGATGCGCGCGCTGTCGGAAATGCCGGGCAGCCGTTCGTGCAGCACCTTCGGGTCGAGATGATCGAGGTGCAGGTAGATATGGTCTTTGAGCTTGCCGACGCCGCGGCCCTCGCGGATCTCGACCGTCATCGCGCGGCTGACGACATCGCGCGACGCGAGATCCTTGGCCGAGGGCGCATAGCGCTCCATGAAGCGCTCGCCGGCGGAATTGACGAGATAGCCGCCTTCGCCGCGCGCGCCCTCGGTGATCAGGCAGCCGGCGCCGTAGATGCCGGTCGGGTGGAACTGCACGAACTCCATGTCCTGCAGCGCGATCCCGGCGCGCAACGCCATGCCGTTGCCGTCGCCAGTGCAGGTGTGGGCCGAGGTCGCGGAGAAGTAAGTGCGGCCGTAGCCGCCGGTGGCGAGGATGGTCGTCTGGCCGCGGAAGCGGTGGATCGTGCCGTCGTCCATCTTCAGGCAGACGAGGCCGCGCACCCTGCCTTCGGCGTCGCGGATGAGGTCGATGGCGAAATATTCGATGAAAAATTCGCACTTCGCCTTCAGCGCCTGGCCGTAGAGCGTGTGCAGCATCGCGTGGCCGGTGCGGTCGGCGGCGGCGCAGGTGCGCTGCGCTGTGCCCTTGCCGAAATCCGTCGTCATGCCGCCGAACGGGCGCTGATAGATCTTGCCTTCCTCGGTGCGCGAGAACGGCACGCCCCAGTGGTCGAGCTCGTAGACCGCGGCGGGCGCGTTGCGGCAGAGGTACTCGATCGCGTCCTGGTCGCCGAGCCAGTCGGAGCCCTTGACGGTGTCGTACATGTGCCAGCGCCAGTCGTCCGGCCCCATGTTGCCGAGCGCGGCGGAAATGCCGCCCTGCGCCGCGACGGTGTGCGAGCGGGTCGGGAACACCTTGCTGATGCAGGCGGTCTTCAGGCCCGCCTGGGCGCAGCCGACGCTGGCGCGTAAGCCCGCGCCGCCGGCGCCGAGGACCACGACATCGAATGTGTGGTCGGCGATCGGATAGGCCGTGCCGCCGAGCGCGGCGGCGCTGGGGCCTTGGGAGCCGTTAGCCATCTCGGTTCGAGCCCTTTTTCGACAATGTCAGACGAAGCCGATGCGCAGCACGGCGTAGGCGCAGGCGAGCGCGACGGCGCCGGCGAAGCAGATGTTGGCGATCAGCGCCCATTCGCGCGCATGACCGTGGAGGTAGTCGAGGATGATCGAGCGCATGCCGAGGTGCATGTGGAACGTCGCCACCAGCGCGAACAGCAGCGTCAGGATGGCTGGCAACGGATGACCGAGCTCGGCGCGGACGCCGTTGTAGTCCTTGGCGAGCAACGTCAGCAGCATCAGCACGAAGCCGCTCGCCAGGACGATCAGCGCCGCCGCGCTCACGTGGATCAACCAGGCGTCCTGCGAACCGCGGCGCGCCGAGCCGAGATAGCGGGCGCGGCTGAGCGCGCTGCGCATGGACTTGTCGGATTCGCTCATCGCCGTCGCTCCCTCATCCCACCGCGAAAGCGAGCGCCCAGACGACGAGCGTCAGCACGAGGCCGCCGATCAGCGTCGCCTGCGCGAGTTGCTCGCGCTCGGGATCGTCCATGCCGTAGCCGGCGTCCATGATCAGGTGCCGGACGCCGCCGAGCAGGTGTTGGAACAGCGCCCAGGTGAAGCCGAACAGGATCAGCCGGCCGAAGATCGACTGGATGAACCCGGAGAAATAGGCAAAGGCGGCCGCGTCCATCGAGGTGGCGAGCAGGAACCAGGCGAGCAGCAGCGCGCCGAGGTAGAGCCCGGCGCCGGTGATGCGGTGGGCGATCGACATCGCCATCGTCAGGGTGAAGCGATAGATGCCGAGATGGGGAGACAGCGGCCGGGCGGCAGGTGAAGGCGAGGTCGGATCGCTCGAAGCCATCGTCGGATGTCCGGTTGCGCGGGGCCCAGCGCCTTTTAGCCGCCCGGCCGGGCCCGCGCAACGCGCCCGCCCTACGCCCTTGGTTCGATGCGGGGGCTCAGGCGAACCCGAGCGCCGCCATCTCTTCGCGGGTCGGCGGGTCGGAGCCTTTGCGGGTGCAGGTGAAAGCGGAGGCGGCGGCGGCGAAGGCGAGCCAGGCGGCGAGGCGTTCGCGGTTCGGCTCGGGCGCGCCCGCGCCCAGCGCGCCGTCGCGGTCCATCGCCGCCAGCAGCGCCGACATGAAGCTGTCGCCGGCGCCGACGGTGTCGACCACCGCCACCTTGGCCGGCGCGACGCTCAGCCGTTCGCCGTCAATATAGGCGAAGGCGCCGCGCCCTCCCAGCGTCGCGACGCAGAAGCGCGGCCCAAACTTCGACCATAGCTTCAGCGTCTCTTCGATCGGCCGGCCGGGATAGAGCCATTCGAGGTCTTCGTCGCTCGCCTTGGCGATCGACGCCAGCGCCACCTGCCGCTCGACCAGGGCGACGACGCCGGCGCGGTCCGGCGTCACCAGCGGGCGGATGTTGGGGTCGAAGCTCGTCGTCAGCGCGCCCTTGGCGCGGGCGAGCGCGTCGACCACCCGCTCGCCGTGACGTGGGTCGACGGCGGAGATCGAGCCGACGTGCAGATGACGCGCCTTGGCCGGCCAGCTCGCCGGGAACGGCCACGCGCCGTCGAAACTGGTGGCGTCGAGATAGAACGAATAGCGCGAGCCGGTCTTGGCGGTGCCGCGCATGACGAAGGCGAGCGTGGTCGGCCGTTTGTCGCGCTCGGCGAGGCTCAAGTCGACGCCGTCGGCGGCGAGCGCCGTGGCGAGGCCCTCGCCGTTGGCGTCGGCGGAAATTCGCGAAACGAACGCCGTCGGCGCGCCGAGCCGCGCCAGCCCGATCGCGACGTTATAGGGCGAGCCGCCGCGCACCGCGTCGTAGCGGCCGTCCTCGTCGGCGACCGGAATGAGATCGATCAGCGCTTCGCCCGAAACCAGAATCATCGTTGCGTTTCCCCCCGGCGCCCGTTCGCCCGCTCACGCCGGCGAATAGGCGGTCTTGACCGTCGTATAGAATTCGACCGCGTAGCGGCCCTGCTCGCGCGAGCCGAGGCTCGAGCCCTTGCGGCCGCCGAACGGCGCGTGGAAATCGACGCCGGCGGTCGCCAGATTGACCATCGCCATCCCGACCTCGGCGTTGCGCTTGAAATGGGTCGCGAATTTCAGGCTGGCGGTGACGATTCCGCCGCATAGGCCGAATGGGGTGTCGTTGGCGATCGCCAGCGCGTGCTCGTAGTCGCGCGCCGGGATCATCGCCGCGACCGGGCCGAAGATCTCCTCGCGCGCGATGCGCATCCCGTTGTCGGCGTCGACGAACAGGGCCGGCGCCATGTAGTAGCCGGGCGTGGCGCGGTTCAGCCGCTCGCCGCCGAGCTTGAGGTTGGCGCCCTCGTCCTTGCCGATCTTCACATAGGCGAAGTCCTGGTCGAGCTGGGTCTGGTCGATGGCCGGGCCGAGGTCGACGCCGGGCTTGCGCGCGTCGTCGACGACGAGGCCGTGCATGCGTTCGGCCATCGCCTCGGCGAAGCGGCGGTAGATTCCTTCGGTGACGATCAGCCGCGACGAGGCGGTGCAGCGCTGGCCGGTGGAGAAGAAGGCGCCGTTGACCGCGCAATCGACCGCCGTCTTCATGTCGGCGTCGTCGAGCACGATCAGCGGGTTCTTGCCGCCCATCTCGAGCTGGAACTTGCGCATCCGCGCCGCGCAGGCGCTCGCGACCTTGCGCCCGGTCTCGACCGAGCCGGTGAAGGTGACGGCGTCGATCTTCGGATGGTCGAGCAGCGCCTGGCCGACCGCCGAGCCGCGGCCCATGACGAGGTTGAAGACGCCGGCGGGCAGGCCGGCGCCGGCGATGATTTCGGCCAGCGCATGCGCCGAAGCGGTGGCGAGATCGGCCGGCTTGAACACGACCGTGTTGCCGTAGGCGAGCGCCGGCGCGGTCTTCCACGCCGGGATCTGCAGCGGGTAATTCCACGGCGAGATGATTCCGACGACGCCGACGCCCTCGCGCGTCACCTCGACCTCGACGCCGGGACGAATGCTGGGGAAGCGGTCGCCGGGAACGCGCAACGCCTCGCCGGCGAAGAATTCGAAGATCTGCGACGATCGCGTCGCCTCGAGCAGCGCTTCGGGCAGCGTCTTGCCCTCTTCGCGCGCGAGCAGATCGCCGAGCGCGTCGCGCTGGGCGGCGATCGCCGCCGAAACGCGCATCAGCGCGTCATGGCGGACGAGCGGCGTCGCGCGCGACCATGCGGGGAAGGCGGCGCGCGCCGCGACGACGGCGGCGTCGAGCTGGGCGGCGCTCGCCTGAGCGTAGAGTCCGACCACGTCGTCGGTGTCGGACGGGTTGATGTTGCGCGAGACGCCCTCGCCGTCCGTCCATTGGCCGCCGATGTAGTTCTTGTGAATGTCGCTCATTGCCTGTGGATCCTGTTGGGCGCGATGCTGTCCGCTGCGCCGGTTCAAATCAAGCCTCGCCGCGCCAGATTGCGCATCAGCGCGCCGGCGCCGAAGTCCCAGGGCGGACAGTCGTGGCTATGCCGCATGCGATTGGTGAGCCGCCCGAGCTTTTCGGCGCTGACGGCCACGACGTCGCCTGGCTTGTGGGCGAAGCCCTTGCCAGGCGCGTCGCGGTCGGCGACCGGCGCGAACATCGTGCCGAGGAAAAGCGCGGCGCCGTCGGGATATCGGCGCCCGGCCTCGAAGAGCTGGCGCACCAGCTCGGCGGGGTCGCGGCTGATCGTGGCCATCGACGAGCCGCCTTCGAGTACGAAGCCGTCGTCGCCTTCGACTCTCAAGCCCACTTCGGCGCGGCGCACGTCGTCGAGCGTGAAGGTTGCGTCGAACAGCCGCAGGAACGGGCCAATCGCGCAGCTCGCGTTTTGGTCCTTGGCCTTGCCGAGCAGCAGCGCCGAGCGGCCTTCGAAGTCGCGCAGGTTGACGTCGTTGCCGAGCGTCGCGCCGACGATCGCGCCCCGCGAATTGACCGCCAGGACGATTTCGGGCTCGGGATTGTTCCAGGCCGAAGCGGCGAGGAAGCCGGCGTCGGCGCCGGTCCCGACCGCCGACATCGGCTGGCTCTTGGTGAAGATCTCGGCGTCGGGGCCGATGCCGACCTCGAGATATTGCGACCACAGGCCCGTCTCGACCAGCGCCTGCTTCAGCCGCTCCGCCGCCGGCGAGCCGGGCTTGATCGAAGCCAGCTCGGCGCCGACGCGGCGGGCGAAGTCGGCGCGGATCGCCTCGGCGGCGGTGCGCTCGCCGCGCGCCCTTTCCTCGATCACCCGCTCGATCAGCGAAGCAGCGAAGGTGACGCCGGCGGCCTTGATCGCCTGCAGGTCGATCGGCGCGATCAGCCACGGCCGGCGGAAATCGCGGCGGTCCGGCGGCGTATTGGCGAGAACCTCGTCGATCGCGCCGAGCCGCTCGCCCGCCGCCGCGCGCGCGGCGGACGCTGGGTCGGCCGATTCGATGAGATCGCGCGTCGTGGCGAAGGCGGCGGTGACGTCGACGAGCGCGCCGTCGCGCGCGACGACGACCGACGGACCGCCGACGTCGGGGCGCCAGACCCGACCGACGAGCGCGCCGGCGAGGCCGTCCGCTGGCAGCGTCGTCGCGGCGGTCAATTCCACAGTCTGCATCGTGTTTCCATCGCTTTCACGCCAAGCGATTGACGGCGCGCCGTGGCGTCACTAGCTTCTAGCATGCCAGCCCAAAAAGAAGGCGCCTCGCGGCGGGGCCCGGAGTCGATAAAAGCCATGGGGGAGCGCGTCAACAGCAAGGCCGATCAGGTTTACGATGAGCTCAAGGAGGCGATTCTGGCGGGCAGAGTCGAGCCCGGCGAGCTGATCGACAAGTCGGCGCTGTGCGAACGGCTCGGCGTGTCGCGCTTTCCGGTCTCGGCGGCGGTGAGCCGGCTCGCGTTCGAGAACCTGGTGGTGATCGAGCCGCAGCATGGCTCGTTCGTCGCGCGAATCTCGGCCGCCGATGTGCGCGAGCGGATGTTCATCCGTCGCGCGCTCGAGAGCGAAATCGCCGCCGAGGCGGCGCGACGCATGCCGCGCGAGGGGCTCGAGGCGTTGGCGGACAATCTCGCGCGCGAGCGCAAGGCGGTGGAAGCGGGAGATCGGGTGAGTTTCTATGGGCACGACGTCGGCTTCCATCAAGCGCTGACGACGCATCTCGGCTTGCGGCGCAGCGCCGAGATCCTCGACGGCGTGCGCGCGCATCTGGAGCGGGTGAGGCGTATGCTGATGCTGCCGCCGGGACGCATTCGCCAAACGCTCGCCGAGCACTCGGCGATCTTCGCCGCGATCGAAGCGGGCGACGTCGAGTCGGCGCGCGTGACGATGGACCGACATCTCATGGAGACGACTGGGCAATTCGAATCGTTCGCACGCGAGCGACCCGAGCTGATTTCGGCCTGAAAGGCCAGCAAGGAATGTGGATCTCATGAGCGCGCCGCGCGCCCTTCGCCTGCATGCGCAAGACAACGTGATGGTCGCCGTCGACGAAATCCGTCCCGGCGACGCGCCGGTCGGCGCGCCGGTCGCGGTCGAGCGCGTTCCCAGGGGCCACAAGCTCGCCACCGCGCCGATCGCGATCGGCGAGCCGGTGCGCAAATTCGGTCAGATCATCGGCTTCGCCTCGACGGCGATCGCGCCGGGCCAATGGGTGCACGACCACAATTGCGCCGTCACCCATTTCGACCGCGACTACGGCTTCTGCCAGGACGCTCGGCCCGCGGCGATCTTGCCGGTTGAAAGCCAAGCGACCTTTCAGGGCTTCCGTCGCGCCGGCGGCAAGGCGGGCTCGCGCAACTATCTCGGCATCCTCACCTCGGTGAATTGCTCGGCGACGGTGGCGCGCTACGTTGCGCGCGAGGTCGAGAAGTCGGGCATGCTCGCCGACTATCCCAACGTCGACGGCGTCATCGCCCTCGTCCACGGCGCCGGCTGCGGCATGGCGAGCAAGGGCGAAGGCTTCGACGTGTTGGCGCGCACCCAATGGGGCTACGCCGCCAATCCCAACATGGGCGGCGTGGTGATGATCGGGCTCGGTTGCGAGGTGTTCCAGATCGGCCGGATGAAGGACGAGCGCGGCCTGAAGGAGAGCGACCTTTTCAACACCCTGACGATCCAGGCGACCGGCGGCACCCGCAAGTCGATCGAGGCGGGCGTCGAGCGGGTCAAGGCGATGCTGCCGCTCCTCAACGCCGCAAAGCGCGAGACCCTGCCGGCGAGCGAGCTGGTGCTGGCGCTGCAATGCGGCGGCTCGGACGGCTATTCCGGCATCACCGCCAATCCGGCGCTCGGCGCCGCAGTCGACATCCTGGTGGGCAACGGCGGCACGGCGATCCTCTCCGAGACCTCGGAGCTCTACGGCGCCGAGCATCTGCTGACGCGCCGCGCGGCGACGCCGGCGGTCGGCCAAAAGATCGTCGATCTCATCCACTGGTGGGAAGACTATGCGGCGCGCAACGGCGGCGAGCTCAACAACAATCCGTCGCCCGGCAACAAGGCGGGCGGGCTGACGACCATCCTCGAGAAGTCGCTCGGCGCCGCGGCCAAAGGCGGCACGACGGTCCTCAACGCGGTCTATCGCTACGCCGAGCCGGTGACCGCCAAGGGCTTCGTCTTCATGGACACGCCCGGCTACGATCCGGTCTCGGCGACCGGCCAGGTGGCGGGCGGCGCCAACGTCATCGCCTTCACCACCGGCCGCGGCTCGGCGTTCGGCTGCAAGCCGACGCCGTCGATCAAGCTCGCCACCAACAGCGACATGTATCGCCGGATGGAAGAGGACATGGACATCAATTGCGGCGACGTGCTCGACGGCGTGACGATCGAACAGAAGGGTCGGGAGATCTTCGACAAGATCCTCGCGGTGGCGTCCGGCGAGCGCAGCAAGTCGGAAGCGCTCGGCTACGGCGACGCCGAATTCGTGCCATGGCAAATCGGCGCGGTGCTGTGACGCGACCGACGTGACCGCGGCGCTGCTCTTCGATCTCGACGGAACGCTGGTCGACAGCGACGCCGCGCATCTGCGCGCGTTTCAGCGCGTCTTCGCCGCGCACGGCGTCGCCCTCGACAGGCAGACCTACGAAACGCACATCCACGGCTCCGACAATCCGGCGATCGGCCGCGCCTTCCTGCCGCACCTGAGCGCAGCCGAGCAGGCGGCGACGCTGGAGGCCAAGGAAGCGCGCTATCGCCGAGACCTCGGCGTGGTCGAGCCGATCGCCGGCGTCGAAGCGCTGCTCGACTTCGCCGCGGCGCGAGGCCTGCGCTGCGCCGTCGTCACCAACGCGCCGCGCGCCAATGTCGAGGCGGTGCTCGGCGCGCTTGGCCTCGCCGCGCGCCTGCCGACGCGCGTGCTTGGCCCCGAGCTCGCGCGCGCCAAGCCCGATCCCTTGCCCTATCGGACCGCGCTGGCGCGGCTCGGCGCCGTGGCCGATCGCTCGATCGCGTTCGAGGATTCGCTCTCGGGCCTCAGCGCGGCGAAGGGCGCCGGGCTTATGGTCGTCGGGCTGACGACGACGCTCGCGGCGGATAGACTGCTTGCGGCGGGCGCGGAAATCGCCGTCGCCGATTTCGCCGATCCGCGCATCCTGCCGCTGATCGAGGCGAGAACGGCTGCGCCGGGAAAGAAGACATGAGACTGACCCAGATCGTCGACGACAGCGACAAGCGCGCGCTGGTCGTCACCGTGCGCGGCGAAAGCCGCCTGGTCAAAGGCCTGCGGACGATGCGCGACCTCGCGACGGAAGCCCTCGGCGAAGGCGCGCCGTTGCGCAAGATCATCGCCGATCGCGGCATCGGCAAGCCGGTCAATCTCGCCGCGGCGCTGAAAGAGAAGCGGGTGCTGATCCCGCTCGACCACGACGACCCGGCGCATATCCACGTCACCGGCACCGGCCTCACCCATCTCGGCTCGGCCGAGGGGCGCGACAAGATGCACCGCGCGCTCGCCGACGCGACGACGCTGACCGACTCGATGAAGATGTTCAAGCTTGGCCTTGAGGGCGGCAAGCCGGCGCCGGGCGCGCTCGGCGTGCAACCGGAGTGGTTCTACAAGGGCGACGGCTCGACGCTCGTCGCTCCGGGCGGCGACCTCGTCAGCCCGAGCTTCGCGCTCGACGGCGGCGAGGAGCCGGAGATCGTCGGCCTCTATCTCATCGACGACGACGGCCAGCCGGTTCGCCTCGGCTTCGCGCTCGGCAACGAGTTCTCCGACCACGTCATGGAGCGGCAGAACTATCTCTACCTCGCCCATTCGAAGCTGAGGCCGACGAGCGTCGGCCCCGAGCTGCTGGTCGGCGACTTGCCCGCCGACGTGCGCGGCGCCTCGCGCATCCGCCGCGGCAAGGCGGTCGTGTGGGAAAAGCCGTTCGCCTCGGGCGAGCACAACATGTCGCACGCGATCGCCAATCTCGAGGCGCACCATTTCAAGTACGCGCTGTTCCGCCAGCCCGGCGACGTCCACGTCCATTTCTTCGGCGCGGCCACCCTGTCGTTTTCCGACGGCTTCCGCGCCGAGAAGGGCGACGTGTTCGAGATCGAATCCGAACCCTTCGGCCTGCCGCTGCGCAACCGCCTGACGATCGGCAAGCCGGACAAGGTGAAGCTGAGGGTGCTGTAGGCGGCGCGTCCAACGCCTCTTCGGCCTCCGGCGCCATTTTCCGGCGAGATGCAATCGTTTCAATGTGGTGCGTGGAATTTCTCCGCCGCTTGCGCCGGAGGGAAGGCCTGCGCCCGCCGCGCCGGCCGTCATGGCTAGGGGCGATTTTGTCATAGGACGTCATATGACATAAAAATCGCTTGACGCGCGCGGAATTGTGCTGGACGCTTCCGTTCAATGGAGGTTCGCCATGCGCCAGCGAATCGAACACGCCCTGTCGACCGCCGCCACGCGTACGCCGGCGTCGCGAGCACTGCTCGAGGTCCTGCGCGAACTCGCCGCGGGAGACCGCGTCGCGCGCGCAGACGCTCGGCGCGCGCTGGAGAAGCGCGACGGCAAGCCGATCAACGAAGCGGCCTTCGCCGCCCGCCTTAAGCGCCTCAACGACGAGCTCGCCAAAGCGTCTCCGTCGTTGCGGGTCCTCTCCGAACGCGGCGAAATGCGGATCGACGACGGGACGCCGGAGCTGGAGGCTCGACTCGCCGAGCGCTCCTACAACGAGACTTTGCGGGAGGGGGTCGGCAAACAGGCGCCGCGGGCGATGCCGGAAAGCCTGCTGGTTCTCTTCTCTTATGCTTGGCAGCCAGTCCCGGCTCAGCACCAGCCGCAGCTCGATCTCTACGAGCGCTTGGTCGCGATTGTGAACCACAAGCCGCCGGAGTTCGCCGCGTTGCCGAGGATCGAACTGTGGCGCGACACCGAGCGGCTCGAGAAGTCGCACGGAGCGCATGCGCAGATCGAAGCTGCTTGCGACCGCGCCTTCCTCGCGCTGGTGATGGTGTCGCGCAAATACCCCGATAGCGCTGGCTGCATGATGGAGTTCGACCGCTTTGTCGATGCCAATGGCGACAATCGACCGAGCAAGGCGGCGATCATGGTCGCCGTCAACTGCAAGCGCGACCAGGTTGATCGCCGATTCTCCGATGGGCTTCGACTGTGGATGGACGATGACGGCCGTACGCTGATCGAAGGCATGCGGCGCGGCGAATCCGCCAAAGATCGCTTTGCGTGCGCAGTCGCGCGCGAAATCTGGCTCGCGGCGCGGCGCTATCTTGGCGAAGCGGCGGAGCTTGGCGGCGGAGCGGGTGAGCCAGCCGGCGACGGCGCGCCCGACCGAATCGAGCAGGCCATTTTGCGCCGCGCTCCGCTGTTGGATCGCGACAAGCTTGTGCCGCCGCGCGCGCGCGGCGGCAAGACCAGCGCCGAGGCCGCCGAGCGGGAGGTCGCCGCCGCCGCCGACGGCGAGGGCGCGGACATTCTGAAGCATCTGACCGAATGGGCTGAGCGGCGCAACGGTCCGCGGTTGACGGCGCTGCTCGGCGACTTCGGCATGGGCAAGACGGCCGCCTGCCAGATGCTGACGCAGCGGCTGCTGGAGCTGCGCAAGGTCGGTCCCGCGAGCGCGCCACTGCCGATCTACCTCGACCTGCGCGAAATCCGCGACGCCAAGGCAGCCGGCGCCGCTGAAGTCGAGACGCTGATGGCGGATATGCTGCGCCGAGTCGGCGAGGAACCGATCGATCCGAAAGAGGTCATTCGCTATGCGCGGGAGCGCGGCGCGCTGGTGATCTTCGACGGCCTCGACGAAGTTACCAACAAGCTGAGCACTGCCGAGGCGGAAGCGCTTTACCGTACGATTCTACGAATCGTTCCTGACGAGGATTGGGAGGCCGACCGCGCGGCAAGGCGCGTCGCATCGTCAAGCGTCGGTTCCGCGCCTGAGAAGCGAAAGCCTGGTCGACCGCGCTTGCCGACGACCTATGCGACGAGCAGCGGCCCGCTGCTGCTCGTGTCCTGCCGCACCCATTTCTTTTCCGATCTTGCGACCCAGCGCGCCTTCCTGGTCGACAAGGACCGCTCGGGCCTCGACGCCTCCGCCGACCTCAAGATCTGGTACATGCTGCCGTTCAATCGGCAACAAATTGCAAGCTATCTCAAGCAGAACCTCGGCGAGGCCGACGGCGCGCGGGCGCTGGCGATGATCGACTCGACCTATAATCTCGAAGAGCTTTCGAGCCGGCCAATCCTGTTGAAATTCTTCTCCGAGGCGTTCCGCGAGCTGGAGGAAAGGAAGCTACGGGGCGAGACCATCGACGTCGGCAAGCTCTACGAGACGTTCGTCGACCAGGCACTCGCGCGCGACGGCCTGAAGCACGTCATCCCGCTGCGCGAGAAGAAGCTCTTGCTAGCCGAACTTGCGCTGCATCTGCATGTCGAAGGGTCTAACGCGATTGCCAACGTCGATCTTGACGACTGGCTGACGCGCGAGATCGACGACGAACCAGCGTTGCGCAAGCTGCAATGGGGCGCTGGCGGCGAGCGGGCGCTGAGCCGGTTCGAGTTGTTCCTGCAGGACTTGCGTAACGCGACGCTGCTGGTGCGGCCCGGCGAGAGGGAATTTCGCTTCGGTCACACGTCGGTGCGCGAATTCTTCCTCGCCGAGGCCTTGCATCGCCATGTGCGCGAGGGGCGGTTGGAGAGACTCGGCCCGGTGCCAGTCACGTGCGAGACGCTCGATTTTCTGCTCGCGCGGCAACGCAACGGCGAGGCCCCGCGAGAGGCAGCGCGGTTCGGCGAGAGAGTTCCCCGACTGCTCGAATCAGGCAAGCCGACCGACTTGCGGCTCTTTGCGGCCGAGGCGATCTTTCGCGCCGACGGTGAGCTCGACTGGCCGGCGGTCGCCGACTTCTCCGGTTTCGACTTCACCGGCGCGCGCTTTGCCGCGTCGGGTGCGCGGACTGGCGTGCCGCCCGCGGCGATCTGGCGCGGCGCGCGATTGCACGAGGCGATGTTCGAAGGCCTCGCGCTGCGCGGCCACGACTTTTGCCATGCCGACGCGACGTCGAGCGTCTGGGTCGACTGCGATTTCTCCGGCGCCGCGACGGATGGCCTCGACCTCTCGGCTGCCGAGCTGCGCCGCTGCCGCGCCGACGCTCCGCTGGGTGCCATCGATCTTAACACGGAGTCGGTCGACGGTGCCGGCGCGCTCGCTGGCTGGCGAGCCCGCCTTCCGCTCGCACGCCGCGAAGCTGCCCGCGACCGATGGGCCGCACCGCAAAGCTCTTCGACGTCGCTAAACCTCGGCGACCGCGCCATGCTTGCATCAGGCTCGGACAATGAAATAGTCCGCGTTTGGCGCATCGCAACAGGTGAGAGTCCGCTCCGCCACAAGAACAGTTCGGCGAGCGAGACGAGCGTCGCGGCGCTGAGTTTGGAGGGTCGCGCGGCGCTCGCCTCGGTCTCGAACAATGGAACTATCTGCGTTTGGGATGCGGCGACCGGGGAATTCTTGCGGCGCCTCGACGGACGTTTTGGTCGGGTGACGAGCGTCGTGGCGCTGAGCTTGGAGGGTCGCGCGGCGCTCGCCTCGGTTTCGAACAATGGAACTATCTGCCTTTGGGATGTGGCGACCGGTGAGAGCTTGAGCTTGCATCGCCTCGAAGGCAATTCGGTGCGCAAGACTAGCCTCGTGGCGCTGAGCTTGGCGGGCCGCGCCGTCCTCGCCTCGGGCTCGGAAGATGGAACGATCGACGTTTGGGACGCCGCAACTGGGAAGAGCGTGCGTCGCCTCGACGGACGTTTTGGTCGGGTGACGAGCGTTGCGGCCCTGAGTTTGGCGGGCCGCGCGGCGCTCGCGTCGGGGTCCGCCGATGGAACGATTCGCATTTGGGATCCTGCGAAGGGGATGCTCCTACGCAGCCTGAAAGGTCATGAGGGACGGGTAATGGCCATCGCGGCGCTGAACTTCGCAGACCGCGCATTGCTCGCCTCTGCCTCGTTCGATGGAACGATCCGAGTTTGGGATCCCGCGACGGGGCGGGAAACTGGTCGCCTCTATCGCGGAATTCCCGTCTTGCCATTTGTCGCCGGCGTCGAGCCCGGTCTGCTGATCGCCTGGGGTCGTTTGTTCGCAACGATCGACGCCGCCTCCGTCGCCGCCCTGGTCGCCAAGCGCGGGATTGTCCGCATGCGCCAGTTCGCGCTCGATCCCGACTACCAGGGCTCGTTCGTCGAGACCGAGCGCGACGCGGCGACGGGTGAGCTGCGAAAGGCGAGGGTCGGCCCCGAGGCTTGGCGCGACTTCGTCGCTGTCGGCTATGAGGCGGACGGTCACCAGAGCGTGCGGCCGATCGAGGATCTGGCGATGTAAAGCGGAAGGCCGCGCTCGGCGGGCACGGCCACAACTCGGCGTCCCCCGTTCAACAAAGCTTGAACTTGCCGTGCGGCGCGCCCGGGCGCGCTATAGGGGGCGCTCATTCGTGAGCCGCCGCGCGGCGCCAAAGGCGCTGGAGAGCCGAAACTGATCCGCATCGTTCATCCCGACGGCCTTCCCACCCCGTTGCGCTATTGGTCGATGCTGGCGATCGCCATCGGCATCGCCATGTCGGTGCTCGACGCGGCGGTCGCCAACATTGCGCTGCCGGCGATCGCCGCCGAGTTCCACGCCAGCCCGGCCGAGTCGATTTGGGTCGTCAACGCCTACCAGCTCGCGGTGGTGATGGGGTTGCTGCCGCTGGCCTCGCTCGGCGAACGGGTCGGCTATCGTCGCGTCTACCTCTGGGGTCTGGCGATCTTCACCCTCGGCTCGGTCGCCTGCGCGCTGTCGCAGAACATGCCGACGCTGATCGTCGCGCGGGTCGGGCAGGGTCTCGGCGCCGCCGGCGTGTTCGCGGTCAACGGCGCGCTGGTGCGCTTCACCTATCCCGGGGCCCTGCTCGGGCGCGGCGTCGGCCTCAACGCCTTCGTCGTCTCCGTCGCTTCGGCGGTCGGGCCGAGCGTCGCCGCGGCGATCCTCGCCGTCGGGCCGTGGCAATGGCTGTTCGCGATCAACGCGCCGTTCGGAATCGTCAACTTCGTCATCGGCTATCGCGCGCTGCCGCATTCCGACCGCGGCGGCCGGCCGTTCGACCTGATCAGCGCGACGCTCAATGCGCTCGCCTTCGGCCTGTTCTTCGTCGGCGCCGACGCCGTGACCCACGGCGAAGGAACGATGACGCTGGCGCTGGCCGAAGTGATCGCGGCGTTCCTCGCGCTCGCCGCCCTGGTCAGGCGCGAGTCGAAGCTCGACGCGCCGCTGATTCCGGTCGACCTGATGCGCATTCCGATCTTCGCCTTGTCAGTCGCGACCTCGATCTGTTCGTTCACCGCTCAGTCGCTCGCCTTGGTGGCGATGCCGTTCTATTTTGAGCTGACGCTGGGCCGCAGCCAGGTCGAGACTGGGCTCTTGATGACGCCGTGGCCGGTCGCGGTCGGCGTCGCCGCGCCGATCGCCGGTCGGCTGTCGGATCGCATTCCGGCGGCGATCCTCGGCTTCGTCGGGCTCGCCGGGCTGGCGATCGGGATGGTTCTGCTGGCGCGCCTGCCGCTCGACGCGCGCTTCGTCGACATCGCCTGGCCGATGGCTTTGTCCGGAGCAGGCTTCGGCTTCTTCCAGGCGCCGAACAACCGCACGCTGCTCTCCTCGGCGCCGCGCCGGCGCGCCGGAGCGGCGGGCGGCATGCTCGCGACTGCGCGGGTGACCGGCCTCGCCGCCGGCGCGACGCTGGTGGCGCTGTTCTTCCGCGTCGCGCCGACGCGCGCCGAACCGATCGCGCTGATGGTCGGCGCCGGCTTCGCCATCGTCGCCGCCTTCGCCAGCCTGACGCGGCTCGCCAAGCGCTGACGGCTCAGCGAATCTCTGGCAGCGCGTCGTCGCGGGCGAGATTGCCGAAGCGGGTCAGCTCGGCCTCGAACTGCAGCTCGACCATGCCGGTGGGCCCATGGCGCTGCTTGCCGATGATGAGCTCGGCGCGGCCGTGGGCGCGCTCCATCTCGTTCATCCAGGCGACGTGCTCTTCGGTGCCCGGCCGCGGCTCCTTGTTCTTGAGGTAGTACTCCTCGCGAAAGACGAACAGCACGACGTCGGCGTCCTGCTCGATCGAGCCGGATTCGCGCAGGTCCGAGAGCTGCGGGCGCTTGTCGTCGCGCTGCTCGACCTGGCGCGAAAGCTGGGACAGCGCCAGGATCGGCACGTTCAGCTCTTTCGCCAGCGCCTTGAGGCCGGTGGTGATCTCGGTCAGCTCCTGCACGCGGTTGTCGTTGCGCGCGGTGCGCGAGCCGGCGAGCAGTTGCAGATAGTCGACGACGATCAGGTCGAGGCCGCGCTGGCGCTTGAGCCGCCGCGCGCGGGCGGTGAGCTGGGCGATCGAAATGCCGCCGGTCTGGTCGATGTAGAACGGGATCGCCTGCATCTCGCGCACCGCCTCGGCGACCTGCTGGAAGTCGTTCTCGGTGATGTCGCCGCGGCGGATCTTGTAGGAGGGCACGCCCGACTGCTCGGCGATGATACGGGTGGCGAGCTGTTCGGCCGACATTTCGAGCGAGAAGAAGCCGACCCTGCCGCCGTCGATCGCCGTCGTCGTCCCGTCCGGCTTTGTCTCGCCGCGATAGGTCTTGGCGATGTTGAAGGCGATGTTGGTCGCCAGCGCCGTCTTGCCCATGCCGGGGCGGCCGGCGAGGATGACGAGGTCGGAGGGCTGCAGGCCGCCCATGTAGCGGTCGAGATCGGTGAGGCCGGTGGCGACGCCCGACAGACTGCCGTCGCGCTCGTAAGCCTTGGCCGCCATGTCGACGGCGACTTTCAGCGCGTCGGAAAAGCGCTGGAAACCGCCGTCGTAGCGACCGCCCTCGGCGACGGCGTAGAGGCGCCGCTCCGCCTCCTCGATCTGGTCGCGCGGGCTCGAATCGACCGGCGCGTCATAGGCGACGTTGACCACGTCCTCGCCGATCTGGATCAGCTCGCGGCGGACGGCGAGGTCGTGGATGGTGCGGCCATAGTCGAAGGCGTTGATGATCGTCGTCGCCTCGGCGGCGAGGCGGGCGAGATATTGCTGCACGGTGACGCCGCCGAGATCGTGCTCGCCGAGGAAGGTCTTGAGCGTGATCGGCGTCGCGACCTTGCCGGCGCGGATCAGCGAGCCGGCGATCTCGTAGATGCGGCGGTGGATCTCCTCGACGAAGTGTTCGGGCTTGAGGAAATCGGAGACGCGGTCGAAGGCGTCGTTGTTGACCAGGATTGCGCCGAGCAGCGCTTGCTCGGCTTCGGTGTTGAGCGGCGGGCTGCGATAGGCGCGCTCGCTCGAATTGGCGGCGGGGAGCCGGCCGGGGAAATTTTCGACAGTCGCCATGGCGCGTTGCGAATCGGGTTTGTGATCGGAAATGCTGCGGACGCGCACGCGACGTGACGGAAAGGGGAGGATAGCGCGGCGAGCCTCACGCGCGGAAGGGTTTTGTCACGCCTCGCGCGCGTTTGCGAGAGCGCCGCATCGCTTCGCTCGAATTGTCCCCGATTCACCCAGGGGCGAATTCGTCGCGCAGGAGACGCTTGACTCGCGCCTCAGCCGGCGCAGAGGCGCGCCTTGGCGGCCGCATATTCCCTCGCCAGGCGCGCGACCAGTTCGGCGACCGGCGTCACCGCCTTGACCGCGCCGATGCCCTGGCCGGAGCCCCAGATGTCGCGCCATACCTTGGCGCCCGAACCAGCAGTAGCGGCGGCGAAATCCATCGTCTTGACGTCGCCCGCCGGCAGCTTGTCGGGGTCGAGCCCGGCGCGGACGATCGAAGGCTTGAGGTAATTGCCGAATATCCCGGTGAACAGGCTCGAGCCGACGATGTCCTCGGCGCGGCCGGCGACGATCGCCTGCTTGTAATCCTCGATCGCCCGCGCTTCCTCAGTCGCGATGAAAGCCGAGCCGATATAGGCAAGGTCGGCCCCCATCGCCTGGGCGGCGAGAATCGCCCCGCCGGTCGCGATGGCGCCGGAGAGCGCCAGCGGCCCGTCGAACCACTCGCGGATTTCCTGCACCAGAGCGAAGGGCGAATAAGAGCCGGCGTGGCCGCCGGCGCCGGCGGCGACCGCGATCAGGCCGTCGGCGCCCTTGTCGACCGCCTTGTGGGCGAACTTGTCGTTGATGATGTCGTGCAGCGTCACGCCGCCATAGGTATGCACCGCCGTGTTGACGTCCTCGCGCGCGCCGAGCGACGTGATGACGATCGGCGCCTTCCATTTCACTGTCAGCGCGATGTCCTCTTCGAGGCGCGCGTTCGACTTGTGAACGATCTGGTTGACTGCGAACGGCGCCGCCGGGCTATCGGGGTGGTCGCGATCGTGCGCGGCGAGCGCCTCGGTGATCTCGTGCAGCCATTCGTCGAGCTGGCTGATCGGCCGCGCGTTGAGAGCCGGGAACGATCCGACGATTCCCGCCTTGCATTGGGCGATGACCAGCGCCGGATGCGAGATGATGAACAGCGGCGCGCCGATCACCGGCAGACGTAGTTTCTCCCGCAAGACGCTCGGCAACGACATGGCTCGCCCCCCTCGTTTGTTCACACCTAAACCAATCGTGCGGTTGAGGCCAAGCAAAATCCTGGCTCGGCGGCCAGGGCGGATTGGGGTCGAAGGCGGCCGTTCGCTCGGGAGCGGCGGCGCGCAACGCTGGACGCTCGGTCGGACGCGATGTCAGCGGCCGCCGTCGCCGAGTTCGACGAGCTTCAGAGCGTCGATCGCCGCAATCCTTTCGTCCTCCGTCCGCTTCAGGGAAAGCTGCAACTGCCGGGTGCTGCCGACGCTGCTGCCCATCAGGACCAGCCCGCCAAGCGCAAGGGTGACCCCGACGATCATTCGAATCGGCGTGACGATCGCCAGACCAAGGATCAAGCCGGCAAGCAACGCCAGGCCGGCAAAGGCGCATGCGCGCCCTACGACGACCAGCCTGCGGCTGCGCCGGATCGCCTCTCGCAACTCGTCGATCTCAACCTCGAGTCGCTCGATCTGCTCGGCTGGCGTGGTATCCGCTTCGTACATGGAACTCTCAGGCGGCGTTACGGGTCGGCGCGTCGAACTGAAATGACTTCTCGGACCCCGTCAATCGCAAGCCCGCGTCGAGCGGGCGGCGGATATCGCCTCTCGCCGAAGGGTCTCAAGCGGGCGGCGTCAGCCATTGGCGGACGAACCCGCCGCCCGCAGCGCGCTTCAGCGCCTGCGCCAGCCACGGCATGAGGACGCGCGCTTCCGCGATCAGTTCGAACGGCGGATTGACGATGAGAAGTCCGGCGGCTCTCAGCGGGTTTGGCGAATGGGCGCCGGGCGCGACGACGCCGACGTCGAGTTCGAGCCGCAGGATATTGGGCGCGCCGAGCGCCGCGATCGCATTGAGGAACCGCGCGTCCTCGATCGGCGCCTTGATCGGCCGCCACAGCGCGTAGGTTCCGCGCGGCCATTTCGCCAGCGCGGCGGCGAGCGCCGCCTCGACCCGCGCGCTCTCGTCCGGCTCTTCGAACGGCGGATCGATCAGCACCAGCCCGCGCCGCTCCTTCGGCGGCACATAGGCGTTGAGAGCGACATAGCCGTCGGTGGCGACGATCGAGAGGCGCCGATCGCGCCCGAGCGCCGCGATCAGCGCGGCGCGCTCCTCCGGATGCGCTTCGCTGAGGGCGAGGCGGTCCTGCGGCCTGAGCAGGGTTTGCGCCAGCGCCGGCGAGCCGGGATAGGAGTCCGGCCGCCCGTCGTCGTCGCACGGGCCGATCGCGTCGAGATAGGGGCGCAGCAACGCCGCGACCTCAGCCGGCGGCCGCGCCTTGACGATTCGGCCGACGCCGTCGCGCCATTCCGGCGAACGCTTGGCCGCCTCGCTCGTCAGATCGTAGCGGCCGGCGCCGGCGTGGGTGTCGATGTAGCGCAGCGGCGCGTCCTTCCGCGTCAGATAGACGAGGATGCGGGCGAGGATTGCGTGCTTGAAGACGTCGGCGAAATTGCCGGCGTGAAAGCCGTGGCGGTAGTTCATCTCAGGCGCGCGCCCACCGCCCGCTCACCGCAGCGGCGCGATCGTGATCGACGCGGCATGGCACGTATGGCCCGCCACCTTCGGGCATTCAGCGAAGGCGGTCAGGCTCTTGGCGACGCAGATGCGCACCTCGACGAGTTCGCCGTCGCGGCAGGTGATCGCCATGTCGTCGGCCTTGAGATTGGCGTTGGCGGCGATGAAGGCCTGCGCCAGCGCGTCGGGCGAAGTCTTCTGCGCCTCGTGCGGCGCCTTCAACATGTCGGGGACGAATATCGCGTCGCGCAGCGTTTTCACCGCGGCGAAATAGGCCTGCGGGTCGAGCCCCGAGCAGGTTCCGTGCTTGCGGTACTCGTAGCGCGCCAGGCCTTCGTCGGGATAGACGCCGTCGGTCAGCTTGAGCGCCGCGCCGGAGAGATATCCGCCGCCGCCGCAATCCTCGGGGTTCGCTCCAAAGGCGCTGTTCGGCCAAAGGCCGTGGACGACGAAGCCCTCCCCGGCGCCGGGCGCGCATTGGCCCGGCTGCTTGTCGGCGCCGCCGGCGTCGCAGAAGCCGGGCGACCAGGAGAGCGCAAAGACGTAATAGTCGAAGTTCTCGGCCGCCCGCGCGCCGGCGAGCGCGGCGACGAGCGCGGCCGCGGCGAGGGCGAGACGCATTTGGATCTTCCGATTCTTGGCTAGTAGCGCGCGCGGAGCGCCGCCTGGCCGAGATAGCGCGCGGCGAACGGCCGCAGGACGCTGCAGGCGGGCTCATAGGCGTGGTTGCGGTCGAGGCCGATGACGCACCATTCGACGCCATAACCCCAGCCGATCATCCCGAGGTCCTCGCCTATATTGTAGATCACCGGGCGGAACTTGCCGTCGCCGTCGACGCTGCGAGCGACGCAATAGCGGCGCGGAATGTAGGCGACGCCGTTGGCGCGGTAGCCGATTTCGCGGACGCGGTCGAAGCCCGCGAGGCGAATCGACGAATTCCAGAATTCGGTTTCCTTCTGCGCGAACCGGTCGCTGATCGTCGACAAGACGCCGGGGTCGTCGCAGGCGGGCAACACGCCGGTGTACGGGGAATAGCGTTCTTCGGCGGGGACGATGATTCCCGCGGCATGGGCGCTCGCGGCGAAGACCAACAGCGCCGCCAGACAAACGAAGATGCGCTTCATGGCAGACTCGCGAAAAAGCGGAACGGCGCAGCCACCATGCGGCGGGCGCCGCCGGGGGTCAAGGGTCCCGGGCGACGCGGTTGGTCAGTTCAGCCGGTCTTTGAGCGCGGCGATTTCGCGCGCCGCGAGCTCGGCCCCAGCCTGGCCCTGCGTCTCCTGCCGCAGCACGATTTCGGCCGCCTTGGCGGCGAAGTCGGCGGCGGCGGCGCGCACGTCGGCGGCGGCCTGCGATTCGGCGAGCGCGATCTTCGCCTCAGCCTGCTTGCCGCGGCGGGCGACGAAATCCGCCATCCGCTCCCCCGCCTCCCTGGCGAGGACCTCGGCGTGGGCGCGCGCTTCGGCGACGATCGCCGCCGCGTTGGCCTCGGCCTCGAGCTTCTTCCTCTCGAAGCCCTCGAGCAGCGTCGTCGCTTCGGCGCGCAGCTTGGCGGCCTGGTCGAGCTCCTCGGCGATCGCCTGGCCCCGCTTGTCGAGCGCGGCGAGCAGCATCCGGTAGCCGCCGACGTAGCCGATCAGGCAGAGAAAGACGATGAAGCCGATGAGGACGAAAAATTCGGCGCCGAACATCATGCGTCTCCGCTCAACCGGCCTTCTGCGAGTCGACCGCGGCGGCGATCGCCTCGGGTTTGGCCGGACGGCCGATCAATCGCTCGACGATCGCGGCTGTCGCCTCGCGAGCGATAGCGCCGACATTGGCCATCGCCTGTTCGCGGGTCGCTTCGATCTGGCGTTCCGCTTCGGCGAATTTCGCCGCCAATTCCTCGTCGATCACCTTGCGCTTGGCGTCGGCCTCGGCGGCAAGCTGGTCGCGCGCCGCCTGGGCGAGGCTCTGGGCGCGGGCGCGTGCGTCGGCCAGCGCCTTCTCGTGCGCGGCGGCGGCGGCGTCGGCCTTCTGCTGCATCGCCGTGGCGTCGTCGATGTCCTTGGCGATGCGGTCCTTGCGCTGCTTGATGGTCGCCCCGACCGCCGGCAGCGCCTTCTTGGCCATGAAATAGTAGAGCGCGCCGAGGCAGACCGCCAACCACAGGAGCTGGCCGGGGAACGTGCTGCTGTCGAATGGCGGGAATCCGGCGTGAGCGCCGCTGTCGTGGCCGACTTCGGTCTGGGTGGGCTGCGGCGCCGGGGTCTGTGGTTGAGCCATCGGGTCTTCGGTGTCCTGGCGCGGGAGGCGCCCAAGCCGGCGCCGCCCCGCAATTGGCGTCAGGCGTTCGCCGTCAGACGGCGAACAGCAGCAGGAACGAGATCAGCAACGCCGATGCCGGCGGCGCCCGTTCCGATCGCGGCGAGACCCGCGCCGATGTACTTGGCGGCGATGGCGAGTTCGTGCGGTTCCATGTGTCTCGACTCCTGCTGTTTTCGGTTTGTCGGGTTGAAGGCGAACCGGCGGTCAGTGACCGCCGGGATGAATGGCGTCGTTGAGGTACATGCAGGTCAGCATGGCGAAGACGTAGGCCTGCAAGAACGCGACCAGCAGCTCGAGCGCGAAGACCCCGACGTTCATGACGATCGGAACCACCGCCAGCACCTTGAACACGATCCCCGCGCCGAGCAACATGACGCTGAAGCTGCCCAAAACGGAGAGCATGATGTGGCCGGCGAGCATGTTGGCGAAGAGACGGACGGAATGGCTCAGCGGGCGCGTCAGGAAGGAAATGATCTCGATCGCCACGACCAGCGGCAGGATGTAGATCGGCACGCCCGATGGCACGAACAGCTTGAACCAATGCAAGCCGTGCTCCTTCAAGCCGACGACGATGACGGTCAAGAACACCAGCAGCGCCAGCGCGGCCGTGATGACGATTTGCGCCGTGACTTCGAAGGTGTAGGCGGGAAGCCCGATGAGATTGATGACCAGCACGAACATGAAGATGGTGAACACCATCGGGAAGAAGCGCATGCCCTTCTCGCCCGTCGCCGAGCGCAGCATGCCGGCGATGAATTCGTAGGCGAGCTCGGCCGCCGACTGCAGCCGCCCGGGAACGCCCGGCCCGCCGCGCGCGCCCGCCGTCATCACCAGGCAAACGATCGCGACCGCGATCACCATGTAAAGCGACGAATTGGTCAGCGAGAAATCATGTCCGGCGATCCGGATCGGGATGATCGGCGTAATCGAGAATTGTTCGATCGGGTTGATCGCCGATCCCGCTTCTCCAGCCACGTCTAGTCCTCGTCCTCGTCCTGCCCCGTCGGGGCTTGCGGCGCGGCCTCGGAGGCCGAGCGCGGCTCGTCTTTATCTGGCGCTTGGCCGCCAGACAAGCGCGAATTGCGGACTTCGTCTCGGCCTTTGGGCGAGGTCACGCGAATGACGTTCTTCACCCCCGCGACCGTCCCCAGCAGGAAAAAGACAATCAATAGCCACGGCTTCGTGCTGAGCAGCCAGTCGAGCCCCCAGCCGATCGCGCCGCCCAGGATGATCGCGGCGACGAACTCGCCCCCCGCCTGAAGGCCGAGCGTCACGCCGGGGCCGCCAAAGCCGCCGCCCGACTGGCTCGCCGACGCGGCGACGCGCACGCGCGTCTCGGCGGCGCGGCGCTCCAGTCGGCCTTTGAGTCTGTCGAGCCGGGCGCGCATCTCGCGCTCGTCGTCCTCGGGAGTTTTGGCCATCGACGAGCCTCCTGGCCCGGCTTCGCCCGGACGGTCGAGCCGTGGCAAGACCGGCCGGCGCTGTCAATTGCCGCCGCTTGACCGCGTCGGGGGCCTTAGGCAAGCCAAGCGCCGGGCGGACGATTACCAGGGGCCGCATGTCGATTGCCGCGGCGCCGAGGCCAGGGAAGAACGGCGCGCGGGGGGCCTGCGCTTCCGCGACGAAGACGCGCCGGGCTGGGGCGAATTCCTCGATCAGGCGTTCGTCATCGGTTGCGCCCCAGCCGCCGCCGACGTAAACGCCACGTCGAGATCGATGCGCCGCGCCTGCCTCGCACATGGCGTCGTCGCGTTCTTCTTCAATACGATCATCCTGGCGCTGACGATCGACATCGGCGCGGGGCTGATTTAAAGCGCAAACGCGCTCTTTGGGATCGAGCATGACCGACGAAGCCAGCCCTCGCGTCCGCGCCGCCTTGCCGCGCGGCCTCGTCGATCGCGCTCCCGCCGACATCGCCGCCGCCGAGGCGATGATGGTCAAGATTCGCGCCGTCTACGAACTCTACGGTTTCGAAGCGGTCGAGACGCCGTTCATCGAGTACACCGAGGCGCTGGGCAAGTTCCTGCCCGACCAGGACCGGCCCAACGAGGGCGTATTCTCGTTCAAGGACGACGACGAGCAATGGCTGAGCCTGCGCTACGATCTGACCGCGCCGCTCGCCCGCTATGTCGCCGAGCGCTACGAGAAGCTGCCCAAGCCCTACCGCAGCTACCGCGCCGGTTGGGTTTTCCGCAACGAGAAACCGGGGCCGGGGCGCTACCGCCAGTTCATGCAGTTCGACGCCGATACGGTCGGCTCGGCGACGCCCGCCGCCGACGCCGAAATCTGCATGATGGCCGCCGATTGTCTCGAGGCGTTGGGCATCCGGCGCAGCGACTACGTGATCAAGGTCAACAACCGTAAGGTGCTCGACGGCGTGATGGAGGCGATCGGCCTCGGCGGGGCCGAGAACGCCGCGCGTCGGCTCACCGTGCTGCGCGCGATCGACAAGCTCGATCGGCTCGGGCCCGAGGGCGTGCGGGCGCTGCTCGGCGCCGGCCGCAAGGACGAAAGCGGCGATTTCACCAAGGGCGCTGGCCTCGATGCGGCGGCGATCGAGCGCGTGCTCGCCTACACGGCCGCGCGCGCCAAGGACAACGCCGCCACGCTGGTCGCGCTCGCGGCTGCGGTCGCCGGTTCGCCGACCGGCGAAGCTGGCGTCGAAGACCTGCGCGAGATCGCCGGGCTGGCGCGCGCCGTCGGCTATGGCGAGGACCGCGTTCTTCTCGACCCCTCGGTCGTGCGCGGCCTCGAATATTACACCGGTCCGGTGTTCGAAGCGGAGCTGACCTTCGAGACGCGCGGCGAAGACGGCAAGCCGATCCGCTTCGGCTCGGTCGGCGGCGGCGGCCGCTATGACGGGCTGGTGGCGCGCTTTCGCGCCGAGCCGGTTCCGGCGACTGGCTTCTCGATCGGCATCTCCCGCCTGCTGGCGGCGCTCAGGGCGATCGACAGTCCGATCGTCGCCGGCGCCGCGAGGCCGGGGCCGGTCGTCGTCGTCGTGCTCGATCGCGATCGCCTGGCCGACTACCAGCGCCTCGTCGCGACTTTGCGCGCAGCGGGGATCGCCGCGGAAATGTACCTCGGCGCCAGCGGCCTCAACGCTCAGCTCAAATACGCCGACCGGCGCGGCAGCCTGTGCGCAATCATCCAGGGCTCGAACGAGCGCGACGCGCCGGGCGGCCGCGAGGTCGTCATCCGCGATCTCCGACTCGGCGCCGAACTCGCCAAGGCGAGCAAGGACCGCGCCGATTATCTCGAATTGCGGCAGAAGGCGCAGTTCGCGGTCGCCGAGGCGGCGATGGTCGCGCGGGTGCGCGAAATTGTCGCGCGCCGCTGAAGCCCTGTTGCGGCGTTGAATCGTCGGTCGAAGCCGGCGTATGAGGGACGACTGGCGTGGCTGAAGACGGGCGAGGGACAATCATGGCGAGCGGCGCCGATGCGAAGCCTTCCGCGCCCGAACTGGCTGCGGCGCCGGCGCAGGCGCGCCGCTTCGTCGCCGCGCGCCGCCGCCGCGCCGCTGCGGCGCTCGAAGACTACACCGAACTGATCGCCGACCTCATCGCCCGCCAGGGCGAAGCGCGCACCACCGACATCGCCGAGCGGCTCGGGGTCGCCCACCCGACCGCCAGCAAGGCGATCGGTCGGCTCGAACGCGAGGGTCTCGCCGTCGCCAAGCCCTATCGCGGCGTGTCGCTCACCGCCGCCGGCCGGACGATGGCCGAGCGTTCGCGTAGACGCCATCGGCTGGTCGTCGATTTCCTCGTCGCGGTCGGCGCGCCGCGCGAAGCGGCGGAAGCCGACGCCGAGGGAATCGAGCACTACGTCTCGTCGGCGACGCTGGCGGCGTTCGAGGCGTTCCTCGCGGCACAGCGCAAATAGAGATCAACTGCTGCCGATCAGGACGCCGGCGGCGAGCACCAGTCCGCCGCCGAGCATGACCTTGGCCGCCGCGGACAGCGGCGGCGTGTCCATGTAGCGCCACTGGATCCAGGCGATCACCGCCAGCTCGATGACGACGACGACGCAGGCGATGACCGTCGCGGTGAAGAAATTGGGGATCAGATAGGGGAGGGTGTGGCCGATGCCGCCGGCCATGGTCATCAGGCCGCAGACCGCGCCGCGAAGAATCGGCGTGCCGCGCCCCGACAGCTTGCCGTCGTCGGCCAGCGCCTCGGCGAAGCCCATCGAAATGCCGGCGCCGAGCGACGCCGCAATGCCGACGAGAAACGCCTCCCAAGGGTTGCGGGTGGCGAAGGCGGCGGCGAAGACCGGCGCCAGCGTCGACACCGAGCCGTCCATCAGGCCGACCAGGCCTGGTTGGATGATCTGCAGGATGAAGCGGCGGCGCGCGTGCTCGTCCTCGTCGTGGCGCGCATCGGCGGTGAGATAGCGCTGCTCGAGGTCGGCGGCGAGATGCTCGTGCTTGACCTCGGCCTCGGCGAGATCGCCGAGCAGCTTGCGGGTCGCCGCGTCACTCGTGCGCGCGACCGCGAGGCGGTAGAAGCGCTCCGCGTCCTGCTCCATTTCGGCGGCGCGATTGCGCACCGCGTCGACCCCGAGCGGGCGGATCTGCCAGATCGGCTTGCGTGCGATGTAGCCGCGGATGTCCTGGCGGCGAATGAGCGGGATGTGCTCGCCGAACTTCGAGACAAAGAGATCGATGAGGCGGCGGCGGTGCTCGTTTTCTTCCGCCGCCATGTCGATGAAGACCTTGGCGCTGGAGGGATAGTTCTCGCGCAGGCCCTCGGCGATGTCGGCGTAGATGCGCCCGTCCTCTTCCTCGTTGGCGATCGCCAACGCGAGCATTTCGCGCTCTGAGAGATCGTCGAAATTGCGCATCGCCTAAGCTCCGGGCGGGAGGACGGAAGGATCGGCGCCGCGCCGAGGCGCGGCCAAGCTGGAAAAGCGGAGCCTTTCTAAAGACCAGTCGGCGGCCGGGTCAACCGCCGCTTGCTTTGACGGAACGCCTGCTCTAGGCCACGGCTTTCCGCTTGCCAGAAGCCAGACGCCGCCCGTGACGACGCTGCCCAATCTCGATCAGTTCTCGCGCGTCGTGGTCAAGGTCGGCTCGTCGCTGCTGGTCGACGCCGCCAAAGGCGCGCTCAAGCAGGATTGGCTCGAGGCCTTGGTCGACGATCTCGCGGCGCTGCACAAGCGCGGCGCGGACGTGCTGGTCGTCTCCTCGGGGGCGATCGCGCTCGGCCGCCGCGTCGCCGCCCTCAAGCGCGGGGCGCTGAAACTCGAGGACAGCCAGGCGGCGGCGGCGATCGGCCAGATCGCCTTGGCGCGCGCCTGGTCGCTGAGCCTGCAACGCCACGGCATCGTCGCCGGCCAAGTGCTGCTGACGCTGCAAGACACCGAGGAGCGCCGCCGCTATCTCAACGCCCGCGAGACGCTCGGACGCCTGTCGGCGATGCGCGCCGTGCCGGTCATCAACGAGAACGACACGGTGGCGACGAGCGAGATCCGCTACGGCGACAACGATCGGCTCGCCGCCCGCGTCGCCACCATGGCCAGCGCCGATCTGTTGATCCTACTCTCCGACGTCGCCGGCCTCTACGACGCGCCGCCGCAGCAGAGCCCGTCGGCGCGGCTGATTGCGGTGGTCGAGCGGTTGACGCCGCAGATCGAGGCGATGGCCGGCGGCGCCGCTTCCGAGGCGTCGCGCGGCGGCATGCGCACCAAGATCGAGGCCGCGCGCATCGCCGGCGCCGGCGGCGCGCACATGGTGATCGCCGACGGCCGCGTCGCCCACCCGATCGCCCGCGTCGGCGACGGCGGACCCTGCACCTGGTTCCTGACCCCGTCCAATCCGGTGACGGCGCGCAAGGCGTGGATCGGCGGCACGTTGGAGCTGAAGGGTTCGGTGACGATCGACGCCGGCGCGGCCAAGGCGCTCAAGAGCGGCAAGAGCCTGCTGCCGGCCGGGGTGAAGCGGGTCGAAGGCGGCTTCGCGCGCGGCGACTGCGTCGCCATTCGCGACGAAAACGGGGCCGAGATCGGCCGCGGCCTGATCGCCTATGACGCCAAGCGCGCCGAGCGGATCTGCGGCCGCAACTCGCGCGACATCGCCAAGGTGCTCGGCGCGCCCGGCCGCGCCGAAATGATCCACCGCGACGACATGGCGCTCAGCGAGCGGTGAGGCGTGCGAACCGCCTTGGGGAGCGAGGACGCGGACATGGCCAAATCGATGACGCCGAGCGGCGTTCGGCCGCTCTCCCGCCGCACGCTGCTCATCGCCGCCGCGTCCGTCGCCGGCGCGGGCCGGGTCGCCGTCGCGAAGGGCAAGCGGTCGCAGGCCGACGTCGCCTATCAGGACCACCCGCACGGCGTCGAGCGATGCGAAATCTGCGCGCCCTTCCTTCCGCCTGACCAGTGCCGGGTGGTGGTCGGCCCGGTCAGCCGGCAGGGCTGGTGCAAAGTTTACGTGGGCGCCGACAGTTCGTGAGCCGGAATGGGAGGGGCACGTCCGCTGTTTGACGATGCTCGATTTCACTCGCGGCTGCGATGAATCCTGTGCAGCAGCCCGTCGAGGCATCCCTTGAACACGACATAGAACGCCAGAGCGAGATAGCCCCAGGCGATCAGCTCCGCCAATTGCAGCAGGCCGCCGTCCAACGCGGCCATCACGCCATAGGTCGCGAGCAGTCGAAAATTGGCGTGAAAAAGCTCGAACAGGTTGAGCGAGCATAGCGCGAAGCCGCCGACGGCGACGCCCATCGCCAGGAACGTCAACCAGGCGGGGCCGTGAAACAGTCGATTGAGGAGCCGCAGCAGCCTCATGCCTTACCCGCTGTTGCGTAAGCCCGCCGAGATGCCGTTGATCGTCAGTTGGATGCCGGTGAGCACGCGGTCGGCGACCGAATGGCCACGGTGCAGCTTGAGCAGCTCGACCTGAATGTGGTTGAGCGGATCGAGATAGGGGAAGCGGTTGCGGATCGAGCGCAGCAGCAGCGGATTGCTCTCCAGCAGCTCGCGCTGCTCCATGATGGCGTTGAGCGCGTCGATCGAGTCGCGCCACTCGCGCGAGATGCGCGAAAAGATCGCTTCGCGCAGCGCGATGTCCGGCACCAGCGAAGCGTAGCGCGAGGCGATGGCGAGGCTCGATTTGGCCAGCACCATGTCCATGTTGGAAAGTTGGGTGCGGAAGAACGGCCAGCGGCGATACATCGCCCTGAGCCGGTCGAGTCCGTCCTTGGGATGGGCGGCGATGAAGTCCTTGACCGCCGAACCGAAGCCGAACCAGCCCGGCAGCATCAGCCGGCACTGCGCCCACGAGAACACCCACGGAATCGCGCGCAGGTCGGAGATCGCCGTCGTCTTCTTGCGTGAGGCCGGCCGCGAGCCGATGTTGAGCGTCGCGATCTCGGTGATGACCGTCGACGACCAGAAATACTTCTCGAAGCCATCGGTCTCGTAGACCAGGCTGCGGTACGCCTTGTAGGCCGACTGCGACAGCTCCTCCATCGCGTGGAGGAAGTCGGGGTCGGGAGCGGCGACTTTCTCCTGCAGCAGGCTCGCCTCGAGCGTCGCCGAGACCAGCGTTTCGAGATTGCGCCGTCCGACCTCGCCGTTGGAATACTTGCTGGAGATGATTTCGCCCTGTTCGGTGATGCGGATCTGACCCTGCACCGCGCCGCCCGGCTGAGCGAGGATGGCGTCGAAGCTCGGACCGCCGCCGCGGCCGACCGAGCCGCCGCGGCCATGGAACAGGCGGATGCGCACGCCGTGGCGACGGAACACTTCGACCAGGCCGATCTCGGCCTTGTAAAGCTCCCAGCCCGAGGTGACGAAGCCGCCGTCCTTGTTGGAATCGGAATAGCCGAGCATCACTTCCTGCTCGCCGCCGAGACTGTCGACCATACGGCGGTAGCTGTGCAGCGACAGCAGCCGGTCCATGACGCCGACGCAGGCGCGCAAGTCTTCGATCGTCTCGAACAGCGGCACGAGATTGAGCGCCGAACGGCCCTCGGACGAAACGAGCCCGACCTCCTTCAACAGCAGCGCGAGCTCGAGAAGATCGGAGACCGACTGCGTCTTGGAGATGATGCTGGTGCGGATCGCGTTTGGGCCGTAGGTCCGGCGCAACGCCGCCGCGGCGCCAAACACCGCCAGTTCGCCGGCGGTCTCCTCGCTGTAGGAGACGAACGGCGAGACGAGCGGCCTCGGCGTGCCGAGCTCGCGCGTCAACAAGGCGATGCGCGCGTCCTCGTCGAGCGCGAGATAGTCGAAGCCGGGGTTGGCGGTGGCTAACAGTTCGGCGACGGTGCGCTCGTGGACGTCGGAATTCTGCCGCAGGTCGAGCGGCGCGAGATGGAAGCCGAACACGTCGACGGCGCGAATCAACGCCCGGAGGCGGCCGCGCGCGATGATCGCCGAGCCGGTGCTCCTGAGCGACTCGTCGATTACGGCGAGATCGGACGCGAGCCCGGCTGCGCTCAAGTAAGGCTCGGCGTCGACCAGCGGCCGCCTGGCCGAGACGACATGGTCGAGCTCGCGCGCCGTCTTGGCCAGACGCGAGTAGATGCCGGCGATCGCGCGCCGATAGGGCTCGTCGCGGCGGGTCGACGACGTGTCGGTCGAGCGCTCGGCGAGCGCCGCCAGCGGCGGGCTGATCGGCACCAGCCCGTCGCTCATCGACAGCTCGCCGCCGAGCTCGTGCAGCTCCTCGAGATAATGGCTGAGCGCCGCCGCGCTCTGCAGGCGCATGGTCTCGCTCAACACGTCGGCGGTGACGTACGGGTTGCCGTCGCGGTCGCCGCCGATCCACGAGCCGACGCGCAGGAACGAGGCGATGCGCTTGCCGACGTCGGCGGGCGCCTGTCGCGCCAGCTCGTCCTCGATCGCGAAATAGATGCGCGGCAACTCGTTGAAGAACGTGTAGTCGTAATAGGAGAGGCCGTTGGCGACCTCGTCGATCACCCTCAGCCGCGTCAGCCGCAGCATGTTGGTGCGCCAGAGGATGAGGATCACGCGGCGCAACTGCTCTTCGTTGTGCGCCAGTGCGACGTCGTCGCCCTCCAACAAGTGGCGCGCGTCGATCAGCCGCGCGATCTCCAGCTCGCGCGTGAGCGTACTCTTGCGGCGGACCTCGGTCGGATGGGCGGTCAGCACCGGGCTGATCAAGGCCTGATCGAAGAACGCGCGCAGCTGGGCGGCGTCGATCCCCGCTTCGGCGGCGCGCTTGAAGGCGTGGGGCAGCGCGCCCGGTCGCGGCTCCGACTTCATCCGCACATGGGCGCGGTTGCGGCGGATGTGATGCTGGTCTTCGGCGATGTTGGCGAGGTGCGAGAAATAGCTGAAGGCGCGCACGATCGACAGGGTCTGGGCGCTGTCGAGACTGTCGAGGGTCACCTCCAGCTCGCGCCGCGCGCCGATTTCGTTGTCGCGGTGGAAGCGGATCGAAGCCTGGCGAATGCGCTCGACGATTTCGAAGACGTCGGAACCGTCCTGGTCGCGGACCGTGTCGCCGAGCATGCGGCCGAGCAGGCGGATGTCGGCGCGCAGCGGCTCGTCCTTCTCCGACTCGGCGGCCTCGCGCATTTCGTTGCGCTCCTTGAGGGCGAACGACATCGGCGGTCTCCTGAGCGAGCGGCCGGGGACCCGGCGCGGCAGGCGCCCCTTTAGCGGTGGGCGCCCCTATATTTGTGCAGCGCATCAAAGCGCGGCGCAAGTGATTTGCGCCGTGCGGCGCCCGAGGCCTGGCAGGCCTGGGGCCAGCCCGAGGGGCGGCTCTCGGGCCGGCGTCCGAACGGCGGACAGCTGGACCCGCCCACCGATCCGCTCGGTCGCCAAAATCTCAAGCAAATTCGGCGCCGAGACGCGCGCGCAGGGCGGACGGATCTTTCAGCTCGCATTCGTAGATGGTCAGCGCCCGCCAGCCCATCGCCGTCAGCGCCGCCGTCGCCGCCGCGTCGCGGTCGCGGTTGCGCGCGATCTTGGCGCGCCAGTAGTCGGCGTTCGCCTTCGGCATGCGCGCGCCGCGTGGGCAGTTGTGCCCATGCCAGAAGCAGCCGTGGACGAAGATCGCCAACTTGCGGCGGCCGTAGACGATGTCCGGCTTGCCCGGCAGGTCGGCGCGACAGAGCCGGTAGCCCGGTGCGAACCCCCTGAGCATCGCCCTGACGGCGATCTCCGGCCCGGTGTCGCGCGACTTCACCGCCCGCATGACGGCGGAACGCTCGGGGGAGGGCTTGCGAATTTGCAGCATGGGCGGCGCTCGACTTCAACCTTGTAGCGCGCCGCAGACGCTCTCGGTCAACGTGCGGCGTCTCGGCCGGCGCGCGCTAGGCGACCGCCGCGTCGGCGCCGCGCCGTCGGCCAGAGGGGATCGCCCGCGAGCGCGGTTCAGGCGGCCGCGCGCTCGATCGCTCGGCTTGGACCAGCGGCAGCAGCAGGTTTTCGCTCAGGAATCGCACCACGGGCGCGACGACGCCGTCGCCGAGCAGATGATAGGCCTCGTTGCGCCGGACCGGCAGGCGGTAGGAATCCGGCAGACCCATCAGCCGCGCCGCCTCGCGCGCGCCGATCAGCCGGGCGCGGGCCGTTCCCCCTTCGATATCGAGCAGGAATTGACGGCTCGAGCCGCCGGCGGGCGTGCGCAGGCAGCCGGCAAGTCCGTCGAAGCGCGCTTCCGCGCGCACGCCGTCGGCGCGGGTGCGGCGGAACAGCGCCGCGACGCGGCGCTCGCCGGCGGCGCGCGCCGTCTCCAGTTCGACGCGCGAGGCCTTCGACAGGGCCGCGAGCAATGCCTGAGTTTTGGAGGCGTTCAACCATTGCGCGTCGTCCGGGGCGGGGTCTAGGCAGTCGAGGAGCGTGCGATTGACGCGCGGCGGCGGCGGCAGGCGCCACCACAGCCAGCGCGCCGCCAGCGCCGCCGGCAGCGCGTCGACGGCGCGGCGCAGGGCGGGAGCGGCGTAGGGCGCGACCGGACCGGGCGCGGTCAGCTCCTCAGGCGGCGCGACCTCTTCTGAGAGCGCGACGAGGAACAGCCGCGGACGCGACTGCGGGACGAAATGCGCAGCGTCGATCGTCAGCGCCCCGAACCGGCAGCCGAGATCGGCCAGCGCGCGGCACAAGGCGGCAAAATCGGCGCCGCCCTTGGACGTGAGCAGGCCGAGCACGTTCTCGAGCGCGACCAGCCGCGGCGCGCGGCCTTCAGCGCCAAGGGCGCGCAGCAGCGCGTGGAAGCCCCAGAAGGCGGACGAGCGCGCGCCAGACAGCCCGGCGCCGGCGCCGGCGAGCGAAAGGTCCTGGCAGGGAAACGACGCCCAGGCCAGATCGGCGCGGCCGGGCAGTTCGACGGGGCGCAGCGTGGCGACGTCGGCGAGGCGAAACTCCGCCGCGCCCCAATTGTCGGCGTAGGCGCGCGCCTTGCGCGGATCGCAGTCGTTGGCGAACAGGCAGCGCCAGGCGTCGCCGAGCCCCGCCCGCGCCATGCCGCCGCCGCAGAAGAATTCGTAGAAGCCGGGTCGGCGCTGGGGCTGCGAATCGCTCACGGGCGAAGAGGATAGAACATTCTTACGCCCCGTGCGGCGACATGGAAGCCGCGAAGCCGTCCGTCAGCCTTGACGGCG
>NZ_JBEKVH010000048.1:0-23009 GCF_049514155.1 Roseiarcus sp. | reverse complement strand
AGCTGATCGAGCGGCGCCGGCTGGCGCCGCTGCGCCTTTTCACCTTGCTGGTGATCGGCAAGCGCGCTCAGGGCTGAGGGCGTCGCGACGCGGGTGGCGCTTCCCGCCTGCGGCTCTACCGCACCCGCACCGGGATGATTTCGGCCGAGAGCCGCACTTCGTCGCCGAGGCCGTAGCCGTAATAGGACGGACGCGACACCAGCCGCAGCAAGACGAACAGGCGGAAGCGCAAGCGCCGCAACAGGCCCATCCGCCCGTCGGGCAGCAGGTTCTCGTGGGCGACGTGGACGATCCACTGGCTCTTCTGCGCCGACAGGTCGATCTCCTTGTGGCGCGCCATGTCAACGAGATAGCGCTCGACATTCGGCTCCTCCATGAAGCCGAAGCTGAGCTCGACGCCGATGACGCCGCCGCGTCGTTCGTCGCGGTCGAAGACGGTGACCTGGCAGCGGTTTTCGCGGATGAACGGGACCTTGGGGTGGGCGACTTCGACGAAGATCATGTTGCGCGGCAGCGCGCCGCCGTGCTCCCACAACAGCGTCACCAGCGCGGGCGCGCGATCTTCGGGGCGGCGCAGCGGGTAGGGCGACATCAACAGCGCGTTGCGTTCGAGCAGAAAGGGCGCGCCGCGGTGGAGGCCGATCACTTGCGCGATCGTCATCGTCGACTTCGCCGCATAGGCGGCGAAAGTCGCCTTGCGGCCCCAGCGCCATGTCGCCATGACGAGAAAGATCGCGCCGCCGACGGTCAGCGGCACGAAGCCGCCTTCGAGGAACTTGAGCGAACTGGCGACGAGGAAAGCGGCGTTGATTGCGGTGAACGGCCCCCACACCAGGGCCGCGCGCGCCGCGCTCCATCGCCAGCAGTTGCAGGCGACGGCGAACATCGCCAACGAGGTGACCAGCATGACGCCGGCGACCGCGAGGCCGTAAGCCGCCGCAAGCGCCGAAGACGAGCCGAAAGCGACGACCAGCGCGACGCAGCCCAGATACAGCGCCCAATTGACGAACGGGATGTAGATCTGGCCGGAATGGGCGCGATCGGTGTGTTGGACGGCGATGCGCGGCATCAGGCCGATGCCGATCGCCTGCGAGAACAGCGAGAAGGCGCCGGAGATCAGCGCCTGCGAGGCGACGACGGTGGCGACGGTGGCGAGCAGGGTCAGCGGATAGATCGCCGCCGCCGGCGCCATGCTGTAGAACAGGGCGCCGTTGACCACCGGGTCGCCGCCGAGGAGATAGGCGCCCTGCCCGAGATAATTGGCGATGAGGGCGGGAAAGACGATCGCGAACCACGAGACCCGGATCGGCCGCGCGCCGAGATGACCGAGGTCGGCGTACATCGCTTCGCCTCCGGTCACCACCAGCATCAGCGCGCCGAGGATCAGCAGCGCCTCGCGGAATCCCGCCCGGCCGAGGAACGCCAAGCCGAGCCACGGGTCGAACGCCCACAGGATCTGCGGCTGGCGGACGATCTGCGCCAGGCCGAGGATCGCGATGACGACGAACCAGACGACGAGGACCGGCCCGAAGACGATTCCGATGCGCGAAGCGCCCTTGAACTGGATGGCGAACAGCCCGGTCAGCAGCCCGACGGTGATCGGTATGACGTAGGGGGCGAAAGCGGGCGTGGCGACCTTGAGCCCCTCGACCGCCGACAGCACGCTGATCGCCGGCGTGATCATGCCGTCGCCGAACAGCAGGCCGGCTCCCAGCATCAGCCCCCATAGCAGCACGAACGCGCTGCGCTGCTTATGCTTGAACGGATGAAGGAGGCTGTAGAGCGCGAAGACGCCGCCTTCGCCTTCGTTCTGCGCGCTGATGACCAGCAGCGCGTACTTGACGGCGACGATCAGCGTGATCGACCAGATCGCCAACGAGATCGCGCCGAGCACGTTGCTCGCCGTCGGCGCGACCTGGGCGGGACCGGAAAAGATCTGGTCGACGGCGTAGAGCGGCGAGGTGCCGATGTCGCCATAGACGACGCCGAGCGCGCCGATCGACAGCGCGGCGAGCCCGCCGCGCGGCTGATGCGCGGCGCGTTCTTCGCCCAGCGTCGCCGCGCCCGCGGCGGCGGCGTAGCTGGCGGGCGCCTGAACCTCGGTCATGGTCTCGCCCCTCTGGCCGGCGTCGGCTCTTGCCGCCCCGCGCGCGATCGGCGCACGCGCCCGGACAATCGAGCGCGCCCGGCCTGGATAGACCGGCGGCCTTAACGCAGCGATGACGCGGCTCGCGGCGAAGCGCCGCGGCGGCGCAAGAGCCGAGCGGCGCTCGAGACTTTCATTCCGGGATCATTCTGGCGACGCGGAGATTTCAACCAGCGCCTAACCCCGCCTGGCGCGCTTCTCGCCTTGTGAGGACGGCGACTCCCCCCTAAATTGACGTGAGCCTTGCGGCCGCGAAGGCGCGAAGCTCTTCGACTCCTCCCTTCAAGAAATCACATTGTCACAAAGCATGAAACCCCGGCGCGTCGCCCGCGCCAAAACCGCCAACCCTTTGCGCGCAAATCCTAAGCGCGCCGCCGCCCCGACCGGGGCCCTGCCCTCACGCGACGAACTGCTCGCCTTCCTCTCCGGCCAGCCGGCGCCGAACGGCGCGAAGCCCGCGACGCGCGTCACCAAGCGCGACGTCGCGCGCGCCTTTAACGTGAAGGGCGAGGACAAGAGCGCGCTGAAGGCGCTGCTGAAGAGCCTCGAAACCGAAGGCGCGATCGTGCGCGGCCGCAAGGTCCTCGCGCGCCAAGGCGCGCTGCCGGCGATGGTCGTCGCCGAGATCGTCGAGCGCGACCGTGACGGCGAGCTGATCGCCCGCCCGGTCGAGTGGGACGGCCCCGGCGAGGCGCCGCGCATTCTGGTCCGACGGCCGCGGCTGCGGCGCGAATCCGCGCCTGCCCCCGGCATCGGCGCGCGCGCGCTGATGCGGGTCGAGCTCGACCCCGACGCCGGCCCGCGCGATCCCGCCTACGGCGGACGCGTGGTCAAGCTGCTTGAGCGCGCGCGCGGGCGCGTGCTCGGCGTCTATCGCGAGCTCGACAACGGCGCCGGCCGCGCGCTGCCGGTCGAGAAGCGCGGCGCGGCGCGCGAGCTGTTCATCCCCCAGGGGCTCAGCGACGGCGCGCAGGAGGGCGAGCTCGTCGCGCTCGAGCTGCTGCGCGAGGGGCGCTTCGGCCAGCCTTCGGCGCGCGTCGTCGAGCGGCTCGGCTCGGTCGCCTCCGAACGCGCGGTGAGCCTGATCGCGCTCGCCGCCCACGCCATCCCGCATGTCTTCCCGCAAGCCGCGCTCACTGAGGCCGAAGCGGCGCGGCCGGCGACGATGGCCGATCGCGAAGACTGGCGCGCCCTGCCGCTGGTGACGATCGACCCGCCCGACGCCAAGGACCACGACGACGCGGTTCACGCCGCGCCCGATTCCGACCCCGCCAATCCGGGCGGCTTCGTGCTCACCGTCGCCATCGCCGACGTCGCCTATTACGTCCGCGCCGGCTCGACGCTCGACCGCGAGGCGGAAACGCGCGGCAATTCGGTCTATTTTCCCGACCGCGTCGTGCCGATGCTGCCCGAGCGCATCTCCAACGACCTGTGCTCGCTCAAGGCCGGCGAAGATCGCCCCGCGCTCGCCGTGCGGATGATCCTCGGCGCCAACGGCCGCAAGCGCCGCCACACGTTCCATCGCGTGATGATGCGCTCGGCGGCCAAGCTCTCCTACGAGCAGGCGCAGGCGGCGATCGACGGACACGCCGACGAGACGACCGAGCCGCTGCTGAAAGTCGCGCTCGAGCCGCTTTACGCCGCCCATCGCGCGATCAAGCTCGAACGCGCGGAGCGCGATCCGCTCGACCTCGACCTGCCCGAGCGCAAGCTCATCCTCGATTCCGACGGCAAGCTCGTCGGCGTGCGCTGGCCAGAGCGGCTGGAGGCGCATCGGCTGATCGAAGAATTCATGATCCTCGCCAACGTCGCCGCCGCCGAAACGCTGGAGGCGGCGCAGTCGCCGCTGATCTACCGCGCCCACGACGCGCCGAGCCCGGAGAAGGTCGGCGAGCTGAGCAATTTCCTCGCCACCCTCGGCGTCAAGCTCGCCAAGGGCGAGCGCATGCGGCCCGCCCATTTCAACCGCGTCCTATCGAAGATGAAGGGCGAGCCGGCCGAGGCTCTGGTCAACGAGGTCGTGCTGCGCGCCCAGTCGCAGGCGGAATACACGAATGAGAACTACGGCCACTTTGGCCTCAACCTGCGCCGCTACGCCCACTTCACCTCGCCGATCCGCCGCTACGCCGACCTGATCGTCCATCGCGCGTTGATCCGCGCGCTGCGGCTCGGCGCGGGCGGGCTCGAAGAGACCAGCGCCAAGGCGCTCGCCGCCGTCGCCGAGCGCATCTCGGCGGCCGAGCGGCGGGCGATGGCGGCCGAGCGCGAGACGATGGACCGGCTGATCGCGGCGCACATGGTCGATCAGGTCGGCGCGCGTTTTGTCGCCCGCATCACCGGCGTGACCCGCGTCGGCCTGTTCGTCCGCCTGCGCGACACCGGCGCCGACGGCTTCATCCCCGCCGCCAGCCTCGGCGCCGACTATTACCGCTTCGAGGAAGCGAGCCGCTCTTTGGTCGGCTCGCGCAGCGGCGAGACCTTCCGCCTCGGCGACACGGTCGAGGTGCGCCTGCTCGAAGCCGCGCCCTTCGCCGGCGCGCTGCGCTTCGAAATGCTGTCGGAGGGCGGCAAACGCGGCGCCCGCGCCAAGAAGGAGCGCCGCCGATGAGCGAGACCAGTTCGACCGCGGCGCCGCCGCAGCGGCCGCTTGGCCTGGCGGTGCGGCGCGGCCTCGCCGGCCGCTGCCCGCGTTGCGGCGAAGGGCGGCTGTTTCGCGCCTATCTCAAGGTCAACGACGCCTGCCCCGCCTGCGGCGAGGATTTCACCCCGCAGCGCGCCGACGACGCGCCGGCCTATATAACGATCCTGATCGTCGGCCATTTCGTCGTCGCCGGCGTCGTCGCCGCCGAGGACCTTTGGCCGGACTCGCCGGTGCTGGTCGACGCGTTCGTCTGGGCCGCGGTCGCCGCCGCGCTCAGCATGGCGCTGCTGCCGAGGGTCAAGGGCGCGCTGATCGGCTACCAGTGGGCGGTGCGCATGCACGGCTTCGGCGACCCCGAACGCGAGCAGGCATGAGCCCGCCGGCGGCGTTGCGGCCGCGCGACGCGGCGACGCTGATCCTCGTCGATCGCTCGGTCGGCGCCGCCCGCGTCCTGCTCGGCAAGCGCCATCCCGGCCACGCCTTCATGCCTGACAAATACGTCTTTCCCGGCGGCGCGCTCGATCCCGCCGACCGCCGCATGGGCGTCGCCGCGCCGCTCGACCCGTTGGTCGAAGCCAAGCTGATGGCCGAGACGCGCCGCCCTTCGCCGGCCCTGGCGCGCGCGCTGGCGCTGGCGGCGATCCGTGAAACCTTCGAGGAGACCGGCCTCGCGGTCGGCGTCGTCGATGGCGGCGCGCCGCAGCGCCCGCCCGCAGGCGCATGGACGCGCTTCGCCGCGACCGGCGTCGCGCCAGCGCTCGACCGTCTCGACCTCGTCGCGCGCGCGATCACGCCGCCCGGCCGACCGCGTCGCTACGATGCGCGCTTTTTCGTCGCCGACGCCTCGTCGATCGCGTTTCGCGCCGAGGGCGTCGTCCATGCCGAGGCCGAACTCACCGAGCTGATCTGGACGCCGCTCGACGAGGCGCTGCGCCTCGACTTGCCGCAGATCACCCGCGCGGTGCTCGGCGACCTCGTCGCGGCGACGCAAGCGGGCATGGACCGCGCGCGACCACGCCCGTTCTATCGCGAACGGCGCGGCCGCGGCTGGCGCGGCGAATTGTGAACTCAGGCGGCGGCGCGCTTGCCCTTGGGCGCGAGCCTGCCGGCGAGCGCCGTCAACGCGTCGCGATAGGCCTGGGCGCTGCGCGGGCTGCGGCCAAAGCGCGCCATGGCGATTTCGTAGAGTTCGGCAAGGACGCAGGCGTCGGCTTCGAGCGCGCAGCCGACGTCGAGCTCCACAGCGGCGAAGGCGTCGACAAGGTCGCGACGAAGTTCGTCGAATCGCTCCATATCGCCGGCGATCAACGCCCGCCATTGGCGCGCGTGACGATGCGCGAACGACGCAGCTTGCCGCTCTTCGAGCCGGAACCCATAGCATTCGCGCAGACAGTCGAAGACGACGGGTTCAGACCATTCGAGCAGGCCGGCCAGCGCTTCGTCAGCGTCGGAATTCGACAACGCCTTCTTCCTCTTGAACGAGGGAACTTCGCTCACGCCCCGAACGCGCAAGGGACGCGCCGCGTCTCGACGACGGCGGCATCCTAGGCACGGCCCAAACAGCGCGCAACGCGCCGGAAGGAGCGTATTGGGCGCCTGATGACGCGAAGCTGACGCGCCGCGGTCACGCGGCGTCGCCCCGAGCGACCAGCCGTTCGGCGAGTTCGAACAGCGCCAGGCGGTAGCTCGACGCCTGGCGCTGCGAGCGCTGAAAGCGCATGACGACGATGTCGAGCAGTTCGGCCATCGTCTGAGCGTCGCCTCGCCCCAGGCACGCGACTTCGAGGCCGCTGCGCATCGCCGCCGCGACCAGCTCGGTTCGCAGACCTTCGTAATTCGCTTCGTCTCCGGCGATCAGGGCCCGCCAAACGCGACAGTGAAGCTGCGCCAGCCGAAGCGCGTCGTCGCCGGCGCCGAGCCGCCTTTGGTAGGCGTCGCGCAGACGATCGTAGATCACCGGCTCGGCCCATTCGAGCAGACCGCGGCGACCGTCGGCAGAGTCCAAGCTTCGCAAAGTGTCCCCACGTCGGCGAGGGCAGACGCGACCCGACTCAACTCTGGGTTGAAATTAGGCTGGGCTCACCCGCGGCGCAATGCCGCAAGCCCGCGCCGCCGCTGCGTCAAGCGCGAGCGGCGAACTCTTCGGGCCGCGCTTCGCGCGCCAGCGCGTCGAGCACGGCGTTGATCATGCCGCTCTCTTCCGGGCCATAGAATGCGTTGGCGAGGTCGACGTATTCGGCGATCACCACCCGCCCCGGCACGTCCGGGCGCCCTTTCAGCTCGTAATAGGCGGCGCGCAGAATGGCGCGCATCAGCGCTTCGACGCGCTTCAGTGGCCATCCCTTGACCAGCGCGTCGTCGAGCCGGCGGTCGATCGCCAGCTGATCCTTCTGCACGCCGGAGACGACGTCGCGGAAGAAAGCGACCTCAGCCGGATTGTACTGATCGCCCTCGACCTCGCGGCCGATCCAATGCGCCTCGAACTCGGCCAGGATGTCGGCGAGGCCCTTGTCGGCGACCTCCATCTCGTAGAGCGCCTGCGCGGCGGCGAGCCGGGCGGCGGCGCGGCGGTCGGCCTTGCTCATCGTGGCGCGCCGCCGCGCTTGAGCGCGGCGAGGGCCAGCGCCGCGCGCGCCGCGTCGCCGCCCTTGTCGCCGCTCTTTGGATCGGCCCGCTCCTCGGCCTGTTCGAGCGTTTCGACGGTGACGATCCCGTTGCCGAGCGCCAGCCGGCGCGAGACCGCCATGTCCATCAGCGCGCGCGCCGACTCGCCGGCGACGATCTCGAAGTGATAGGTTTCGCCGCGAATGACGCAGCCGAGCGCGATCGCGCCGTCGTAGGGACGCCCGTCGGCGCTCGCGAGTTCGAGCGCGATCGCCAGACCAGGCGGAATCTCCAACGAGCCGGTGACCCGTACGATGTCGTAGGTCGCGCCGGCCGCCTCGAACGCCGCCTTCGCCCCCTCGAGCAGCAGCGCCGCGACGGACTCGTAGTACCGCGCCTCGACGATGAGAAAACGCGTCCCCGGCAAGCGGGGCGCGGCGACATGGGCGCGCTGCGGTTCGGCCATCGGATCCTGCTCGAAATTGGCGGCCCTGCCATAGAGGGGACCGGCGCGCGAGGCAAGGCGGAGCGAGGCGGCGGGTCCGTTTGCACTGCCGTTTTGCGCCCAAATTAGCCGTTCAGCCGATGGTCGCTGCGCCTCTGACGCGGACGTCGAGGCGAAAGGCCCGCGAGGCCGCTGTGAGCGCAGCGTGCGCGTATGTAGCCTTGTCGGCGACTTTGATGAGCCGAGCGAGTCCGAGTTCCGACGCAAACCTCGCTCAAGCTTGTTTACGCACGTCTGGGGTCGCCCGCGGATCGGTCGACGACTTCGAAGGCGTGAGGAACGCGCGCAGGTCGCTGAGCAAGCTGGGGCGCTGCCGCGTTTCGGCAAGCGCGGCAAGATAGTCTTCCGCCCAGCGTTCGATGTTATGGACCAAGAGATGCTCCAGCATCGGGCCGTGGCGTTCGCGTCGCTCGAACAGCGGCATTCCCAATGCGCGCTTCAGCGCCGCGGCCACGGCGTCGCTCTCGTGGGGATTGACGATCAGCGCCCCGGTGAGTTCCGCCGCGGCCCCGGCAAATTGCGAGAGCACGAGCACGCCGGGATTCTCCGGGTCCTGCGCCGCGACATATTCCTTGGCGACGATGTTCATGCCGTCGCGAAGCGGCGTAACCAGCGCCACATCGGCCGCGCGATAGATGCCCGCGAGCGTGGTGCGCGAATGGGAACGATTGACATAGCGTATCGGCGTCCAGGACGCCTCGCCATAGCGGCCGTTGACTTTGCTGATCAGCGTCGTCACTTCATCTTCGATCGCCGCGTAGTCCTTGATGTCCGACCGGCTCCTCGGCGTGATCTGCAACAGGGTGACGCGCGATCGCCACTCAGGATTGACTTCAAGAAAACGGTCGAACGCGTTGATGCGCTGAATGATGCCCTTCGAGTAATCGAGCCGGTCGACGCCGAGCACCAGACGCAGACCGGTGAGGCTCTCCCTCATTTCCTTGGCGAAGGGCGAACGCGCCGCATTGCGCGCGAGCCGCGCGTAAGTGGCGGTCTCGATGCTGACTGGGAAAGCCCCGATACGGGTCTGGCGTCCCTCCACTTCGAAAGTTAGGCCGCGTCCTTTTTTGGCGCCCGGCATCGTCAACAGATAGGCGGCGAAATTGTCGCGATCGTTTTCGGTCTGAAAGCCGATCAGGTCGTAATATGTGAGGGCGCCGAGAATCTCGTCGTGGTGCGGCAACGTGCGCAGAATGTCCAACGGCGCGCAGGGGATGTGCAGGAAGAAACCGATCGGATTGAGGCGCCCTCGAATGCGCAGTTCGCGCGCCAACGGCATCAGATGGTAGTCGTGCACCCAAACGACGTCGTCCTCCCTGAGGAAGGCGCTGAGCTTGTCCGCGAATTGGCGATTGACGCGCATGTAGCCTGAATGGTCGGCGCGCGAATATTCCTGCAAATCGACGCGATAGTGCAGGATGGGCCACAGGACTCGGTTCGCCAGCCCATTGTAATATTCCTCAAAATCGTTCTTCGACAGATCGATGACGGCGTAGGTGATGCGATTGCGCTCGACGGTGCGCGGCTCCGCCGTCTCGGTTTCGTCGATCTTGCCGCTCCAGCCGAACCACACGCCGGTGCGGTTTCTCAGCGCCGCTTTCACTGCGACCACGAGCCCTCCCGCCATCTGTTTGTTTCCCGGCTCGGGCACGGCGACTCGGTTCGAGACGATGATTAGACGCGGGCTCATGCTTCCTCCCGACTCGACGACAGACGGGTCGCTGAGTTGATGATCGTCGCCATCGCCGTCTCGGCTCGGGGCGTGCTCAAAAGCCGCCTCCTGACCATCGATCGTCCGATAAAGCGCGCTCGATCCCCAATGGGCGCCGACTCGCATTGTCGCGATGGACAACGCGCCCAGTGCGACCAGACTGCCGCCGATCAAGTCGTACCCCAGCATGCCTCCGCCTCTTCCGATCTTGGTGCGGGGCGCAGAATACCGGCTCCCCGCCACGGCGATAGGTTCGGATTTCACCTATGGGACTGAGCGGCCGCACGGCGCCATTCGGCATGAGGTCCGAACCCCGATCGGCGCGCCAAGCAACTGGCGACAGCGGGTTGAGCGGGGTCATAAGGCCGAGCCGCTTCACCGTTGCGCGATCGACGGCGACGGCGCGCCCGGTTGCGGGCGCGTGCGGCGGTCGTGATCCGATCAGCGAGCGAAACCTTGTGGCGCTCTTGCCGATCGATCCCGATGGGCTCTGATCTCACCCGGCGGCAAAATCAGATTGCCTCCGCCATCGACAATCCAAACGAAAGCAGATCCGCTGCTGAGCGCGAACGCAGCCGCGTTGAGCGCCTCGTCCAACGTCGCGTGGGAACCCGCCCTCGCCACCATGCGGCCCACACTCGTCGCCGCATGCACGAAATAGATCGTCGACATTTCGGCTCTCCATCGTCGAGCAGCTGGCAAGGACCGCAATGCCCCCGGCAGTCTCGCGTCGCGGCCAATTCTCGGCGAGAATCGGAATCTACTCACAAGGTCCCGTTGCGCAGGTCGCCTGCCTCAGCCTTCGGCGCCTCCTCCTCGACGAAAGCCAGGGGGCATGGTCGCGGCGCTGCGGACCAAGAGGGGGCGCGAACGGCAAGCGGGGCGCGGCGACACGGGCGCGCTGCGGTTCGGCCGTCAGATCCTGCTCGAAATTGGCGGCGCCGCGATCGAGGGGACGGGCGCCGGAGGCAAGGCGGGGCCGCCCGTCGCCGCTAACCGCCGAGGAGCCGCATCGCCGAACGCGCGGCGAAGGCGGCCATCAACGCGGCGGTGGCGAGGTCGACGCCGAAGGTCCACCAGCGCGCCGAATCCCCGGAAGCGGCGCGCCGGCCGACGAGCGTGACCGAACTCGCCCAGATGATCCCCCAGGTCAGCGCGCCGGCGAGCACCGCCGCCGCCATCGTCAGCAGCTCGGCGAGGCGGTAGCCCGCCATTTCCGGCCGCCCGATCGCCGCGAGCCAGAAGGCGACGTTCCACGGGCTGGTCAGCGCCATGCCGGCGCCGAGCAGGAAGCCGGCGCGGCGCGAGTCGAAGCGCGGCGGTTCGGCGACGGCGGCGCGCGGCGCTTTCAGCGCGCGCCAGGCGCCGCGCAGGAAGACGAGGCTCAGCGCGGCGAGCAGCGCGACGCTGACGAATCCCATGATCGAGCGCGCCAGCGGCGCGACGAACAACACGCCGATTCCAAGCGACGCCAGCACCGCCCACAAAGCGTCGCCGGAGCAGGCGCCGAGCAGCAGCGAGAACCCCGCCCAGAAGCCGCCGGCCAGGCACCGGCGCGCGCTCTCGGCGTTGATCGGCCCCGGCGGCCAGGCGACCGACCAGCCAAGCAGGAAACCGGCGGCGAGTAGAGGCGGAAGCGACGCGTCCATCGCCGAGGGCGGACCACACGCGGCGGCTGTGGTCAAGCCCCGGCGCTTGCGTTTTGCGCCGAATTGGTCGAGAGGCGAAGCGTCCAGTCCGACCAAGCGGAACGAAGATGCCGATTTTCGCTTATCGTTGCCGCGCCTGCGGCGAGGAATTCCAGACGCTGGTGATGTCCGGCGAGACACCGGTCTGCAAGGCCTGCGAGAGCGAGGACCTCGAGCGGCAATTGTCGCTGATCGCCGCGCCGGCCAAGAGCGGCGACAGCGCGCCGGCGCTCGCCGCCTGCGGCGCGCCGATGGAGGCCTGCTGCGGCGGCGGCGCCTGCCAGGCTTTCGCCGACGCCTGAGCCGCTTACTTTAGCGACTGGAACTTCGCCTTCAACGCCGCCACGACGTTGGGCGGCGCGAAGGCGGCGACGTCGCCGCCCATCTCGGCGATCTGGCGCACCAGGGTCGCCGTGATCGGCCTCACCGGCGAAGAGGCTGGCAGAAAAACGGTGCGGATTTCCGGCGCCATCGCTCCATTCATCCCCGCCATCTGCATCTCGAAATCGAAGTCGGTCGAGTCGCGTAAGCCCCGCACGATGATCGTTGCGCCCGCCGCGCGCGCCGCCGCGATCGCCAGGCCGGAGAAGGCGACGACGTCGAGCGCGCAGCTCGTGCCGGCGAGCGCCGGGCGGGCGGCGTCGAGGATCAGCGACAGCCGCTCCTCGGCTGAGAACAGCGCCGCCTTATTGGGGTTGGTGCCGACGCCGACCGTCAGCCGGTCGCAAAAGGCCGCGGCGCCGACGATGACGTCGAGGTGGCCGTTGGTGATCGGATCGAACGAACCGGAATAGAAAGCGGAGCGCGCCATGGGGCAAGCGTTAGCCCGCCGCCCCGGCCGCGGCAAGAGCGCGGGCGCCCTCCTCCCGCCTCGGCGCGCCGGCCCGGCGCCGACGCACGCGAGCGCCAATTTTCCGCAACCCGCGCAAAGGTTGGTTCATTACGATCGGCGAGCGTCGGCGACGCCGCTCCGCGACGGGCGTATCTTTCATCGCAGCGACATCCTCGACGACCGATGGGGAGAAAATCATGAAACTCCGGACTGCCGTCTTTCTGAGCTTGGGCCTCGCCGTCGGGGCGGCCGCGCCGGCATGGGCGGACGAGGCGGCCCAACCGGCCGACGCGAGCGCCAAACCGATCGTCGTCAACGCCAATTTTCAGGCGCGCATCGTCATCGATCCGTCGGCGCCGACGAGCGAAATCACCAAGGCCCTCGCCCAGGCCAACCAGGCGCTCGGCGAACTCGCCAACCGCGAATGCGACGCGTTGGCGGCCGCGTTCAAGAGCGAGTGCCGGGTCGGCCAGCTCAATATGGGCGCGAACGTCAACGATCGCCGCGCCGGGATGATGATGAACAACGACTTCGGCGCCGCGCAGCGCTTCGTCAACGCGAACCTCAACGCGACGTTCGAACTCACGCCGGCCTCCGCCAAGACGTCGCCCTGACCGCCTCCCGATCCGGTAAGGCCGCTCAGTCGCCCGCCTCGCTCGGCTCTTCGTCTTCGCCGTCGGGCTCGGTGATGCGCTCGACCGAGACGACGCGCTCCTGCTCGGCGGTGTCGAAGACGATCACGCCCTGGGTGGCGCGGCCGGCGACGCGGATGCCGTCGACCGGCACGCGGATGAGCTGGCCGCCGTCGGTCACCAGCATGATCTCGTCGCCATCCTCGACCGGGAACGAGGCGACCAGGCTGCCGTTGCGTTGGTTGACCGCCATCGCGACGATGCCCTTGCCGCCGCGTCCGGTCGACCGGTACTCGAACGACGAGGTGCGCTTGCCGTAGCCGTTTTCGGAGACGGTGAGGATCGTCTGCTCGGCCGCCGACATCTGCGCGTAGCGCTCGGGCGACAGCGCGGCGTCGCCGTTGGTCTCGGCTTCGCCCTCGCCGTCGGCCTCGCCGCCGTTCGGCTCCTCGCCGGTCTCGCCCGCCATGGCGCGGCGCATCTTCAGATAGGCGACGCGCTCTTCGCTCGCCGCGTCGAACGGCCTGAGAATCGCCAGCGAGATCACGCTGTCGCCGTCGGCGAGACTGACGCCCCGCACGCCCATCGAGTCGCGACCCTTGAACACGCGCACGTCGTCGACGGCGAAGCGGATGCACTGGCCCTTCGCCGTCGTCAACAGCACGTCGTGCTTGTCCGAGCAGATCTGCACGTCGACGATGTTCTCGCCCTCGTCGAGCTTCATCGCGATCTTGCCGGCGCGATTGACCTGGGCGAAGTCCGAAAGCTTGTTGCGCCGGACCGTGCCGCGCGTGGTGGCGAACATCACGTCGAGCGATTCCCAGCTCGCCTCGTCCTCGGGCAGCGGCATGATGGTGGTGATGCGCTCGCCCGGCTCGATCGGCAGCAGATTGACCAGCGCCTTGCCGCGCGACTGCGGCGCCGACAGCGGCAGCCGCCACACCTTTTCCTTGTAGACTTGGCCCTTCGAGGAGAAATAGAGCACCGGCTGGTGGGTCGAGGCGACGAACAGGCGGGCGACGAAATCCTCCTCGCGCGTCGACATGCCGGCGCGGCCCTTGCCGCCGCGCCGTTGCGCGCGATAGGTCGACAGCGGCACGCGCTTGATGTAGCCGCCGTGGCTCACCAGCACGACCATGTCCTCGCGCTGGATGAGGTCCTCGTCCTCCATGTCGGCTTCGCTGTCGAGGATCTCGGTGCGGCGTGGATCGGCGAAGGCGGCGCGGATCGCCGTCAGCTCGTCGCGGATGATGCCCATCAGCCGCACGCGCGAGCCGAGGATGTCGAGATAGTCGGCGATCTCGACGGCAAGCTTGTTCAGCGCATCGGCGATCTCGTCGCGGCCGAGCGCGGTGAGGCGCGCCAGGCGCAATTCGAGAATCGCGCGCGCCTGGGCCTCGGAGAGACGCATCGTCCCGTCTTCGGCCAAAGCGTGGCGAGGATCGGCGATCAGCGCGATCAGCGGCGCCATGTCGCGGGCCGGCCAGGCGCGCGTCATCAACGCCTCGCGCGCCGCCGCCTGATCGGGCGAAGTGCGGATGAGGCGGATGACTTCGTCGATGTTGGCGACCGCGATCGCCAGGCCGACCTGGATGTGCGCGCCGTCGCGCGCCTTGGTCAGCAGATGCTTGGTGCGCCGCGTCACCACCTCATCGCGGAAGTCGAGGAAGGCGACCAACATGTCCTTCAGCGTCAGCATCTCCGGCCGACCGCCGTTCAGCGCGATCATGTTGGCGCCGAAGCTCGCCTGCAGCGCGGTGAAGCGCCACAACTGGTTGAGCACCACGTCGGCGACCGCGTCGCGCTTGATCTCGATGACGATGCGCATGCCGTCGCGATCGGATTCGTCGCGCAGATCGGCGATGCCCTCGACGCGCTTCTCGCGCACCAGGTCGGCGATGCGCTCGATCAGCGCCGCCTTGTTGACCTGATAGGGGATCTCGGTGACGATCAGCGCATCGCGGTCTTTGCGCAGTTCCTCGACCGCGACTTTCGCCCGCATGATGATCGATCCGCGCCCGGTGGCGTAGGCGGAGCGGATGCCGGCGCGACCGAGAATGGCGCCGCCGGTGGGGAAATCCGGGCCGGGAATGAGCTCCATCAGTTCTTCGAGGCCGATGTCGGGCTTGTCCATCAGGGCGAGCAGGCCGTCGATCGTCTCGCCGAGATTGTGCGGCGGGATGTTGGTCGCCATGCCGACGGCGATGCCGCCGGCGCCGTTGACCAGCAGATTGGGGAAGCCCGCCGGCAGAACGACCGGCTCGTCCTCCTTCTCGTCGTAGTTGGGACGGAAATCGACGGTGTCCTTGTCGAGATCGTCGAGCAGCGCCATCGCCGCCTTGGCCAGCCGCGCTTCGGTGTAGCGCTGCGCGGCGGGCGGGTCGCCGTCGACCGAGCCGAAATTGCCCTGGCCGTCGACCAGCAGCGCGCGCATCGAGAAATCCTGCGCCATGCGCACCATCGCTTCGTAGACCGCGAGGTCGCCGTGCGGATGGTATTTGCCGATCACGTCGCCGACGGTGCGCGCCGACTTGTTGTAGGGGCGGTCGGGGGTGAAGTTCTGCTCGCGCATCGAAAACAGGATGCGCCGGTGCACCGGCTTCAGCCCGTCGCGGACGTCCGGCAGCGCGCGGCTGACGATCACGCTCATTGCGTAATCGAGATAGCTGCGCTTCATTTCGTCGAGGATCGAGACGGGCTTGATGTCGGCTGGCCGGCCGGGGGCTGGCCGCTGTTCGTTGGGGTCGCTCAATGCGGGGAATCCTGACGCGAATCTTGTCGCCCGCTTGTAGCTGATTCCGCCGCCCGCCGCCACCTTCGCGGGGCCCTCCGACGGGGGAAAATTCCTATTTAAGGTCAGATTGTTACGGTCCCGCCGGGACGCCGCGAGGCGGGCGGGCTTGACGGGCGCTGCGCGTTGCCGTCTCTCGCGCCTTCCGGGAGGGATTGACGATGGCGCTCGACTTTCTCAAGACGGCGCTCGTCACGCTGCTGGTGACGCTCGACCCGCCCGGCCTGGCGCCGCTGTTCATCGGCCTGACGCTCGGCATGACGAGGGCCGCCAAACGCGAAGTCGCGCTGCGCGCCAGCGTCATCGCCTTCGTCATTCTCGCCGCCTTCGCGCTCGGCGGCCGGTTCGTGCTCGGGGCGCTCGGCGTGACGATCCCCGCCTTCCGCATCGCCGGCGGGCTGCTGCTGTTCTACATCGCCTTCGACATGGTGTTCGCGCTCAAGGCGGAGCGTCGCGCCGAGATCGTCACCGACGCGATGGCGATCGACCACATCCGCAACGTCGCCGCGTTTCCGCTGGCGATCCCGCTGATGGCCGGGCCGGGGTCGATCACCGCGACGATGCTGCTCGCCGACCGCGCGAACGGCGACTGGCTGACGCTCGCCGGGCTGCTGGCGATCATCGCGGCGGCGATGGCGGTGGGCTATCTCGCCTTTCTCGCCGCGGAGCGGCTCTCCGGCCTGCTCGGCACGACCGGCAACATCGTCGCGACGCGCATGCTCGGCGTGGTGCTGGCGGCGCTGGCGGTGCAGTTCGCCATCGACGGCGCCGCCCAGGCCTGGCGCTCGGGCCTGAGCTGATGTAACGGCGCGTTAACGTCGGCCTAACTCGGCGGCGCTAGCTATGTCCTTGCGCCGACGGAGCGCCGAGATCAAAGGCCCCGCCGACCGCCTCAGAGCGCCGGCGCGCCGCCGGCTGACCGCCCTACTCCCTCACTTCGCCGGCGTCGCCGCGCCGGCGTTGCGGCGCGTCCATTCCTCGCGTTCGTAATCCTCGAACGCGGCGATCATCGCGCGATAGCTGCGTTCGGCGACGCCTTCGGCGAGCCCGTCCTCGCGCGCCAGCGCCTTGACCTTGGCGATGATCGCTTCGACCCGCGCCGGCGCGCTGACCGCCGCCGGATCGGCCTTGAAGCGCCCGGCCTCGGCGACGTATTGGCCGCGCTCGGCCATCAGCGCGACGATCGCCTTATCGATGCGATCGATGTTGGCGCGCACGTCGGCGAGGCTGGCGCAGCATTTGCCGCCGTCGACCGAGGGCGAACCCCAATAGCTTGGATGGTCGGCCGCTTCGTCGGCGAGCGCCGGCGCGACGAGAGCGAGCGCCAAGGTGGCGGCCAGCAGGCGAACATTCATCGGCGGGCGCCCTCTTTTCGACTAGGGACTGCGGCGGCGCACGATCGCATCGCCGCCGCGCCGCGTCCATCGTCGGCGGCGCTTGGCCGTCAATCGAACTCGGTCGGCAGGGCGGGATCACGCCGGTGGGCGAACATGCGGGCGAGCTGCCGCGGCAGCACCCGCGCCAGCGACAGATCCTGCGGCAGGTCGGCTTCGGCGAACCAGCCGACCGCCGAAGTTTCGAGGCTGGTCGTCGCCGCGCCGCCGGTCGGCTCGCAGACGAAGAAGACCTTGGCGCAGGAGAACAATCCGGCGGGGTGGCGCTGGCGGGTGCGGTCCCACAATGCGGCGAGCTTCAGCAAGCGCACCGTGTAGCCGCTCTCCTCCAGCGCTTCCTTGACCGCGTTTTCGGCCGCGCTGCGGTTCACGTCGGCCCAGCCGCCCGGCAGGGTCCAGCGCCCGCCATCGGAGGTCTCGCGCACCATCAGCAGCCGCTCGGCCCGATCGAACACGGCGGCGCGGACGTCGATCTTCGGCGTCGCGTAGCCGCTCTCGCCGGCGAACAGCGCCGCGATGCGCTCGACCGGCGCGTCGGTTCGCGCCGCGAACATCTTGGCGGCGAGCGCGCGCAAAGCCTCGTAGCGCTCGCGATCGTAAGGATCGCGCGAGAAGGTCAGGCCGGTCTGGGCGATCGCCTGCAGCTCGCGCGCCCAGGTCAGCCAATCGGGTTCGTCGTTCGCCATGGCGCGGGCTTTAGACGCCGCGGGGTCGGCGCGGTCAAGGCGACGCCCGGCGCGACATTGGCGCGCCTATCGCTCGTCGCCGGCGATCGTTACCGTCGCGGCCCTTTTGCCGCCCAAGGAGCCGTCCATGACCCTCGCGATCTGGCGCCTCCTCGTCATCGCGTTGATCCAAAGACAATCTATGCCGCCGCGCTCAGATCTCTTCGATCTCGCGCCGCGCCCGCTCGAGCGTTTCGCGCAGCTTGGCCGCCTGAGGCGCGGTGAGCGCGCTCTTGCGCAGCTTCTCGTACAGCGCCGCGCGCAAGTCCTGGATCGCTTCGCCGATCGCCGATTCGCCGATCGGGCCCGACGCTTCGGCGAGCTGGGCGTTGATCGCCGCCAGTTCGGCGCGCTGCTCGGCGAGATAGGCGCGCCCCTCGTCGCTGACCGCGAACAGGCGTTGGCGCCCGTGCATCTCCGAGGTGACCAGGCCAGCCTCGGCCAGCGTCTGCAGGATCGGATAGATCGAGCCGGGGCTCGGCCGATAGGCGCCCTGGAAGCGGTCGTGCAGGTCGCGGATGATGTCGTAGCCGTGCCGCGGCGCCTCGGCGATCAGGCCGAGCACCAGCAGCCGCAAAGCGCCGGAATCGAACATGCGCGGCCCGCGCCAGCGCGCGAACGGCCCGCCGCGATGGCGGCCGAACAGGCCGCGCCAATGCGCGGCGTGGCCGAAGTCGGCGCTGTCGCCGCCGGCCTCGCCCGGGCCGAAGGGAGGATGTCTTTTCGTCATTCCGTCAGCGGCGAATCGCCGGTCTTCGGCGCGTCGCCGGCACGATAGCGCGCCGCGCCGCGCGGGAGAAAGCGCGGCGCGGCGGAAATGGGCGTGCGTTCAAACCGCGTCGGGCGCCTTGGGTTCGTCGCGCTTGGCGGCTTCCGCCGTTTTGCGGTCGGCCATGAAGCGGTCGAACGCCTCGTGGTCGCGCGACTCGCGCTGCCGGCGCTCGAAATCGGAATAGGCCTCGGCCTCTTCCTGGATCGCGCGCAGCGTCTCGCGCCGACGCTCGTCGAGAACCGTATTTCCAGTCGAGCGGCGCGGCCAGTCGCAACGCGAACGCGCGCGCTCGGCGAAGTCGCGCCAATGATCGGCATGGCCGCCGCAGCGACCGGGGCCGCCATTGTGCTGCCAGGCGCGCCAGGCCCAGAAGCCGAGCGCGGCGAAGCCGAGCGGCGGCGCGACCCAGAAAGCGCCCGCCACGGCGAGCAGCTTGATCGGCAGCGGCGGCCCAAACCCGTCGCGGCGATGGCGCCAGGGACCGGCGCGGTCGCCGTCGGGGGCGAAATCGCCGGCGCGGTCGAAGGAAGGCGAAGCGGAAGACATCGGAACCTCGTCAGAAGTCGACATATCTATTGAGCGATATATCGTACGGGCAATATGTCGGAAACGATATATCGTTGTCAAGGGCCCGCAGCGGATTTTTCGGCTGGGCTTACAGCCGCGCCCTGGCGCTGCGCGGCGTGGCCAGCAGCAGCATCGTCTCCGACGCGGCGACGCCCGGCGCCTGCCGCAGCCGGCGCAGCACGTCGTCGAGATCGGCGAGGCTCTGGGCCGAAAGCTCGACCACCAGATCCCAGCGGCCGTTGGTGGTGTGGACCGCGCCGACCTCGGGAAAGCCGACGAGGGCGTCGATGACCCGATCGAGCATGCGGCCTTCCACCTCGATCATGGTCAGGCCGCGCACCGGCGGCGACACCGCGTCGGCGCGCAGCACCACGGTGTAGCCGATGACCGCGCCGCCCGCCTCGAGCTTGGCGAGCCGGGCCCGCACCGTGCCGCGGCTGACGCCCAATTCGAGCGCCAGATCGGAAATGCTCCGGCGGCCATCATGGCGCAGGATCGAGATCAGGCGTTGGTCGACGGCGTCCATGGCTCTACCGAAATGGCATCTGTCTAGACCAATTCGATAAGCCTCTTCGACTGTTTTGCCAATATGGCTCGTTCGTTCCGCCACACTTTGCGGCTATCCTCACCGCCGGTTGACGCGAGGAGGCGACGCATGACCCGGCCTAGGACCTGCATTCTCGTCCCGGCCCCCGTCGAAGCCGGCGCCGGCCGGCGCGGCGCCGACATGGGCGCGCGCGCCTTCCGCGCCGCCGGCCTCGCCGAGGCGCTGCGCGACCTCGGCTGCGAGGTGGTCGAACGGCCGCCGGTCGCCGTCGGCGCGGTCGAACCCAGAAGCCATCCCAATCGCGCCATTGGCGATCTCGGCGAGATCGCCGCCTGGACCGCGGCCATCGAGCAGGCCGCCTACGAAGCGGCGGCGCAGGGCTTTCCGATCTTCCTCGGCGGCGACCACAGCCTGTCGGCCGGCTCGATCGCCGGGGTCTCGCGGCGCGCCCGCCAACGGGGCGAGGAGCTGTTCGTGCTGTGGCTCGACGCCCATCCCGACTTCCACACCCTCGACAGTTCGACCAGCGGCAATCTCCACGGCGTGCCGATGGCCTACGTCACCGGCCGCGAGAGTTTTGCCGGCTGGTATCCGCCGCTGGTCGCGCCGGTGAAGCCGGAGAACGTCTGCATGGTCGGCCTGCGCAGCGTCGATCCGGCCGAGCGCGAGGCGCTCGCCCGCAGCGCCATCACCGTCCACGACATGCGCGCCATCGACGAGCACGGCGTCGGCGCGCTGGTCGGCGTCTTTCTCGACCAGGTCGCGTCGCGCCGCGGAATCCTCCACGTCAGCTTCGACATCGACTTCCTCGATCCGGAGATCGCGCCGGGGGTCGGCACCACCGTGCCGGGCGGCGCCACCTTCCGCGAGGCCCATCTCGTCATGGAGATGCTGCACGACGCCGGTCTCGTCCGCAGCCTCGACGTCGTCGAGCTCAACCCGTTCCTCGACGAGCGCGGCCGCACCGCCATTCTGCTCGTCGATCTCGTCGCCAGCCTGATGGGCCGGCGCATCCTCGATCGGCCGACCCGGAGGTGGTCATGACGCGCCGCGCGTTGAACCTCGTGCCGTTCGTCAGCGTCGCCAACATGATGCGGCTGGTCAACGCGATCGGCGTCGAGCGGTTCTTGACCGATCTCGCCGGCTTCGTCGAGGAGGATTTTCGCCGCTGGCCCGCCTTCGACAAGATCTCGCGCATGGCGTCCCATTCGGCCGACGGCGTGATCGAGCTGATGCCGACCAGCGACGGCGTCACCTACGGCTTCAAATACGTCAACGGCCATCCCAAGAACCGGCGCGAGGGACGCCAGACCGTCGCCGCTTTCGGCCTGCTGGCCGATGTCGGCACCGGCTATCCCGAGCTTCTCAGCGAGATGACCATTCTGACGGCGCTGAGAACCGCAGCGACCTCAGCCGTCGCGGCGAAGCATCTCGCCCGGCCCGGGTCCCGCTCGATGGCGATCGTCGGCGCCGGCGCCCAATCGGAGTTCCAGGCGCTCGGCTTCAAGGCGCTCATCGGAATCGATCGCCTGCGCCTTTACGACATCGACCGCTGGGCGAGCGAGAAGTGCGCCGCCAATCTCGCCTGCTACGGCTTCGACCTGACGATCTGCGCCAGCGCCGAGGACGCCGTCGAGGGCGTCGACATCGTCACCACCGTGACCGCCGACAAGCACAACGCGACGGTGCTGACCGACAATCTGGTCGGCGCCGGCCAGCACATCAACGCCGTCGGCGGCGATTGCCCCGGCAAGACCGAGCTCCATCGCGACATCCTGCTGCGCTCGGCGATTTTCGTCGAATACAAGCCGCAGACGCGGATCGAAGGCGAGATTCAGCAGCTCGCCGCCGATCATCCCGTCACCGAGCTGTGGCGGGTGATCGCCGGCGAGGACCCCGGTAGGCGCTCGCGCGATCAGGTCACCCTGTTCGACTCGGTCGGCTTCGCCATCGAGGACTTCTCCGCCCTGCGTTACGTCCATTCGAAACTGGCGGGCGGCGACTTCCACGAGGATCTCGACCTGCTCGCCGACCCCGACGAGCCGCGCGATCTCCTCGGCATGGTCCACCGCGCCCAGCGCAACGAACTCGCGGCGGCGTCCTGACTGCGCTCTCCTGCGGAATTCCTCAGTCTGATGGCCACTCCGGCGCGTCGGCGTGACGCGCCTCAGTCTTTCGGATGCGCGTGCAGATGCGCGTGGGAATGCGCGTGCGGCGCGCCGTCGTGCGCATGGGCGTGCGCCTCGTTCTCCATCTCGACCGGGACGAAACTCACCTGACCGTATTTGACGTTGCGCTCGGCGATCACCGCCTTGGAGAATTCCCGGACCGCTGCGGCGGCGCCGCGCAGCACCGCCACTTCGAGACAATTGTCGTGGTCGAGATGCACATGCATCGTCGCGACCTGGAGATCGTGATGGTCGTGATGGGCGTCGGTCAGCCGCTTCGCCAGTTCGCGCGTGTGGTGATTGAAGACGTAGGACAGCGTCGCGACGCATTGTCCCTTCGTGCTGTGGTCGATGCGCGCCTTCTCGAGACCGAGGCGCGCCAGGTCGCGCAGCGCCTCGGATCGATTGTCGTAGTGGTAATCGTCCATGAAGGCGGCAAGCTCCGCGGCGAACTCGTCGGACATGCTGATGGTGACCCGCTCCATGCCCTCGGTCCTTCCATTTCGGCGATGGTCGACGCTACGACGTTTCGACGGTCTGCTCAAACGTCGCCGCTAGGAGCAAGCTTCCGCGTCCCCCTCGCCTCGCCTGTCACTCCGAACCGCGCGACGCCTTGCCGGCGGCTGGCGCCGCCTCGCCGGTATGGCGATGATGATGGCGGTGATCGACCGAGTCGCCATGGCGATGATAATGGGCGTGGGCGATGTGCGCGCTTCTGCACAGCGCCGCGTCGTCGAGGATTTCGCTCGCCGCGCCCGACGCCGCCAGCCGCCCCGATTGCAGCACGAAACAACGATCGGCGATGTCCTCGACGATGTCGAGATCGTGGGTCGCCGCGATCACCGTGCGGCCCGAGCCCTGGCATTTGACCAGGTAGTCGATCAGCTCGCTGGCGCTCTGCGGGTCGAGCCCTGCCGTCGGCTCGTCCAGCAGCAGGACTTGCGGATCGAGAATCAGCACCGACGCCAGCGCCACCCGCTTCTTCTCGCCGCCGGACAGGCGATGCGGCGGACGATGCTTGAGATGGGCGATCGAGAATTCCGTCAGCGTGGCGTCGACGCGCGCGAGGATCTCGTCCTTCGACCAGCCGAGCTGCAACGGCCCGAACGCGAGCTCGTCGAACACCGTCGGACAGAAGAGCTGCACGTCGGGGTTCTGAAACACCAGGCCGACGCGGCGACGAAAGGCGAACGCGGCCGCGTCGTCTTGCAGCCGCTCTTGCGACAGCGCCTCGCCGAAGGCCGAGACCGTTCCGCGGTCGGCGAAATGAAGCCCGTCCAGCAATT
>NZ_JBEKVH010000047.1:0-40911 GCF_049514155.1 Roseiarcus sp. | reverse complement strand
GGCGCCGCCGTCGAGAATGTTCGCGCCCATCCCCAGGGTCTTGGCCATCTCGCGCGCGATCGCCAGCGCGTCGCCAGTCACCATCTTGATCTTGACGCCCATCTTGGCCGCCGTCGCAATGGTCTCCTTCGCGTCTTCGCGCGGAGGGTCGAACAGAGGCAACACCCCGAGCAATCGCCATTTCCCGTCGTCCTCGGCTCGCGCGACGCCCAGCGCGCGAAAACCGCGCGCGGCGAAGTCGTTCACGGCCTTGTCGACTGCGTCCTTCACGGCCGCCGCGTTCTCGCACAGGCCTTGGATGACCTGCGGGGCGCCCTTGGACACCTTGAAGGTCTTGCCGTCGGCGCCTTTCACCGTCGCCTCGGTGCGCTTGTGCACGGGATCGAACGGTATGAAGTGCGTGACTTGATAGGGCTTCAAAGCGCCCTTGTCCTTCAGGCCGCCGAGCACGGCCAGATCGATGGTGTCGTCGTTCTCCTGTCGCGAGGCGAGCGCGCCGGCCAGGATGAGATCGTCGGGCGTGATCTTGTCGAGGCAGAAGGGCGCTCCAAGCGTCAGCTTGTTCTGCGTCAGCGTGCCCGTCTTGTCGGCGCAAAGCACATCGACGCCGGCCAATTCCTCGATCGCGACCAGTTTGCTGACGATCGCCTGCTTTTTCGCGAGCTTGCGCGCCCCCACCGCCATCGTCACCGACAACACCGTCGGCATCGCCACGGGAATGGCGGCCACGGTCAGGACCAGCGCGAATTGCAGCGTCGAGAGAATGGCTTCGCCGCGATAGATCGAGAGCGCGACGATCACGGCCACCATGATCAACGCGAGAACGATGAGAAAGTCGCCGATCTTCAGCACGGCCTTCTGGAAATGACTGACCGTGACCGCCGTCTCGACCAGTTCCGCCGTCCTGCCGAAATAGGTTTTCCCACCCGTCGCATAGACGAGCGCGTCGATCTCGCCGCGACGAATGATCGAGCCGGAGAAAACTGCATCTCCCGCATTCCGTGTGATCGGAAGCGACTCGCCCGTGAGCGCCGATTGATCCACGGAGATTTCGTCGCCGTCCAACAGACGCGCATCGGCGGGAACGATATCGCCTAAACGCAGGCGGACCGCATCGCCGGGAACCAGGTCCTTCGCCGGCGGCGTGACCCATTTTCCATCGCGCTTGACGCGCGCCCTGATCGCGAGCCGCGCCTTCAAGGCGTCGATCGCATTGCCAGCCTCGCGTTCTTCCCAGAAGCCGATGGTCGCGTTGGCGAGGAGCAGGACGAGAATGATGAAGAAGTCGGGCCAGTGGCGAACAATGGCGGACAAAATCACCGCGACTTCGATCATCCACGGAATCGGGCCCCAGAAATAGCCGAGGAATTTGAGCAGCGCGTTTGCTTTCTTTTCCGCGATCTCGTTGGGGCCATACTGGGTCAGCCGCTTCTTCGCCTCGGCCTCGCTGAGGCCGTCCGGGGATGAGCTGAGTCTCTTTTCGACCTCTGCGATCGGTAGCTTTTGCAGGTCGTCCTTGGCGACGGGCTTCGCGCCCGGCTTCGTATCGGGCGTTTTGGGAGGATCGGTGTGGGTCGCCATCTCGGAACTTCCTTCTTTGCCAGTCGGAGTCACGCTGGTCGCGAAGCTGTGGATGCGCCGGCCCGGCGCGCTCGATCGCAGCCACGCGAACCCGACCCCGCCTATGAGCGATCTGCGTTCCGGCGCCCTTTGTCGGAAGACCACGGGCGTCGGTGCGATCGAACGAGCGCGCGCCCGACGTCGCAGTTTGCGTCGCATCGGTCGCAGCGAGCCAGCCCCGGAAACTACTCAGGTTTCCTTGTCGCATGCGGATGTGGCGAGGATTCGGCGCCCCATTGCTACGCGCCTGCACGACCTGAGTCGGAGGGGCGCCCTCGGCGCGGAAGCGCTCCGACTGCCCCGGATCGTCAACGAACAGGGCGCGCGATGCACATCCTTGATCTGCGCATGATGCGCCGCGAGCGCCCGTCAGGATGGCGCAGCGGTAAGAGCGGTCATTGCCGTCTTCTAAGTCAGACCAGACTCTTGCTCTTGACGTCGATCGCTCCGAGCAGTTCACGCCAAGAATCGACAAAACCCTTGGCGCCGTCGGATTGCAGCCGCCCCGCCAGCGCCGGAAGGTCGACGCCCGCCCTGGCGTGCGCCGACAGCACCGCTTCCGATTCGCCGCCATCGCGCGGCAGCGCGGCAGGCGCCGCTCCATGATCGGCAAAAGCGAGAAGCGTCGCCTCGGGCATCGTGTTCACTGTATTCGGCGCCGCGAGGCCAGCGATATACAGCGTGTCGGGCGCGTTCTTGTCCTTGACGCCGGTGCTGGCGAACAGCAACCGCTGCGCGCGCGCGCCGAGGTTCTCCAACCGCTGAAATCGATCGCTCTCCAGCACATCGCGATAGGCCTTGTAGGTCTGCATGCCGACCGCGACGCCGAGCGTGTTGCGCAGTTCGGCTGGCCCCTCGTGCGCCACGGCGCGGTCCCACCGACTGACGAATAGCGAGGCGACCGAACGGACATCGGGCGAAAGGCCGGCGACGACTCGCCGCTCCAATCCCTTCAAGTAGGCGTTGGCCGCGGCCAGGTACTGCTGGGCGGAGAATAGCAGGGTGACGTTGACCGGAACGCCGGCGAAGATCGCTTCCTCGATCGCAGGCAGGCCTTCCGCGGTGCCGGGTATCTTGATGAGCAGGTTGGGCCTGTTCGCCTGGGCGTGCAGTCTCTTCGCCTGTTCGATCGTCGCCTGCGTGTCGTAGGCGAGCAGTGGCGAGACCTCCAAGGACACGAACCCGTCTACCCGGTCCGTCAGCGCATGGACGCCAGCGAACAGATCGGCCGCCCGGCTGAGATCCTGGATAGCGAGCGTGAAGAACAGCGCCTCGCCCGATTTGCCGTCTTTCAGGCGCCGGCGAATTTCCGCGTCGTACGACTTGCTGCGGGAAATGGCGTGGTCGAAGATCGTCGGATTGGAGGTGAGGCCGGTGACAAACTTCTCGTCGATGTAGCGCTTGAGCGTGCCGCTATCGAGCAGGTCGCGGGTTATGTTGTCGAGCCACAGGCTCTGTCCGAGTTGGCTCAGTCTCTTGGGCGCATTCGAATCCATAGCTGTTTCCTCATTCGCTCGGCGACTACGACTGCGCCGGGATCGAGCCGGCGCCGGATCGGTTGAAGGGCCCAGGGTGCGTCGAGCGTGGCCGTCGTCGCGACTGGCTCATTTTGGATCCCCCTGCCCGACCGCACGTGGCCGCATCGGGTCGACAGCCCATCATCAGCGAGCGCGGCGATCTTGGCGCCGCCATCGCGTCGCCTCACAGCCGCGATCCGTGCGATGTCGCGGGGCGGTCATAGGGCGCACGAAGACGGGCGGCCCCAAGATAAGGGCGCCGACAAGGGCGACAAGAAGAGCAACAGCATGCATTTGCGAAATCTCCCTCGGTCCGCCAACCGGCGCCGGCCGCCTTTGTGAACTCGTCGGCGGCGACGACTTCGTTCGGATCATACCGGCCGGAAAATCGAGCGCGGAAGACTCGGAATCTACTCGGGTCCAAATTCGCTCGCGTTCAAGCGCGAAGAACCGGTCTCGCGCGAACAGATTGAGCTTCGAGTGCGGCTCTCCGACCTGCTCGGCTCGGCTGACTTGGCTTGCTTCCCGGCGCATTCGGTCTTGCCGCACGCAGCCAAGCCAGCCCGGCGGCATAAGTACTTTCCGAGTCTGCCGCAGGCGATGTCCCGTCAGCTATGTCTGAAACTGGCGAGACCTTGGAGGGGTCGTCCGCCTTCGGCGCCGAGTTATTGGCGCTGTGGCGGCGCGACCGCTGGAGACCTTGCATGCGCTTGGCCAAGAGGCGGAAGGCCGACAATGCAGCCTCCGCGCAGCCCATCATCCGAGTGACCGAAACCCAAACCGGATTACAGAAAGGGTCGCGACAATGAACGTACCGACTTTGACGCTACGGTCTCGAGACGGCGCCGCCGCCGGCGCGATTCCTGTCAAGCAGGCTAGTCTGAATTCGGACGAGTTGCGCAAGATGGACGCCTATTGGAGGGCCGCCAATTACCTGTCGGTCGGACAGATTTATCTCTACGACAATCCCCTGTTGCGCGAGCCGCTGACACTCGCACACGTGAAGCCGCTGGTGGTCGGACACTGGGGTACGACGCCGGGCCAGAACTTCATCTATGTCCACTTGAACCGGGTCATCAAGAAGCACGATCTCGACATGATCTACATCGCCGGTCCCGGTCACGGCGGCCCGGCGTTGGTGGGCAACGTCTATCTCGAAGGCACCTGGAGCGAAGTCTATCCGAACGTCACGCGGGACGAAGCCGGCCTGAAGAAACTGTTCAAACAGTTCTCGTTTCCCGGCGGGATTTCGAGCCATGTCGCGCCGACGACGCCGGGGTCGATACACGAGGGCGGCGAATTGGGCTATTCGCTCAGCCATGCATTCGGCGCGGCGTTCGACAATCCTGATCTGATCGTCGCTTGCGTCATCGGCGACGGCGAAGCGGAGACGGGCCCGCTGGCGACCTCGTGGCAGTCCAACAAGTTTCTCGATCCGATCACCGACGGCGCCGTGCTGCCGATCCTGCACCTCAACGGCTACAAGATCAGCAATCCGACCGTGCTGGCCCGCATCGAGTCCGAGGAGTTGGAGCAGTTCTTCAAGGGCTGCGGTTGGACCCCCTACTTCGTCGAAGGCGACCAGCCGGAAGCGATGCATCAGCTCATGGCCGCCACGATGGATCAGGTGATCGAGGACATCCGCAAAATCCAAAAGAACGCGCGCGACAAAAGTGATGCTTCTCGGCCACGCTGGCCGATGATCGTCCTCAAGTCCCCCAAGGGGTGGACAGGACCGAAGGTCGTCGATGGCCTGCCGGTCGAGGGCACCTTCCGCGCGCATCAGGTTCCGCTGCTCGTGGACGCCGGCCATCCCGATCACGTCAAGCAGCTCGAAGAGTGGATGAAAAGCTACAAGGCGGAAGAATTGTTCGACGACAAAGGCCGCCTGATGCCCGAGTTGGCCGAACTGGCGCCCGAGGGCGCCCGTCGGATGGGCGCCAATCCGCACGCCAACGGCGGAATTCTCCTGCGCGACTTGCGCATGCCCGACTTCCGCGACCATGCGGTTCGGGTCCCCGCGCCCGGCGCCGTCACCGCACAGGATACCCTGGTGCTCGGCAAGTTCCTGCGCGACGTGGCTATGCTGAATCAGGATCAGCGGAATTTCCGTGTCTTCGGCCCCGACGAGACGCTTTCCAATCTTCTCGGCGCGGTATTTGAAGTCACCAACCGACAATGGGACGCGCGCGAAGTCGCGAATGATGAATTCCTCGCGCCCGACGGACGCGTGCTGGACTCGATGCTGAGCGAGCACCAGTGCGAGGGCTGGCTCGAGGGTTATCTGCTGACCGGGCGGCACGGGCTGTTCAACAGCTATGAGGCCTTCATTCGCATTGTCGATTCGATGTTCAGCCAGCACGCCAAGTGGTTGAAGGTCACTCTGGAACTGCCCTGGCGTCGGAAGATCGCGTCCCTGAACTATCTGCTCGCTTCTCATGTTTGGCAGCAGGATCACAACGGCTTCACCCACCAGGATCCCGGCTTCCTTGACCATGTGATCAACAAGAAGGCCGACGTCGTGCGCGTTTATCTGCCGCCGGACGCCAATTGCCTCTTGTCGGTCTTTGATCACTGCCTACGCAGTCGGCACTACGTCAACGTTGTGGTGGCCGGCAAACACGCTCTCCCGCAGTGGCTGACCATGGAGCAAGCGATCGTACATTGCACCCAAGGCATCGGCATCTGGCAATGGGCGAGCAACGATCAGGGGAGCGAGCCGGACGTCGTGATGGCCGGCTGCGGCGATACGCCGATGCTCGAGGTTCTCGCCGCCGTTTCAATCCTGCGTAAGAATCTGCCCGATTTGAAAATTCGGGTGATCAATGTCGTCGATCTGATGCGGCTTCAGCCTCGCGCGGAGCATCCGCATGGACTGAGCGAAGCGGACTACGACTCGCTCTTCACCAAGGATAAGCCGATCGTCTTTGGGTTCCACGGGTATCCGTCGCTGGTCCACGGACTGACCTACCGCCGAACCAATCGCAATCTGCATGTCCGGGGTTACAAGGAGGAAGGCACGATCACGACGGCATTCGATATGCGCGTGCAAAACGAGATCGACCGCTTTCATCTCGTTGAAGACGTCGTCGACAAACTGTCCAATCTCGGCAGCAAGGGCGCCTATCTGAAGCAGGCGATGCGCGACAAGCTCATCGAGCACAAGCAATACATCGACGAGCATGGCGAGGACTTGCCGGAGATCCGGCACTGGAAGTGGAGCGACGCCAAATGAGGGCGCAAAGGCTCATCGAAATCGCGAGGAAGCTCGTCAGCGACGATAAAGGCCTGCTCGCGAGGGACGAGAGCAATGCGCACCTCCCCGCGAGACGCCGGTCGTCGCGCTGTGGAGCGCCGCCCCGAGATCCCTACCCAACAGCCAATCGACGTGGTCCTTTCCGACCCCTCGCTTGAAAGGACGAGCGACATGCTCGAGAATTGGCGAGCGAAAGAAGAGGATGTGGACGCGATCGCCGCGGCGCGACAAAAGGATCCTTTCGCCGTTCTCGGACCGCACCTCACCGCCGAGGGATGGACGATCCGGGCGTTCGTCACCGATGCGCTCAGCGTGCGCGCGATCACGCGCAAGGGCGCTCCGATCGTCGAACTCGGGCGCCGGAGAGGCGATTTCTTCGAGGGCTTGATCCCGGAGGCGACGGAACGGCCAGTCTACCGGCTCGAAGTCGCGCGCGCCGAGGGCGTCGACTCGTATGAGGACTCGTACGCTTTCGGCCCTGTGCTGGGGCCGCTCGATGACTATCTGCTGGTCGAGGGGGCGCACACGCAGCTCTATCGTCGCCTTGGCGCGCAACTCGCCCGCCACGAGGGCGCGGACGGCGTTGTATTCGCAGTTTGGGCGCCAGACGCATCGCGCGTATCGGTCGTCGGCGATTTCAACCAGTGGGACGGACGCAAGTGTCAGATGCGCAAGCGCATCGACAGCGGCCTTTGGGAGATCTTCATCCCGCAGTTGAGCGCCGGGGCCGTTTACAAATACGAAATCGTCTCCGCCGACGGCGTGGTGCAGCCGCTCAAGGCCGACCCCTTCGGCTTCGAGGCGGAAATGCGCCCCTCGACCGCCTCGATCGTCGCCCGCACGACGGATTTCTCCTGGAGCGACGCCGGCTATCTTGAGAATCTCAAGCACGGCGAAGCGCGGCGCCGACCGATTTCGATTTTCGAGGTCCACCTCGGCTCATGGCGGCGCGGCGACGACAATCGCTTCTTGAGTTACGACGAGCTCGCGGATCAACTGATCCCCTACGCCGCCGATCTCGGCTTCACACATCTCGAGCTGCTGCCTATCAGTGAGCATCCGCTCGACGCGTCGTGGGGCTATCAGCCGATCGGTCTGTTCGCGCCAACGCGGCGCCACGGCGAGCCGGAAGCCTTCGCGCGCTTCGTCGATCGCGCCCACGCGGCGGGGCTCGGCGTGATCCTCGACTGGGTGCCCGCGCATTTCCCCACCGACGCGCACGGCTTGGCGCATTTCGACGGCGGCCCGCTCTACGAGTATGCGGATCCGCGCAAGGGCTTTCAACCCGACTGGAACACCGCGATCTACGACTTCGGCCGCCAGGAGGTCGCCAATTTCCTGTACGCCAGCGCGCTCTATTGGATCGATCGCTTTCACGTCGATGGTCTGCGGGTCGACGCGGTCGCCTCGATGCTCTACCTCGACTATTCCCGCAAGCCCGGCGAGTGGCTGCCCAACGCCGAAGGCGGCAACGAGAATCACGAGGCGATCGCCTTCCTCAAGCGCGCCAACGAGCTGGTCTACGGCCTGTTCCCCGGCGCGATGACGATCGCGGAGGAATCCACCGCTTTCTCGGGCGTCTCGTCGCCAACCAATCTCGGCGGCCTGGGTTTCGGCTTCAAGTGGAACATGGGTTGGATGCATGACACGCTCGAATACATGTCGCGCGATCCGATCTATCGGCGCTGGAGCCACGACAAGATGACCTTCGGGCTCCTCTACGCCTTCGCCGAGAATTTCATCCTGCCGATTTCGCATGATGAGGTTGCTCACGGCAAAGGATCGGTGCTCGCCAAGATGCCGGGCGACGAATGGCGGCGCTTCGCCAACGCCCGCGCCTATTACGGCTTCATGTGGGGCCATCCCGGCAAGAAGCTGTTGTTCATGGGCCAGGAATTCGGCCAGACCAACGAATGGAATTGTGACGAGGCGTTGCCCTGGTGGCTGCTCGACTTTTGGCCGCACCAGGGCCTCCAGGCGTTGGTGCGCGATCTCAATCGTCTCTATCGCGAAACGCCGGCTCTATATGCGCGCGACTGCGAGTCGCAGGGGTTCCGCTGGATCGTCGTCGACGACGAAATGCAGTCGGTGCTGGCGTTCCTGCGCATGGGCGAGGAAAGCGATCCGCCGGTCGCGGTCGTTTGCAACTTCACCCCCGAAGTGCGCCGCAACTACCGCATCGGATTGCCGTATTCCGGACGATGGCGCGAAGCGCTCAACACCGACGCGTCGCTTTACGGCGGCTCCAACGTCAGCAATATGGGCGCCGTCGAGGCTGAGCCGCGGTCGCTGCACGGCCTTCCCGCATCGGCCGCGCTGACCCTGCCGCCGCTGGCGACATTGTTCCTCATTTATCAGGCGAGGTGAGCCCCAACTCTGCCAGAAGGGCGAAACGGGCAAGAGTTTGCAGGAGGAGTGTATGAACCCCAGGGATGCGGCACGGATCTCGCACGCTGGCGCGCCCTACGCACGCCAGGCGATGGCCTATGTGTTGGCGGGCGGGCGTGGCAGACGCCTGATGGAACTGACCGACCGCCGCGTCAAACCCGCCGTCTACTTCGGCGGCAAATCGCGCATCATCGATTTCGTCTTGTCGAACGCGCTCAACTCCGGCATCCACCGCATCGCCGTCGCCACGCAATACAAGGCTCACAGCCTGATCCGACATTTGCAACACGGATGGAACTTCTTCCGTCCGGAACGAAACGAGAGCTTCGACATTCTGCCGGCTTCGCAGCGCGTCTCCGAAACGATGTGGTATCTCGGCACCGCCGACGCGGTCTATCAGAACATCGACATCATCGAGAGCTACGCGCCGCAGTACATGGTGGTGCTCGCCGGCGATCACATCTACAAGATGGACTACGAGAAAATGCTTCAGCAGCACGTCGAGTCGAAGGCCGACGTGACGGTGGGCTGCCTCGAAGCCTCGCTCGAGGAGGCCAAAAGCTTCGGCGTCATGCACATCGACGAAGAAGACGCCATTCTCTCCTTCCTGGAGAAGCCTGCTGAGCCGCCGCCAATGCCCGGCAAGCCCGATAAGGCGCTGTGCAGCATGGGCATCTACGTCTTCGAGACCAAGTTTCTCATCGAGGAGCTCAAGCGCGACGCCGCCGATCCCCACTCGTCGCACGATTTCGGCAAAGACATCATTCCCCACCTCGTCGCCAAGGGCAAAGCGGTCGCGCACCACTTCTCGGAATCTTGCGTCGTCGCCAACGAGGAGTCGGTGATCTACTGGCGCGATGTCGGGACGGTCGACGCCTATTGGGCGGCCAACATCGACTTGACCGACATCCTCCCCGATCTCGATCTCTACGATCGCGCCTGGCCGATCTGGACCTATGGCGAGATCACCCCGCCAGCCAAATTCGTCCACGATGTCGACGGTCGGCGCGGCGTCGCCACTTCCTCGCTGGTCTCGGGCGGCTGCGTCGTTTCCGGCGCGGCGATTTCGCGGTCGCTGCTGTTCACCGGCGTATGGGTGCATTCCTATGCGACCGTCCACGAGACGGTCGCGCTGCCCTATTCGCGGATCGGCCGGGGCGTCCGCCTGGGAAAAGCGGTGATCGACTCCGGCGTCGTAATCCCCGATGGTCTGGTCGTCGGCGAGGACCCGGAACTCGACGCCAAGCGTTTCCGCCGCACCGCGAACGGCGTCACGCTGATCACGCAGCCCATGCTCGACAAGCTTGGCCATTGACCGCGCTGGCCGCTCCGTCGACCGCCTCGGAAATCTCCCCGCAAAGATGTATGCGCATGCCGCCATGGGCGCTGGGGGGCTGCATCGGCGTATGTCGAACGACACGGTTCGACGCTTTGCGATCATCGCTGCAGGCCGGAGGTCATCGAGAAACCAATCGCTTCCCGACGGCTGGCGGACGAGTCATCGCTGCCAAAGGATTCGTGCGTCTTCCAATGGGATTGCGACGCCGTCGCTGGCCGATATCACGCGCGCCGTATAGTCCGTCGGTGGGCGGCCCGCAGGCACAAGCGCGCTGAAAACAAAGCAGCCCGGCGCGACGACCGATTGGTCAACGCATTCCATCTCCTGCTGCACAGGATCACTTCCGCCGACGCCGTCGGCGTACAGCTCTACGCGCACCGACTTGGGGTCGAGATCATTGAGGTGGACACGAACCTCAAATACGTGCTGTCCGCCACGTGTCGCGATCTTCGCTTCGCCGAAGCGCAGCGCCGCCCATCCTTGATCCAGAATGTGCCGTCTACCAACTATGTCCGCGCCGATTTTGCCTTTGTTCCCAGCGCGCTCAAGATAGGTTGAGGCGGCCTGCAAGTAGTGTTTCTCGGTGTATTCGCGCACGGCGCGGGTGGCGGAGAAGCGCTGCGTCAACTGCGCCATGCTTTCCCGCATCCGCGCCACCCAGGCGCCAGGAATACCCCTCTCGTCGCGCGAATAGAACTCAGAGATCACCTCATGCTCCAGCAGCTCATAGAGCGCCTCGGCTTCGACCGCATCCCGGGCCGGATCATCGCCATGTTCCCGTCCATCCCCCAGCGCCCACCCGACTTCGGGCGTGTAGGCCTCCGCCCACCAGCCGTCCAATTCCGAAAGGTTGATTCCCCCGTTGACGAGGACCTTCATGCCGCTTGTTCCGCAAGCTTCCCAAGGTCGACGCGGCGTGTTGAGCCAAACATCCACCCCCTGCACCAAGCGCTCGGTTAGAAGCATGTCGTAGTCGCTGAGGAAAATCACATGCGGGCGCGCCTCGGGCCGCCGGATGAAATCCGTCCATTTCTGGATCAGCGCTTGGCCTCCCTGGTCCGCAGGGTGAGCCTTGCCAGCCATGATGAGCTGCATCGGGCGCTGAGAATTGGTCAACAGGCGCAGCAGTCGCTCGGCGTCGTGCAGCAGCAGGTCTGGTCTTTTGTACGATGCGAAGCGGCGTGCGAAGCCCAGCGTCAATGTGTTGGGATCAAACAGGCGCCTGGCGTCCTCAACGGCCTCGGGCGACGCGCCCGACGCGGCAAGTTGCTGGGACAGCCGCTCGCGAGCGTATTCGATCAGCGACATGCGGGCGTCGTTGCGAAATTGCCAGAGGCTCTCGTCGGAGACGCGGCGAATGTCCTGCTCCAGGGTTTCCGTCGTCCCCAGCCAACGATCCTTGCCACATGCCTTCGTCCAAAGCTCATCGGCCTCCGACGAGTCCCAGCTCGGCGCGTGAACCCCGTTGGTCACGTGTCCCACGGGGACTTCCGCCGTCGGCCAACGCGGAAAGAGCGGCTCAAAGAGGCGCCGGCTCACCTCGCCATGCAGGCGGCTTACGCCATTCACCGCCCCGCTTCCCCGGATCGCTAGGTACGCCATGTTGAAGTTTTCCGCCGGGTCGTTCGGGTTTTCGCGGCCCAGCGCCAGCAAATCGTCGAGCGCGATGCCGAGCTTCTTCCGGGCGTAGCCGCCCAGGCAGCGTTCGATAAGGGCGGGTGCGAAACGATCAAATCCGGCGGCTACCGCGGTGTGGGTGGTGAAGAGATTGCCCGCTCGCGTGACCGACAGTGCGACCTCGAAGGACTGGCCTGTGGCCTGCATGAAACTGCGCGCGCGTTCCAGCACCGCGAGCGCCGCATGGCCTTCGTTCAGGTGGCACACTTGCGCTTCGATCCCGAGTGCGTCGAGCAACCGCCATCCGCCAATCCCAAGGATTAGCTCTTGCATGAGGCGCACTGACTGCCCGCCGCCATAAAGCTCGCTGGTGATCCCGCGATACGGCGGAAAGTTCGCGGCGTCATTGCTGTCGAGCAGGTAGAGCTTCGCTCTGCCGACCTGAACCTGCCAGACGCGAATCCAGATCGGGTAACCCGGCAGGTCGAGCTGCAACCGCAGCCACTCCCCATCTTCATTGCGCAATGGCGTGATCGGCAATTGTCCCGGGTCATTGTAGGGGAAGATGGCCTGTTGCGCTCCGTCCCGGTCGATCACCTGGCGAAAATAGCCTTGCTGGTAGAGCAGGCCCACGCCGATGACCGGCACGCCCAGATCGCCGGCGGCCTTGAGCTGATCGCCGGCCACGTTGCCGAGCCCGCCTGAGTAGATCGGCAAGGCTTCGCTCAACATGAATTCCATACTGAAATACGCGACGCAGTTCAGCGGAGATTGTGGGTGGGCTTGTTGAAACCATGCCGGCGCCGCCACGGCGTCCCGTCTGGCTTGCACCAGATCGTCGACGATTTTGCGGAAAGCGGGATCGGCTAAATCACGCCGGAGCGTTTCCCGCGAGACCGTCTGCAGCACGGCCCAAGGGTTATGCGTGATCTGCCACAGCACAGGATCCAATTGTCGCCATATCTGGTCGGTGGCATGGTTCCACGACGAACGCACATCCAGGGCAAGCTCCGCCAGGGCGTCAAACCCTTCTACGTTCGTGGACAAGAGAGGCTCCTTCGGGGGACCGATCCGGGTTCGTTCGCTCATAGCCTTTCTCCAAAATTTGTCCTGAATTCGCTTCCTCCGTCCGTCCTCGTGAAGGCCGGACTCTAATTCTCCATGGAGGAAATCCGCGCTGGCAGGTCATCGTCTATCGTCGCGCAGGAAGCCTTCACCGCCGCAATGCCCGCGCTGGTTGTCGCATGCGCGAAATAGATCGTCGACATTTTGGCTTCGATCGTTGAGCCGTCGGCAAGGACCGCCACGACGCGAGAAGCTCGCATTGCGACGCATTCTCGGCGAGAATCGGGCTCTACCCACGAGGCCCCGTCGCGTGCGTCGTCAGCCTTAATCTTCGCGCCGCTACGTCGATGAAAGTCGACGGTGTGGTCAATATTCGGAGTCAAAACACATTCGAGACGAGCAACATGCGCCGAAGAGTGGCAAAAAAGCGGAGATTGCCGCCGTCTAGCCGCGATCTTGCGCAGACGCGCGGACGCCGGGTCAATGGGAGGTCTCGCCTCTCCGGCGCACGACGACGTCGACGCTGATCGAGGCGAGCAGCACGAGGGCCGTAGCCATGAACTGGATCGCGGCGCTCAGGCCCAGCAGGGCCATGCCGTTGACGATCCCCGCAATGACGACGCCGCCGAGGACCGCGTGCAGCGGATGCCCGCGGCCGCCAAACAAGCTGGTGCCGCCGATCACGGCCGCGGCGACCACGTAGAGCACAATCGTGCCGCCGTCGAAGCTGGTGGAGGTCGAGCGCAGGCGCGACGCGTAAATGATGCCGCCGATGCCGGCGATCAGCGCGCCCATCATGAACGCCATCGTGCGGACTCTTGCGAGCCTGATTCCGGCGCGCCGCGCGGCTTCGGCGTTGCCGCCGATGGCGTATACGTAGCGGCCGAAGCGGGTTCGCCCCAGCAGGAAGGAACAGGCGATAAGGACAACGAACACGATGGGGATGACCCACGGCATACCGTTCAAGGGGAATGCGGGTACGCCCCGATCGACATTGCACAACAGCACCAACGCCACGCCCGCCACGGCCACCGCGAGAACCTTCAGGGCCGTGACGCCCGGCGGCGGGGCTGTCAGCCCGCTCCGCCTGTGCCGCTGGTCGCGGAACACGGTGACGATCGAATAGATGACCACCGCGAAGGCGGTCAGAATCCAGCCCTCGCCACGGCTCAGGGTGCCGTTGGCGAGATTATTGATGGTATCGTCCGCAATCGGGATGGTGCCGCCGGCGCCGAGCAGTTCGATCATGACGCCCTCGAAGAACAGCAGTCCGGCGAGCGTGACGATGAACGAGGGAATGCGAGCCCTGCTGATCAGCGTGCCCTGCAGCGCGCCGAGCGCCGCGGTGACGGCTACGGCCGCAAGGATCGCAGCCCACCACGGCCAGTCGACTTGCGGCTGCACGAGTTCGGTCACCACCGTGCCGCCGATCCCGGCCATAAAGCCAAGGGACAGGTCGATCTCGCCGAGCAGGAGCGCGAACACCTCTCCCATCCCGATCAGCATGAACACCGAGCCCTGGACGAGCAGGTTGACGACGTTGCCGGCGGACAGGAACTCAGCGTTCTGGCTCTCGAAGACGAGACTAATCAGGATCATGCCGAAAAGCACCGGCAGAACCCCACTCTCCCCGGCGAGAATTCCGGTCCACACGCTCCGCGCATAGTCCCCGAAGGTCTGGGCGCCCGCGTCGGGCGCGGTCACAGCCATCGCGCCGGCCTCGTTGGTCGCCGCCATTCCCCTCGGCGCGGCTTCCGGCTGCGAGGACGGCGTAGAGCCCGCGCCGGCGCCCGGCTCGTCGGGCGCCGTCGAATATATGGTTTTGGCGGCAATCCGGCTCGCGGGGTCCGCCTGGCGCGTCGAGCGGCCCATCGTCATGTACTCGACGGCGCGCTGTGGGTCGAACTCAGATATCTTGCCCGCGCCGACAAGTTGACCTAGGCGCATGATCGCGAGGCGGTCCGCGGCAGCGAAGACATCGTTCAGGTTGTGCGAGATCATAAGGACGGCGAGGCCCTGATCGGCCAATCGCCTGACAAGCGCGAGCACCTGCTTCGTCTGCGCGACGCCGAGGGCGGCCGTCGGCTCGTCGAGGATCACCAGCTTGGAGTTCCACATCACCGCCTTTGCGACAGCGACCGACTGACGCTGGCCCCCGGAGAGGAACGCCACCGCCTGACGGACGGATTGCACGGTCGTGACGCCCAGGCCCGAGAGCGTGCCCGCCGCGGCCCGCTCCATGTCGTCCTCGTCGAGCAGGCTGCGGCTCAGCCGTTCCCGTCCGAGGAACATGTTCTCGACCACGTCCAAATTGTCGCAGAGCGCAAGGTCCTGGTAGACGACTTCGATGCCCAGGGCGGCCGCTTCGCGTGGGTCGCGGATGCGGACATGGCGGCCCTCCCAGAAGATCTCGCCGGCATCCGGTTCATGGATGCCGGCAATGCACTTGATGAGGACCGACTTGCCGGCCCCGTTGTCCCCCACGAGGGCAGTCACCTGGCCCGCCGGCACATCGAGATCTACGCTGAGGAGGGCCTGCACGGCTCCGAAGTGCTTCGCAATGCCCCTCAATCGGAGGAGCGGCTCTACGACGGTCCCGGATTCAGTCATGCTCCGCCCCTCCCGAGGCGCCAGTAGGCGATTACTTGGCCGATTACTTGGAGATGCCTGCGGCGACGCACTGCTTCTTGAGGCCGCTCACACACAACTTCGAGGCGTCGACGAAGCCGTCCTTGACCACGGTCGAGGCTATGTTGGCCGGCGTCGTCCAGATCGGGGTGAGCAGCACCGACGGGACCTGCTTGTTCTCTTTGGAATCCATCGTCTCTCCGTTCACCAGGGTCGACGGGGGCTGGACGCCCGCGCGAAGGTACAGCGCGAGAGCCGCGGACGCTTGCGCCTCGAGATAGATGGGCTTGTAGACGGTGCCGCATTGATAGCCTGCCAGCACGTTCTGCAGCCCGGTCAGCGTGGCGTCCTGTCCGGTGGTGGGGAATTTCTCGGGCGGGACGCGCAGGGTCTTGAGATACGAGATGACCGCGTTGGAATTGTCGTCATTGGGCATCACGACCGCGTTCATGTTGGAATGGGCGGTGTACTGCTCCTCGAAGGTCGTGCGGGCCACCGAGGGATCCCAGGTTCCCGCGGGCTCCCCGACCTTGACGTATTCCTTCGAGTCGAAGTGCGGTTGGAGCACGCCGTCGTAGCCCTGGGCGAAGAGGGTCGCGTTATTGTCGGTCGCAGCCCCGCGCATCACGAGGATCTGCGGGCTGCTGACTTTCCAGGCCTTCAGGCACTCGACCATGCCCTGCCCGATCAGCTTGCCGACCTCGAGATTGTTGAAGCTCACATAATAGTCGCGACTGCCGCCGAGCGCGAGGCGATCGTAGTCGATGACCGGCACGCCGTGCGATTTGGCGTAGGTCTCAATCGCCGCGCCCACACCGGAGGAGATCGGGTCCATCAGCAGGACGGTCGCGCCTTGAGAGATGTCCGACTGCGCCTCGGTCAGCTCTGTCGCCTCGCTGCCCTGCGCGTTGGTGATGATGAACTGATCAGCCGTCAAGCCCGCCGCCTCAAGAGCCTTCTGGAGGTAAGGGGCGTCGAAGGACGTATAGCGAGCCGAGGTGGCCGTCTCCGGGAGCAAGATTCCGATCTTGCCTTTTCCCTGGGACGCCAACGTCTTGAGCTGCGCCATGGCGGAGAAGTCGCTGGTGAACGAGCTGGCGGACAGAGAGGGGGCTGCGGCCCCTTGCGCGAACGCGCCGCTTCCCAACACGCCGACCGCCACCGCCAGGCACGCGGAAGCGCTGACGCCCGCGAGCGACTGCTGCAATGCGAATGCTGACATCGAAAATTCCTCCTTGTTGACTGTCTTGGGGCGAGCACTCCATGTATAGGCTCGCGACAGCTCAAGCTTTATTATCGCCGATCTGCACAACCGTGGTAATTACACTTTGTCCAGTCGAGCGCGTCCACGGCCTCGGGACGCAGTTCTAGCGTTGTCATCGGTCGGCGAAAGGGTCGGAAAATACCTAGTATCGGCGCGGCTCAGACGCGGGGGGACGGGAGACGACGCGTAGAGGCGCGCGTCCGGATCGGCTGACTTCCATTCTCCGAGAAAAAGGAGATGCAAAAGATTGGGGAGACGAACTCGTGAGCCGGTCCCAGAGCGTCGACCTCGCGTCTCAGCGCCGGAGAGAGTGCGACGGGAGACCACATGAACAAGCCGTCGCTCGACAATTTGGTCACCGCCGTGCGCGTCGGGTAGGGAAAGCCAAGATGTAATCTGTCTCCGAGATCTTGACCCAACGATGACCAATCGTCTCAATGCGTTGCAACGCCGATCCGCGTCCGGACCCCGCTTCGAGTAACAGCCAGGCGGCGATCCCGCCCGTGAGTTGTCCGAAAGTTCCGAACAAATGCGCGCGACCTACCCCTGGAGACAAACCGATGAACGTCTATCGCCTGGATCCGATCGAGCCCGGCCATCCCAGCTGGCGATTTTCTGACGAAAAGGACACGGTTTGGGCCTGCGCTCCGACGGCGAAACAGGCGCGCGACTTGGTCGCCGCCAAGTCCGGCTTTGCCAAATATGGCGCGGAGGGGGACCAATCGCCGTGGCAAGACGAGGCCGTCACCTCGTGCGTCCCTCAGCCGACCATGTCCCTGATGAGCCCGGAAACCGTGGTCAGGGAAGACGGCAGCCTGGTCGACTTCTAAGGCAAAGGCGCCGCAGCGCCGCCGCCCCCCGCGTTGCCGCGGCGTTCAAAGGCGACCGAGACAATGTCGGCGATTGTCCCGAGCCGCCGCTTGGATGAAATGACGCCGGGTCGTACGCGGAGTTTGGACCGCCCGCCGCGGCGACTCTGCGGCCCTCCCGCACATGAGCGCGAAAGATTCGCGACCGGCGCGATCACGGAAACGAGCGACGCCGACGCGGCGCCCGCGAATGAATCCGACGGGAGCTGAAGCCGAACGCTAAAGGCGCCCCATGAGCGCGAGGACGACGACGACGATCAGGATGACGCCGACGACGCCGACGCCGCCGTGGCCATATCCATAGCCGTAGCCCCAATAGGGGAGGACGCTGCCGCCCCCAAGGCCTCCGAGTAGAAGCAAGAGAAAAATGACGACTAGGATGAAACCTACAAGTGACACGGCGGTCTCCTCCGGGCTGAGAAACTCGAAAGAGCCGGCGCAATCACGCCAGCGCCTGTCGAGCAGGGGCCGATCTTGGTGGACACGAAAAGAGAAAGGGGCGGTCGCATTGGATTTAGGGGCCGTTGCGACCGCCAGTCCGCAAGCGCCGGTCTACTGGGGGGACAAAGAGACTGGCGCTCGATGCGCTTACTGATGCGGCAAACCGTGCTCGCACGAAAGGATCGGATTCTACCTACTCGGCGCGATCGGCGGCCACTCGCTGGCGATGAGAATGTGTTCGGCGACGCGCCGGTCTGCGTCAATCTCCCGCCCGGGTCGCGTCTCAGTTCGAAAAATTGACGCGAACTGACAAACGCTGCGCAGCGCATCCGTCCCTTGATACGCCCAGCGCAATGCAGGAGGTGGGCGCACGCATGACGCCCGAACCGCCCGGTATTGCGGATCATCGGAAGCATACGCTCGAAAGGCGAGAGACCGCGGCAGCAATGTTGCCGAGTGGCCGCGCCTCGCCAACGAAAGGGAGAAACTGGCGCGTGAACAAGCGCTGTGGGTTGCCCCAAGCATGGCGTAGTTGATCGAGACGTTATCACGCTGATCGGCGTCCGGACCCTGCGCCGAATGACATACAGCGCCCTTAAGTCCGGTGGTTGCAGGCGCGCCGCAACGGCCGATGCGCCAAGATCGCCAACGGCTATCTCAACCGCCAGATCGACGATCTCCTACCGTCGGCCGACGTGCAGGCGGAGCCGCCTGGAGACTTGGCCTGAAGTCATTGCTTCCGCCAAAACCGTCGGCCGACGGGAAGCTGTCGGCTAGGTAGTTTCCGAGCCTATCCCGTCGAAGCGCAACGCTCCACATTGTCCGACTTGCGGCAATATCGAGCGATTTAGGCAAACAGGGGGCTACCTCTCTTGTCTGGGGGCGACGATCAATGTGGGGGCGACGGCCCCGCCATCGGAGGCAAGCGCACTGCCGCCCGTCCGGCGGATTGCGCGACCCCGGCGTTAGATATCGGGATGCATCCGGCGCCGGGCGAACGCCAATTTCACACGGCGGACCGGCTCGAGCGGGCGGATGGGCGCGGAATCGAGAAGATCAGCGACGTCGCGCCCAGCCTGGCTCTGCGGAATCTGCGGGGCCTTGTGATTCTTATCGTGCTCGCCTTCCATTCCTTTCTGCCCTACCTCCGGTACGCTAGGTCAGCCGCGGTTCCTTTCGACCAGCCGCCTTACGAATGGCGCGCCTTTCCCATCGTCGACAGTCAGCGCTGGTTCGGATTCGATTTGTTCTGCGCCTGGCAAGACGTTTATCTGATGTCTTTGATGTTTTTTCTCTCGGCTGTATTTGCGTCGCCGAGTCTCGCCCGCAAAGGAAGCCGGAAATTTCTAGGCGATCGATTGCTGCGGCTGGGCGCGCCATTTGTTTTCGGCGTGACCGTCGTCGCCCCGATCGCGCTTTATCCCGCCTACCGCATGATCGCGGTCGATCCAAGTCTGATCGCCTATGGGCGGAGCTTCCTGGCGCTGCCCTTCTGGCCCAACGGGCCGATGTGGTTCTTATGGCTGCTATTGGCTTTGACCATCGCGCCTGCCGGACTGCACCGTTTCGCCCCCCATTGGGTCGCGTTTCTCGGCCGTTTGTCGTCCGACGCCACTGCGCGTCCGGGCCGGTATTTTATCGGCCTGACGACGGTCGCCGCCCTCGCCTATGTTCCGCTGGCGATTGCCTTCACCCCTTGGAATTGGTCCGAACACGGACCGTTTTCGCTCCAGCTCAGCCGGCCGCTGCTCTATGCCGTCTATTACCTAGCGGGTCTCGGGGTTGGGGCGCACGGCCTTGCGCGCGGCCTGCTCGCCCCCGAGGGAATGCTGGCGCGGCGCTGGAGCGTCTGGCTTCTATGCGCGCCCGCTTCGCTGCTGCTGTGGATGGGGCTCACCGGGCTGACATTGACCTATGCGACACCCGTCCCGTTGATGCTGCAAATCGCCGCCGGCGTCAGCTTTGCGTTGGCTGGCGCGTGCAGCTTCTTTTTCGTGATGGCGGCTTGCCTGCGCTTTGGCGCTGTTCGTTCGCGATTGTTCGACGGCTTGTCGAAGAACGCCTTCGGTATTTACCTGTTGCACTATGCGCCGTTGGTCTGGCTGCAATACGCCTTGCTGGACGCTCCGTTCTCGGCCATCGCGAAGGCCATGATCGTGTTCGGCGGCACGCTGCTCCTCTCCTTCGCGGCGACCGCCGCCATCCGATTCGGTCGGTTCGGGTCTCGACTCATCGGCGAGGCGCCGCGGGCGTTGGCGTCACGCCCGCAAGGCCAGAGCCCTGCCCCCACATCGCCGGTGGTCGACGCGCGCGCGGCATAAAGCGCCAAGTTGTCTATCGCTTTGATACGGCCGAAAGCGATCACGCGTCGCGCAGAGGAATTGCGTTCGAGCCGGCGCGTTGCGTACGAGCGTGCAATCCCATCGCGAGCAGGGCGACGCCGCCGAGAATCATGTTGATCCCGACGAGGAGGCCCATCGTCCACGCCGAGGTCCCCGGAAGACCGAAAATAATGATGCTCGCCAAGCCAATGTCGACGACGCCGCTCGCCAACATCCAGGCCCAGCGCCCGGAGAACTGACGTCGGTGTTCGAAGGCGAACATGATCGACGCGCCCCCTTCGACCAGGAAGAACAGAACCAAAATCAGCCGCATTGGGCCGACGTTCTCAAACGGCCATCCCATCAGACCGCCATAGAGATCCTGCGATTTGTTCGCGATCAGGACGACGCCGACAGAAATCGCGAGCAAAGCCGAAACGAGCGACCACCAGAACCCCGGCGCCTGTCGCGCCCAGTACGTTGTCGCTAAGCCCAAGGCTCCGCTGACCAGAAAGAGCCAACCCAGAACAACCGTCACATTCAGGCTGGCGATCGATGGAACGACGATCGCCAAAAGGCCCAGAAAAATGAGGGCCGCTCCTTCGACAAGAAAAAGAATCCAATGGTCATGGACCGATCCTTCGACCGTTCCTGGAACGCGAACGCCGTCGGAGTGTTGGTCCCTAGCCATTGGAGGGCGCATCCCTGCGATGAGACGATAGCGTCATTGGGCGGGATCAGATTTCGTGCGGAGCGCTGCGCTTTCCGCGGGCAGCGAGCTTCACTGCGAGCGCCATAGCGCCGAGGTCAGAAGATCTCGCCGTGCAACTTGCCGCCGCGCCGCGCCAGCTTGTCTCGTCCGATTGGAAACGAGACAAGCCTTACGCGCTCTAGCGGTACCAGCAATGGCCATTCCGGCAGACGCGCTGGTGTGGGTAGAGTTCGGGAGGGCCGGCGCAGAAATGATACCAATGATATCCGGTCATGCCGAGCCGGTAGCAACCAGCATCGGCCGTGGTCGGCGTCAGGGCTACGGCCGACAACGTCGCTATGGCGGCGGCCAGCAAAGCAAGCTTACGCATCTTTTCCCTCCGATATTGGGTTTGGTAGGCCATGTCACTTAGTAGCCGCCCAGATTAGACAAAGGCGCGCGTCAGCGGCAGTCTCGGAATCTACTCACGGTCGCGAAGTCGGAGGAGCGCCAGCCTGTTTGCCTGTCGATCCGACATTCGCCAGATCGCGCCAAGTTCCGGCCCAAATCTGCGACGCTCTGGCGTTCCTGCCGATCCCGAGCCGTCGCGGCGCGCTGTCGACGGGCGCCGCGGCGGCCCGCCGGCGCTTTCCTTGCGACGCGCCGCGCGCTGCGCCGTCTCGCAGCCCCCGTCCCTACTTCCCTCGTTCCGCGATAAATTTAGCCGTCTCCACGAGCGTTCGCGCCCGCTCTCCGAACGACGCCAGAGCCGCGCCGGCTTCGCTAACGAGGTCCTTGAGGCGCGCTTTGGCGGTCTCTACGCCAAGGATCCCGACCAGCGTCGCCTTGCCGGCGGCCGCATCCTTGCCGGCGGCTTTACCGAGGGTCGCGCTGTCGCCTTCCACGTCGAGCAGGTCGTCGGAGATTTGAAACGCCTTGCCGATGGACGCGCCGTATCGATCGAGCGCGTCGCGCTCCGCGGCGCTGGCCTTGCCGAGAATGGCGCCGGCGGCGCAGGCGAATTGCAACAGCGCGCCAGTCTTCATCGCCTGCAATGCGCCGATCGCCGTTTCGTCGAGAGGGCGCGGCTTGCCGTCGGCGAAACGTCCTTCCGCGTCGAGGTCCAGCAGTTGACCGCCGACCATGCCGTCGACGCCGGCGGCGCGCGCCAGCGCGCCGACCAGATTGACGCGCACCTCAGCCTCCGGATGGACCGCAGGACGCGTGGCCACGTCGAAAGCCAGGGTGAGCAAGCCGTCTCCGGCAAGGATGGCGGTCGCTTCGTCGAAGGCCTTGTGAGTCGTGGGACGGCCGCGCCGCATATCGTCATTGTCCATGGCCGGCAGATCGTCATGAACGAGCGAGTAGCAATGGATGAGTTCCAGCGCCGCTCCCGCCATCAGCGACCGGCGCCGCGGGACGCCGAACAGATTGCCGCTCGCGACGACCAGCAGGGGGCGGATGCGTTTGCCGCCGCTCAGGCTGGAATAGCGCATCGCCTCGAGCAGACGCGCGGGGCGTACACGCCCGCCTGCGGCAGGCGCCTGCGCCAATAACTCGCTCAGCATCGCCTCGGCGTCGCTCGCCACACTCTTCAGCAGCGACGAAAAGGCCTCATGGGAAACGCTCATCAATAGCCTCCGTCGACCACGGCATGTCCTCTCGGATCGAACGAATAGGGCGCCGCCTCCAATTCACATAACGTGTTTCCCCGACTCGTTCATAGTCTCGCCTGAGCCCCTGCGTTTGGGTCAAACGAACGATGCGTTGACGCTCCGGCCTCGGCAATGCCGACAGCGCTCGCATAATTGCCCTAAACAGCCCGTCGCGCCCAAGGACGGCGAGGCGCTATGGGCCGTTCATCGCCAGCGGGCGACCTTCCTGGCTCGCGACAATCCTGAAGGCGTTTGACTCTTTGCCACTGCTTCGGCGCTAGTGGTACAATGGATTTTGGCGCCCGCCGAGAGCCTGCCGATGGTTGCAAGTCTGGTCGCCGCCGTTGCGCTCGTCATCTGGATTTACTTGGTGGCGGGGCGCGGCGGTTTTTGGCGCGCGGGAGAGCGCGACGGCGGCGGCCCTTCTTCGCCGGTATGGCCCGACGTAATTGCCGTCATTCCGGCGCGCGACGAAGCCGACGGTGTCGGCCACACTGTCGAGTCTCTGTTGCGTCAAGACTATCCCGGGTCGCTCTCGCTCATTCTGGTTGACGACGAAAGCGCCGACGGCACTGCAGACGTAGCCAGGCTTGCGGCCGCCGCGATTGGCCGCATGGACCGATTGACGATCATTCCCGGCGCCGCGCTTCCGGCCGGCTGGACTGGAAAATTGTGGGCCATGAAGCAAGGCGTCGAGCGCGCGGACGCGGCGGCGCCCGAATTCCTGCTTCTGACCGACGCCGACATCGTTTATCCGCCCGACACGTTGCGCCGCCTGGTTTCGCAATCGCTGAGCGAGGGTCTCGCACTCTCCTCCATGATGGCCAAGTTGCGTTGTGAGAGCTTTGCGGAGCGCGCGCTCATTCCGGCCTTTATCTTCTTCTTTCAGATGCTCTATCCCTTCTCCTGGGTAAACGACCGACGCCGCGCGACGGCGGCGGCGGCAGGCGGTTGCATGCTGGTGCTCCGCGAGGCGCTTCAGGCCGCCGGAGGCATCGAAGTCATACGCGGTTCGCTGATCGACGATTGCGCCATGGCGCGCATCTTGAAGAAACAGGGGCCGATACGCCTCAGCCTCAGCGAGCGCGTGATCAGCATTCGACCTTATTCGACAATGGACGAAATCCGGCGGATGGTCGTTCGCTCTGCCTACGCCCAGCTTCGCTATTCGCCGCTGCTGCTTGCGGTCGCCTTGGCTGGCCTGACGTTCGTTTTCGTCGTTCCCGTTCTTGCGGCGCTTTTCGGTCACGGCGCCGCTCAGATTTTCGGGCTTCTGACTTGGGTCGTCATGGCGGCGGCATTTCAGCCGACGCTCCGATTCTATGCATTGTCGCCGCTGTGGGGACCAATCCTGCCGGCGATCGCGCTCGTTTACATGGCCTTCACGTTGGAATCCGCCTATCAATCCGTGCGGGGACGGGGCGGTCTTTGGAAAGGCCGCGTTCAGGCGCGCGCGGCTAGGACCCCATGACGAACGCCAGCGACTTGCGGTCGGGCAAGACCCGTCGGGACGAAAACTTCCCGGTGGCGTCTTTGCTCGTCCGAGCGCAGCACCGTCGGCCAATTCTGGCCTTCTACGAATTCGCACGCGTCGCCGACGATGTCGCGGATCACCCCTCGTTGGCGGCTGCGGAGAAGATCGCGTTGCTCGATCGCATGGAGGCCGACCTCATCGGCGACGATCGCCCAGACGCCAATCCGCAGTCGGCGGCCTTGCGGCGCGCGCTCGCAGAGCGCGGACTCTCGCCCGACCACGCGCTGGACTTGTTGCGCGCCTTTCGCCTCGACGCTTCCAAGCGGCGCTATAAAGACTGGGCGGAATTGATGTCCTATTGCGCCCTCTCGGCCATGCCGGTCGGTCGCTTCGTGCTGGACGTGCACGGCGAGAGCCGTTCGACGTGGCCCGCTTCAGACGCAATATGCGCCGCGCTGCAAATCAACAACCACCTTCAGGACTGCGGCTTGGACTACCGCAATCTCGACCGAGTCTATTTGCCTTTGGACGATCTCGCCAAATACGGCCTTCGCGTCGAAGCGCTCGGCGCAGAACGGGCCTCGCCGGCGTTGCGTCGCTGCATCGCGGAACTCGCGCGCCGCGCCGAGACAATGCTGCACGAAGGGGACAGACTCGAGACCGCGATTGCAGATTGGCGTTTGGGGCTCGAGATTTCAGTCATTCATGCGCTGGCGTTGCGGGTCGCGCGCATGCTGACCGTGTGCGATCCTCTCAGCGCGGAGACCCATTTGGGCAAATGGCGCGCGGGGGGCATCGGTCTTCTTGCCGCTCTCAATAGCGCTTCGCGCCGCTTCGGCCCGCTCGAACGCCCGCCGGTCTCGACCGCACGCGCGAACGCGACACGTTTCGCGCCTGTGCCCGACGCTCGCGTGAGCGCCTCCGGCAGTTCGTTCTATTTGGCGATGCGGCTCATGCCGCCCGAGCAGCGCCAGGCAATGTTCGAGATCTATTCGTTCTGTCGCGCTGTCGATGACATTGCCGACAATGGCGGCCCTCGCGAAGCCCATCTTATTCAATTGCAGCGCTGGCGTCACGACGTTGATGCAATTTACGCCGGCGCCGGGCCTCCCCGCTTGCATGCGCTGGCCGAGGCGATCCGCGCTTTCAATCTGCGCCGCGAAGACTTCTTGGCCGTCATCGACGGCATGGAAATGGATGTGATCGCCCCGATCCGCGCGCCCGATTGGGCGACGCTCGACCTCTACTGCGACCGCGTGGCGAGCGCCGTGGGTCGCCTATGCGTTCGCGTATTCGGAATGGCTGACGCGCAAGGCGTCGCCCTGGCCCATCACCTCGGCCGCGCCCTCCAGCTGACCAACATCCTGCGCGACATCGACGAAGACGCCGCCGTCGGGAGACTCTATCTTCCGCAAGAAGCGCTGCGCGCCGCCGGAATTGCATCGAGCGAACCTCTGGACGCGATCGCCAATCCTGCGATTGACCAGGCCTGCGCGCCGGTCGTCGCGCGCGCGCGGCGCCATTTCGTCGAATCCGATGCGATCATTGCTGAGAGCCCTCGCCGGGTCGTGCGCACCGCCCGCATTATGAGCGCGGCCTACCGCTCGATCCTCGAGCATCTCGTCGCGCGTGGATGGCTTCCGCCACGCGCGCCGGTCAAACGGCGCCGCGCGCAACTCATTTGGATCGTTCTGTGTCACGGCATCTTGTGACGCCGCGTCGAATCCACGTCGTCGGCGCCGGATTGGCGGGGCTGTCAGCCGCCGTTCGGTTGGCGTCTCGCGGCTTAGCGGTCATTGTTCATGAGGCGACCAACCAAGCGGGCGGCCGCTGCCGTTCGTATTACGATTCCACACTCGGCATGGAGATCGACAACGGCAATCATCTTGTATTGTCCGGCAACAAGGCCGCCCTCTCCTACCTCGATCTCATCGACGCGCGCGCTGGTCTTGGCGCGCCGCCTTCTGCGAGTTTCCCCTTCATCGATCTTGCGACTGGCGAGCGCTGGACGGTGCGCGCCAACGACGGATTCGTGCCGTGGTGGATACTCGATCCGGCGCGTCGCGTCCCCGGCGCGCGCCTGCGCGAATATCTCGCGCTCGCCAAGCTGTTGCGGGCCAAAGCCGGCGCGACGATCGGCGAGACGATTTCGTGTTCGGGGCCGCTTTACGCGCGGCTGATCGAACCCTTGCTGATGTCCGCGCTCAACACCGAGCCGCGAAGCGGTTCGGCGGCATTGGCGGCGGCGATCGTCCGGGAGACGCTCGCCGCCGGCGGGCGCAACTATCGCCCGTTGATCGCTCACAATGGTCTTTCCAACGTTTTCATCGCGCCGGCGCTTCGCTACATCGCCGACCATGGCGGCAGCGTGAACTACGGTCGCCGGCTTCGCCAGCTTGCGCTCGGCGCCGGCCGTGTGACGGCGCTTGACTTCGGCGACGCGTCTATTCCGGTAACGTCGAGCGACGCGGTCGTTCTCGCCGTGCCGCCAACGGCCGCGGAGTCTCTCGTACCGGAATTGCTGACGCCGACGGAATTTCGCGCCATCGTCAACGCGCATTTCCGCATCGATCCGCCTAGGGGCCTTGCGCCCATGATCGGCGTCGTCAACGGCTTGGCGCAGTGGCTCTTCGCGTTCCCTGGGCGCCTATCGGTCACGATCAGCGCCGCAGACGATCTGCTGGACCTGTCGCGGGAGGATCTCGCCTCCCGAATCTGGAGCGAAGTCGCCGTAATCGCCAATCTCGCGGACGCCATGCCGGCGTGGCAAATCGTGCGCGAACGTCGTGCGACGTTCGCCGCCTTGCCGCGAGAAGAAGCCAAGCGCCCCGCCACGGAGACAGCCTGGGAGAATCTCGTCCTCGCTGGCGACTGGACCCGAACCGGGTTGCCCGCGACGATCGAGGGCGCAATCCGCTCGGGCGCAAAGGCGGCGGAAAGATTGGCGCCGCTGTGACAGCGATTTTCAGCCGAATTGCGTTGTCTTGGCGTTGAGAAGACAGTGAGCGACGGCGTCGATTGATCCTGGAGCGGGACCTATATCAAACGGCCGCAATTATGCGCAAAGCGAATGAGAGGCACATCGATGCGCGAGACCACGATGGCGTCCGGCAAGGTTCCGCCCTCGACCGAAGATGGCCGGCAATCGCTGGATCGAGCGATCTCCGCGGCGACCGAAGCCTTGCTGGCCGCTCAGCGCCCTGACGGACATTGGCTGTTCGAACTCGAGGCGGACGCCACCATCCCGGCCGAATACGTACTGCTTAGACACTACCTCGGCGAACCGGTCGACGCCGAGCTGGAAGGCAAGATCGCCAACTATTTGCGCCGCATCCAGGCCGCACACAACGGCTGGCCGCTGTTCTACGGCGGCGACTTCGATATGAGCGCCAGCGTGAAGGCGTATTTTGCGCTGAAGATGATTGGCGACGACCCCCAGACTGCGCACATGCGCCGAGCGCGCGAGGCGATCCGCGAGCGGGGCGGCGCGGCGCAGAGCAATGTCTTCACAAGGGTGTTGCTGGCGCTATTCGGCGTCGTCAGCTGGCGAGCGGTTCCGGTGATGCCGGTTGAGATCATGCTGTTGCCGAACTGGTTTCCGCTCCATCTCAACAAGATGTCCTATTGGGCGCGCACGGTCATCGTGCCGCTGTTGGTGTTGGGCGCCCTGAAGCCCCAAGCGCGCAATCCAAGCAGGATTGGCGTCGACGAGCTCTTTCTCGAGCCGCCCGAAACGATCGGCCTGCTGCCCAAGGCGCCGCACCAAAGTCTGATGTGGTCGAAGTTTTTCAATGGCCTCGACGCAATTTTGCGCGTTGTCGAACCGCATTTTCCGAAACGATTGCGCCGGCGGGCCGTCGACGCGGCCGTCGCGTTCGTGAAAGAGCGCCTCAACGGCGAAGATGGTCTTGGGGCGATTTTTCCCGCCATGGCCAATTCAGTGATGATGTACGACGCGCTGGGCCGCGATCGTCTGGATCCGGATTACCTCGCCGCGCGCCGCTCGATCGACAAACTTCTCATCGTCAAGTCCGAGGAAGCCTATTGCCAACCCTGTGTTTCCCCGGTGTGGGACACAGCGCTGACGTGCCAAACGTTGCTGGAGGTCGGCGACGAGCGGGCGATGGAGGCGGCCGCCGCCGGCCTGAAATGGTTGCTGCCCCGCCAAGAGCTGGACGTCGTGGGCGATTGGAGCGCGCGCCGGCCGAACGTGCGTCCGGGCGGCTGGGCGTTTCAATTCGCCAATCCGCATTACCCCGATCTTGATGACACCGCCGTCGTCGTGATGGCTATGGACCGGCAGCAAAGAGCGCGCGGCCATCAATCGTTTCATGACGCCATCGAGCGCGCGAGAGAGTGGATTTGCGGCCTGCAGAGCGGCAATGGCGGTTGGGGGGCGTTCGACGCCGACAACAACTACCTTTACCTCAACAACATCCCGTTCTCCGATCACGGCGCTTTGCTCGATCCCACTACCGAGGACGTGACGGGCCGCTGCGTGTCGATGCTCGCGCAACTCGGCGAACAACCCGAGACCAGCTCTGCTCTGCGCAACGCTTTGCGTTATCTTCGACAGACGCAGTTGGCGGACGGCAGCTGGTTCGGCCGCTGGGGTATGAACTACATCTATGGCGCCTGGTCGGCGCTTTGCGCGCTCGACATGGCAGGAATTGATCGGAACGCGCCGGAAATGGCGCGAGCCGCCGATTGGCTCGCAGCCATCCAAAACCAAGACGGCGGCTGGGGCGAAGATGGCGCAAGCTACAAACTCGACTATCACGGCCACGAGCCGGCGCCGAGCACGGCTTCCCAGACAGCTTGGGCGCTCCTCGGTCTTATGGCGGCGGGGCGAAGCCGCGATCCGTGCGTAGCGCGTGGCGTGAAGTTCCTGCTTGAAACCCAAGGAACGCACGGGTTTTGGGACGAGGAACGGTACACAGCGACTGGGTTTCCCCGCGTCTTCTATTTACGCTACCACGGCTATTCGAAGTTCTTCCCGCTCTGGGCGCTTGCCCGATACAAAAACTCGATATCCGGTCCGATCATCAAGTTTGGAATGTGACGCAGGCGGCTGATCGAACGCTTCGGGATGTCATAGGCGGCGGCGCGTTCGGGGCGACCGGATGAAGTTTCACTTCGGCGTCGCGTCCGGCCCGACGGAGTCCTCGGGAATGTCTTCTGGCGCGATCGCATCGTCCGGCAGCCGGGTCCAGATTTGTGTCTGGCCAAGAAGCGGAATGCCCAGATAGCCCCGCACCGAGAGTTGCTGCCCGTCCGCACTTAGCTCCATCTGAGCGTGATAGACCGTGCCGTCGCGGGGATCGAGGATGGCGCCGTCGGCATATTTGTTGCCGTAGCGTTTCATGCCTTTGACGATCGTCAGGCCCATCATCGGCGCATCTTTTTGGTCCCCCGTGCATTTCTGGCAGGTTAGGATCAGCTCTTGTTCTCCAGGCTCTTTGAACATCTTGACGAACCGCCCTTCGTAGAGCCCATCCTTCTCAACGAACAGAAACCAGGCTCCGGGACGGCCTTGGTCGTCGGTCTCCTGCCAGAACCCGGCGGCGGTGTTGTGGTCGTAAGCCGCCGAGGCTTCGGTTTTGGATGGGCTCGGCGCCGGAGCCGAGGCCTTGGATGGATTCGGCGCCGGCGCCCCGGCCTTGGATGGATTCGGCGCCGGAGCGGCGGTATCGGATGGGTTCGGCGCCGGCGCCGCGGTCCTGAATGGGTTCGGCGCCGGAACTGGGATCGCGTCTTGAGCAGCGGTCTTGAATGGACTCGGCGCGGGAGCCGCGGCCTTTGCAGGGCTCGGCGCCGGAGCCGCCGTATTGGGTGGGCTCGGCGCCGGAGCCACGGTCCTGAATGGGTTCGGCGGCGGAACTGGGATCGCGTCTTGATTCGACGCCGAACGAGCATAGCCCGTCGTCAACATCGCGATCGCCGCCGCGACGGCGAACCTGAGCCTAGTTCTCATCTTCCATCTCCCGAAGCGGCGATGGAAACATGCCCGTCGCTGCGACCAAGGCATGCCGTGTTGCGCCGTTCGCCGACGCGACCGACCGATCGAGAAACCCCGCCGCTGGAGCGCCGATTCGGGTTCTCTTGGTCGGACCGCTCAGCGAGGTCACCTGCCATGGTCCTTCAGCACGTCTCTGCAGGCCGTGGACAGGTTGTCGCGATGAAGCTCGAGGCAGGCGAGAAAGGCATCATCGCCGTCTTGTTCTTTGACCGTATGGCAGAAGCGACGGACATCGGGACGGCATGCGGCTTGTTCTTGCGGCGTGCCCGATTCGGCGAACGCCACAGACGAGAGGGCGACAAACGCCGCGGAGAGCAAAACCTTGGAAAGCATCGTTGAATTCTCCCTTCGCGTGATCGAGGATGGTCAGATCTCTGATGGCGCTTTTCGCGGCTTGCCCATCAGGATTGGTTGAAACAACACGGCCGCCGCCAACGTGCATACGAGCGAAAGGGCCAGCAGCTTGCCCATGCTCGACGTGCCCGGATGACTCGAGAAAATGAGACTGCCGAACGCGGTCGCTGTCGTGAGCGCGCTGTAGATGACGGCGCGGGTGAGACTGGTCTGCAGAAGGTTCGTTTGCCCTTCGCGCCAGGCCATAATGTAATAGATCTTGAACGCCACGCCGACGCCGAGAAGCAACGGCAAGGCGATGATATTGGCGAAGTTGAGCGGCAGACCCACCAACACAGTCAGTTCCAACGTCACCACGCCGGCGAGCGCCAGAGGAATCAGCGTCAACAGAACGTCGCCGAGGCGCCTGAGCACGAGCCACAACAGGATCGCTATCGACAGCAGCGCTAATGCGCCGGCCTCGACGAAGGCGTGGACGACCAAGTCGCCCGCCTCCAGAATGGTGATCGGCCCCTCAGTGGCGCTCGGCTCGACAGCCAGCACCGCGCGCGCGAAACGACGCATGGCGTCATTGTCGTCCGGATCGTCCTTTGGCGCGATTGAAACGCGAGCGCGGCCGTCCGACGTCACCCAATCCTGCGTAAGGTCCGGCGGCAGAGACAGTCGCGTGACCGGTGGGGTCTGGAGCGAGGCTTGCAACGAGTCCAAGACCTGTCCCAGCGACCATACGAAACTGTCCGTCGCCTTATCGCGAGCGGCCTGAGTCGCAAGCGCCAAGTTGGAAAGGTCGAAAGCAAGTCGCCGCGCCGCGTCGGCCCCAGATCCCGTCAGATTGCTCGCCGCCTCCGTCAGTCGCTGCGAGCCCTCGTTCAAGGCGTCGATATTTTCGACATCGGTCGGGGCAGGCTGAACGTTCTTGGGATCGAAGGCGGCGGCAAGCTTATTCGCGGCGTTTTGAATGACGGGGAGCTTTTCCGCCTGATCTTCCGGAATGAAGCTCGACAACGTCACGACGTGCGAAACCTCCGGCAGCTTCGAAACGCGCGCGCCGATCGCATTTCCCTGTTCGAGCGACGGCGCCAGCACCTGGATGGCGTTGGTGTCGGTGCTGGGATCGCGACTGAGTTCGAGATAAGTCGCGATCGACTCTGTTTTAGGACTCTGCAGATTGATCGGATTGAAGTCGAAACTGAGCCAATGCAGTAGCGGCAACCCAGCGACCACGACGATCGCGGTGCCAGCAATAATGCCGATCCGGTGTCGATTCATGTACGCGTCAACCGGCGCGAGCGACGAGTATCCGAGCGGCTCCGGTTCTCCGGGTGGGTTCAGCAGGACGATCAGCGCCGGCAGAAGCGTGATGGTGGTGGCGAATGCGATCAGCATGCCGCAACCGGCGATCTGGCCCAATTCAGACACGCCCTTGTAGTCGGTGGGCAGAAACGACAGGAACCCCGCTGCGGTCGCGAACGCCGCTAGAGTCAGCGGCGCGCCGACACGAAAGCTCGCATTTTGAATCGCCTCGGCGAGATTGTCGATATCGTGCCGTTCGGAGCGATAGCGGACGCTGAATTGGATGCCGAAATCGACGCCAATGCCGACGAAAAGCACGGAAAAGTAGACAGAAATGAGATTGTACGCGCCGACCATGAACAGCCCCAGAGCCGCCGTCGCGGCGAGGCCGACAAAGAGATTGATGGCTATTGCGGCCATAAGCCGCCCCGAGCGTAACGCGAGCCAGAGAATGCATGCGACGATCGCCAAAGTGACGAGACCGTTTCGAACCGCATTCTCCTTGATTGTCCCAAACTGTTCATCGTTCATCGTCACCACACCGGTGAGACGCATGCTCGCCTGATATTTTGGCAAGATGTCCGCCGCGATCCGGCGAATGGCCTCGCTCGCTCGAAGGCCCGGCTGCAGGGCGCTGAAGTCGAGCGCGGAATGGACTTCGATGAAGCCGCGAAGATCGTTCGGGGCCGCGGGTTTGCCTTGCATTAGGACCCGCCACGAAAAACTCGCCGGCCGTCCCGCGAGCACATTGTCCAGCGTATCGGACACTTGGTTCAACGGGTGACCGAGATCGTCGAGTTTCAAATGATTGGACTGAAGGCCGAGAAGCACGTCCTCGAGCCCCGCAATCAGCCCACGCAGGCTGCGGTCGGAGGAGAGATCCTGAATCAGCGCTTCGCCCTGAATCAGTCCTCCGAGATTCTTCTCCAACGCCTCCTTCGGCAAGAACAGAAGCCCGTGCCGGGCGAAAAACTCCGTGGCGCCGGCGTTCGAGACATCGGGAAGCAGCGCCTTCTCCTTGGCGAGCGCCCGCGTCAATTCCACAGTGGCCGCTCCGGTCAACTCGGGCGTCGGCGCCGCGACGATCACGTCAATGATTCCGAAACGGTCAAACGCGCTTTCAAATGCGATGTCGCGTTTGCTCCAGTCGAGTTTGTCCGAAAGCAGAGCGCTGACGTCCGAGTTTAGGCGGAAGTGGCTTGCCGTGTAGACGCTCGATCCAGTAGCGATCAGCAAGCCGACGCCAACGACCATCCAGGCGCGACGAATGCAAAACTCGACGATCCGAACGATGATGGACGTGAGCATGATTTACGATAACCGCCTCATCTCGCGGCCGCCTCGCAGCAAGCGGAGAGTTTCTTGATCACCGAGTCCGCCGTGCGAGGAAGTCGCCTTGCCGATTATTGAGCCGGAGTCGAAGTCTCCGACTCCGAGGCTTTGATCGAGTCGTCTTTCCGTCGAACTTTGGCCAGCAACGTTTCGACATGGCGGGAATAGACGAAATCCGCCGGCCTCTGGTGATCGAGCGGGATCTCCGGCGCCATCGGGCCGTCCGTTCGCACGCCGCGAATCGCCGTCCAGATCGCCGACCAGGGACGGCTCATCGTTACGTTCGCGGCTGTCGGTTCATAACCGCAATGCGCCATGCAATTGGCGCACTTTTCATATCGGCCAGTTCCGTAGCTGTCCCAGTCGGTCGTCTCCATCAATTCTTTGAACGAACCGACGTATCCCTCGCCCAGGAGATAGCAGGGCTTCTGCCAACCGAAGACGTTGCGTGTAGGCATGCCCCAAGGCGTGCAGTGGAACTCGCGATTGCCAGCGAGAAAGTCCAGGAAGAGAGTGGAATGCATCAGCTGCCACTTCTTGCCTTTGCCCAGCGAGAAGACCCGACGAAACAATTCCTTGGTCTTGCGGCGATTGAGAAAATGCTCCTGGTCGGGCGCCCGCTCATAGGCGTAGCCGGGCGAAATCGAGACGCCGACTTCCAGTTCTTTCGCCAAATCGAGGAAGGCCGCGATATCTTCCGGCGCATGGCCGTCGAAGATCGTCGCATTGACATTGACGGCGAATCCCTTGGCCTTGGCCTTCTTGATCGCCGCGACAGCGATGTCGAAAACGCCGCTGAGCGACACCGACTTGTCGTGGTGGTCCTTCAGTCCGTCCAGATGCACTGAAAAGAACAGGTAAGGCGAAGGCTCGAACAGGTGGAGCTTCTTCTCGAGCAAGAGCGCGTTGGTGCAGAGTGAAACGAATTTCTTGCGCGCCACGATCCCCTTCACGATGTCGCCGATATCGCGATGGATCAAAGGTTCGCCGCCGGGGATCGCCACCATCGGCGCGCCACATTCATCGACCGCGTCGAGACATTCTTGCGTCGACAATCGCTGATTGAGGATCGGATCTGGATAATCGATCTTGCCGCAACCCACGCAGGCGAGGTTGCAGCGGAACAACGGCTCGAGCATGAGCACGAGAGGATAGCGCGTCCTGCCCGCTAGTTTCTGCTTGAGGACATAGAGGCCAATTTTCGCTTCCTTGAAAAACGGTATCGTCATAGCTTGCCCTTCGGTCGCTCGTCGCATCGCGCGGTTTTGGAAGCGAGAGCCAATCACGCTCGCGCCAGCTGCACAGGCAACCGAAACTCTACGGATTCATCGGGACCATCAAGAGTCGAGATTTCGACAGGACCAAGGCGGCCGAGCCATTGAACGACGCCCTGCACGAGCTGCTCGGGCGCGGATGCGCCGGCGGTGACGCCGACGGCGTGGGCGTTCTCCACCCATTCGTGACGAAGATCGGCGCTGTCGGCGATGAGATAACTCGGCACTCCCATTTCCGCGCCGATCTCACACAACCGATTTGAATTGGAACTGTTTTTTGCGCCGACGACTATGATCACGTCAACCTCTTTGCACAAGTCGCGGACCGCCATCTGACGGTTTTGCGTCGCGTAGCAAATGTCTCGCGTGTCAGGACCGACGAGATCGCTGAACCGCCGATGCAAGGCGGCAATGATCCCTTTGGTGTCGTCGACGCTCAACGTCGTCTGCGTCACATAACCGACCGGCGTGTCGGCGGGGATCGTGAGGTTTGCGACGTCGCTCTCGGTCTGAACGAGCACGACCGGAGCGGAAATCTGCCCAAGCGTTCCCTCGACTTCCGCATGGCCCGCGTGACCGATGAGGATAAGCGTTCGTCCCTGCATCACGTAACGCTTGGCCTGGATATGAACCTTGGTGACCAGTGGGCACGTGGCGTTGTGGACGACGAGTTGCCGCGCCGCCGCCTCCTGCTCCACCTTTTTCGGCACGCCGTGCGCGCTGAATATTGTGATGGCGTTATCGGGGATTTCGGACAGCTCCTCGACGAAGCGGGCGCCTTTGGCCTTCAGGCCGTCGACGACGTGCTTGTTATGAACGATCTCATGGCGAACATAGACCGGCTGGTCGTAGATCTCCAGCGAGCGTTCGACGATTTCAATCGCGCGCACGACGCCAGCGCAGAAGCCCCGCGGCTGAGCGAGGATCACTCGCAAGGGGGCGCGATGCAGCGGCGCCACGGCATGCACGTGTGCATTTGCCGGGGCTTCGACCGGGCGGATCTGATTCGCGCCGCCGCCAAGAACATCGAGCGCCTTGGCGACGATCCCCTCGGCGTCGAGCCCAGCCTTGGCGTACATCGCCTCCGAGGTGTCGTGCGCTAGGAACACGTCGGGCAACACCATGCAGCGGACTTTGAGGCCGTCGTCGAGCCGCCCGTGCTCGGCCAGCGTTTGCAGCACGTAAGAGCCGAATCCGCCGATAGATCCTTCTTCGATCGTAATGAGGATTTCGTGCTCGCGAGCGAGTTTCAAGACGAGATCGACATCGAGCGGCTTGGCGAAGCGAGCGTCCGCGACCGTGGTGGAAAGACCAAATTTGGCGAGTTCCACTGCGGCCTTTGAACATTCCGCAAGGCGGGCGCCAAACGAAAGGAGTGCGACCTTGTCGCCTTGGCGAACAATTCGTCCCTTGCCGATTTCGAGCGGAACGCCGACTTCCGGGATCGCCACGCCGACGCCGTCGCCGCGGGGGTAACGAACCGCCGAGGGGCGATCGTCGATCGCGACGGCGGTCGCAATCATATGGGTGAGCTCCGCCTCGTCCGCCGCCGCCATAATTACGAAGCCTGGCAGGCAGCCGAGATAGGCGACGTCGAATGAACCGGCGTGCGTAGGACCATCGGCTCCGACAAGCCCAGCCCGGTCGATCGCAAAGCGCACGGGCAACGATTGAATCGCCACATCGTGAACGACTTGATCGTAACCGCGCTGCAAGAACGTCGAATAGACGACGCAGAACGGCTTGTAGCCTTCCGCGGCGAGGCCGGCGGCGAACGTCACCGCGTGCTGCTCGGCGATACCGACGTCGAACGTTCGTGTCGGGAAGGCCTTGCCGAAAATATCAAGCCCGGTGCCGGCCGGCATCGCCGCCGTCACTGCGACGATGCGATCGTCCTTCGTCGCCTCTTTGATGAGACTTTCTGCGAAAACCCTGGTGAATGACGGCGCCTTCGCCTTGGCTTTCGATTGTTCTCCCGTCGCGACGTCGAATTTTGCGACAGCATGGTATTTGTCGCTGGAGGCTTCCGCGGGCGGGTAGCCTTTGCCCTTCTTCGTTACGACATGCACGAGGATCGGGCCATTGCGGGCGTCGCGAACGTTTCGCAACACTGGCAGGAGGTGGTCGAAGTTGTGCCCGTCGATCGGCCCCACATAAGAGAATCCAAGTTCTTCGAACAGCGATCCGCCGGTCCAGAAGCCGCGCGTAAATTGATCCAGGCGCTCGGCTTTGATTTCCAAGGATTTCGGCAGTCGCCGGGCAAGTTGCTTGCCAATATCGCGCAGGGAACGATAGGTTTGGCTCGAAATCAGGCGCGAAAAATATCCGGACATGGCGCCGACAGGCGGCGAGATCGACATGTCGTTGTCATTGAGGATCACGATCAGTCGGCTATTCATCGCTCCGGCGTTGTTCATGGCCTCGTAAGCCATTCCGGCCGACATCGAGCCGTCGCCGATCACCGCTATGATATTGTGTTTCTCGTTTCTCAGGTCGCGCGCCACCGCCATGCCGAGGGCGGCTGAAATCGAGGTCGAGGCATGTGCGGCTCCGAACGGGTCGTACTCGCTTTCGGATCGTTTGGTGAAGCCCGAAAGGCCTCCCCCGGTCCGCAGCGTCCGAATCCGATCTCGTCGACCGGTCAATATTTTGTGAGGATACGCTTGGTGCCCGACGTCCCAGATCAGCCGATCTTTGGGCGTATCGAAGATGTAGTGCAACGCGATTGTCAGTTCGACGACGCCAAGACCCGCGCCCAGGTGGCCGCCGGTGACGGAAACCGCCTCTATGGTCTCTGCCCTGAGTTCTTTCGCGATTTGTTTGAGGTCCGCCGGCTTATGGCGCCGCAAGTCACTCGGGCTGTTTATGCCTTGGAGCATGTTGCCTCCCAAATGTGAGCCTCTAACCACAAGCGGTTAGAACAAAGGCGCTTCACTGGCGGCACAATTGGCCAACCTGTCTCTCGGCCAATTACCGAGGAGTCACGGATTGGTCAGGCAATCGCCAGACCGATCGACCAATCGTAGCCAGCTTCGGGCTCGCGAAGGCAGACTCGGAATCTACTCATGCCGGCCCGCAGGCGTTAGGGCGACCAGCGACGGCTCGCCTCCGTCCGAGCTGCAAAGCCGGGGCTCTGCGGGAGCGGACCGCAGCAGCCGCATCTCGAAATTCGGCGGGCGGCGGCAAGACGCCGCCATCGTCGCAGGGCGGCCGCTCGAATTCGCCGCGCGGCGAGTCTCGAGCCGGCCGCGAGGGTCTTTCAGACGCGATCTTCCCAAGGCGACGGCGCGATCTAAATAGCTACCCGGGAGTGCGCGGCTGTTTGCGCGCCATTTCAGAACTCATAGAGGGGGTTGAGGACTTTTGCGGACGAGAATTCTGGCGATTTCCAAATTCATCGTCGGGCGATCGAAAAGATCTAGAAAATCCAGAATGCGTCGAAGCGTAAAAGCGCATAATTCGAGAGGGATCCGTTCAGAGATGGGAACCATGCCGTTGCATAAGGCCGATTCCGATATCGCCTTTGGATCTCGCCCGCGCCGGCTGAGCGTCGGCGTGCGGGTCGGAGAAGGCGGGGGGGCCGTCATCGTCGGCGGCTCCGCGCCAATCGTCGTGCAGTCGATGACCAACACCGACACCGCCGACGTCGAGGCGACGGTGCGACAAGTCGCGGCGCTTGCGCGCGCGGGTTCCGAACTCGTGCGAATCACTGTGGATCGCGACGAAGCGGCGGCCGCGGCGCCTCACATTCGCGATCGCCTGGCGCGTATGGGCGTGAGCGCGCCGCTCATCGGCGACTTCCATTACATCGGCCATAAATTGCTCGCGGATCATCCCGCTTGCGCCGAAGCGCTCGACAAATATCGCATCAATCCGGGCAACGTCGGTTTTCGCAATAAGCGCGACTTGCAATTTGGACAGATCGTCGAAATGGCCATCCGTCACGGCAAATGCGTGCGCATCGGCGCCAACTGGGGCTCGCTCGACCAAGAATTGCTGACGCATCTCATGGACGAAAACGCGGTCGCGCCGAAGCCGCTGGAAGCGCGCGCGGTGATGCGCGAAGCGATGGTTCAGTCGGCGCTGCTGTCCGCCGCGCGCGCCGAGGAGATAGGGCTCGCGCGGGATCGCATCATTCTCTCTGCGAAGGTGTCGGCGGTGCAGGATCTGATAACCGTCTATCGAACGCTGACTGCGCGCTCGAACTACGCGCTGCATCTCGGTCTCACTGAAGCGGGAATGGGCTCGAAGGGCATTGTCGCTTCTTCGGCCGCGCTGGGGGTTCTGTTGCAGGAAGGAATCGGCGACACGATTCGCGTTTCGCTGACGCCTGAACCAAACGGCGATCGCAGATTGGAAGTGAAAGTCGCGCAGGAAGTCTTGCAGACCATGGGCTTTCGCACGTTCACGCCGCAGGTCGCCGCGTGCCCGGGCTGCGGACGCACGACTTCGATCGTATTTCAGGAATTGGCGGGCGAAATTCAGAGCTATCTCGCCGACGCCATGCCCGTTTGGCGAAAGAAATATCCAGGCGTCGAAACGCTCAACGTCGCTGTCATGGGCTGCATCGTCAACGGTCCGGGCGAGAGCAAGCACGCCGATATCGGCATCTCTCTGCCGGGAACCGGCGAAACGCCGGCGGCGCCCGTTTTCATCGACGGCGCCAAAGCCTTGGTTCTTCGTGGCCCGACCATTGCGGCAGATTTCAAGGCGCTGGTGGCTGACTACATCGACAAACGGTTTGGGGGTGAGAAGGCGCCGCCGTGACGAACGGGTCCGGGAGTCATCCTGCGCCAATTCGATCGCAATGACGCGTCGGCGACCCTAGTCCAGGAGGACGAGCGCCCTTTCTCGCGCGGTATTGTGAATCGCCAGCGCCTGCGCAACCGTTGTTGGGGCAGAAGAGGTCTCGCCGGCCGCGCGCATCGCCCCGAGAGTTCGCTCGACGATGCGGGAAAGCGCGCTGAATCCAATGCGGCCGGCAAGAAAAGCCTCTACAGCGACCTCGTTGGCCGCGTTGAGCGCCGTCGGCGCGCCGCCGCCCTCGCTGAGCGCGTCGATCGCCAGCGCCAGCGCGGGAAACCGGACAAGATCGGCTTGCTCGAAGGTCAGCGCGCCGAGCGCGGCGAGATCCGGCGCCGCCACGCCCGAAGCGATCCGCTCGGGATAGGCCAAGCAGTGAGCGATCGGCGTGCGCATGTCCGGCGAGGCCATGCCGGCGATCAACGACCCGTCGACGAAAGCGATGAGGCCGTGAACGATCGATTGGGGATGGACGACGACCGCCAACCGTTCGGCGGGAACGCCGAAAAGATGATGCGCCTCGATGAGTTCGAGACCCTTGTTCATCAGGCTCGCGGAGTCGATGGTGACTTTCGGGCCCATCGCCCAGTTGGGATGGGCGAGCGCCTCGGCGCGCGTCGCGTTGGCGATGCGCTCGACGCTCCATTGCCGGAACGGACCGCCGGAGGCGGTTATGGTCATCTTGACGATCGTCGCAGGATCGCGTCCGCCCATCGCCTGAAAGATGGCGTTATGTTCCGAATCCACCGGCAGCAGACGCGCCCCGGAGCGGCGCGCCGCCGCGATCACCGCCTCGCCGGCGCACACCAGCGTTTCCTTGTTGGCGAGCGCGACGAGGCGACCCGCCGAAATCGCCGCGTAGGTCGGGGCAAGGCCGGCCGCCCCGACGATCGCCGAGACGACGAGATCAGCCTCGCGAAGCGCCGCCTCGACCACCGCCTCGGGACCACAGGCGATTTCGACGCCGCTTCCCGCAACGCCCGCTTTCAGCTCGGCGTAGCCGGCGGGATCGGCGAGCGCGGCGAACGAAGCGCCGAGTTCCAGCGCCGAGCGCGCGAGCGCCGCGCCATTGCGGCCGCCGGCTACGGCGACGACCACGAAACGCCCCGACGCCTGGGCCACGACCCGCGCGCAGGAGCGTCCGATCGAGCCGGTCGCGCCGAGGACGACAAGACGTTTGGGTGCGCTCATGCCGACTTGCGCCATGGCGACCCGTTTGAGCCGGGACGGAGCGACCGACTGCGTCACGCGCTCACCCGGCATTCTCCAGACGGCCGCGAGTTTCGATCGAACCTGCTCCGTTTTCGGGTTCCCGACAAGCCTGAGCCACCGCGCCAAAGGGTCCCACGGCCCAACCGGCGCGCGATTTCGCGGACTCTGCTAAAAAACCCCAGTCGGGTCAACATTCGGCTCTGACGCGCAGACGCGGCCAACGGCGAGCAGGCGACGACTTGTCGTTGAGGGCGGATGTCCTTCACGGGACAGCGTCATATCGTCGCCTGCGCCCAGACCACGATGTCGCGAGCGATCGTCTGGAACGCGTCGTTCAGCGCCGCCGCCGCCGCAGGGCTTTCGACTCCCGTCGCCGGAGCCGTGGCGCGAAAGCTGCGTTCGACCGCGATTTTGCCGTCGGCGCCGAGGAGCTTGGCCGAGATCTCGATCTGCGCCGCCGGCGGCGCCGCAAGCGAGAC
>NZ_JBEKVH010000046.1:0-23441 GCF_049514155.1 Roseiarcus sp. | reverse complement strand
CAACACCGCCGAAGCCGTCATCGAAGCGGTGGAAGCGGCGCACAAATACGGAACCATCGTCTCCTACGACCTAAATTATCGCGCCTCCCTTTGGAAGAGCCAGGGCGGACAGGCCGGCGCACAGAAGATCAACCGCAAGATCGCCAAGCATGTCGACGTCATGCTTGGCAACGAGGAGGATTTCACCGCTTGCCTCGGCTTCGAGGTTGAAGGCCTTGACGAGCACATCTCCAAAATCGACCCGGCCAATTTCAAGAAGATGATCGCCGCGGCGGTCAAGGCGTTCCCCAACTTCAAGGTGGCGGCGACGACGCTGCGCAACGCCAAGACGGCGTCGTTCAACGACTGGGGCGCCGTCGTCTTCGCCGGCGGCGCGTTCTATGAGGCGCCGTTGCGCGAGAACCTCGAGATCTACGACCGGGTCGGCGGCGGCGACGGCTTCGCCTCCGGGCTGGCTTACGGCTTCCTCGAAGGCAAGGGCCCACAGGCGGCGGTCGAGTACGGCGCGGCCCACGGCGCGCTGGCGATGACCACGCCCGGCGACACCTCGATGGTGAACGTCAAGGAGGTCGAAGCGGTCATGAAGGGCAAGGGCGCAAGGGTCATCCGCTGACGGCATGAATCTCTTTCCCTCGCCGAGCCTGTTCGTCGCTTTCGTCGCCGCCAGCGTCCTGCTGGCGCTGACGCCGGGGCCGGACATGGCGCTCTATCTGTCGCGCACCTTCGCCGGCGGCCGACCGCACGGCCTCGCCGCGCTCGGCGGCGCGTTGAGCGGCGTCGTCGTCCACACCTTCGCCGCTGCGCTCGGCCTTTCGGCCCTCATCGCCACCTCGGCGCGCGCCTACGACGCAGTGAAGATCGCCGGCGCGCTCTATCTCCTCTATCTCGCCTGGGGCGCGCTACGCCATGGCGCGGCGCTGAAGCTCGAGGCGGCCGACGGAGCGGCAGGGACGCTGCGCGGCGCCTATACGACCGGGCTGCTGATCAATCTCACCAACCCGAAGGTCATCCTGTTCTTCGTCACCTTCCTGCCACAGTTCATCGACGTCGGCGATCCCGACCCGAGCCGCAAGCTCTTCGTCCTCGGGTTCAGCTTCGTCGTCATCGGCGGGCTGGTCAGCGCGGCGATCATCGCCGTCGCCGGACGCTTCGTCGCGGCGGCGCGCGCCAACTCGCGCGCGATGCGCTGGTTCGACTACGGCTTCGCCGGCCTGATGGGCGCCTTCGCCGCTCGGCTGATCCTCGGCGCGGCGCGCTAGCGCATAGGGCGTTGACCCGCCTTCATCGCAGCTGCCGGATGAACTCGTACGCTTGGCGACTGCGGCTGAGGGTGGGAAGCAGCCTTGCCTCGACCCCAGAGCGACCGCCGTTTCGCGCCCGTTTTCGCCGCCGCTTGGCCGATTCGGCCATCGGGCTGCGCCCGACTTATCTGGCAGCCTGTCGAAATACGGCGACTCGGCGTCGCCGGCCTCGAGCGTTAAGCTCAGGGCGCTGATTCCGCGAAGAAAAGCAACGCCACGAAGAAGGCGGTGACGACTTCGGGCGGTAGCGCGGGCGCGCGGCTCGACAAGCGGTTGGCCTGGAAGCTCACGGTCGAAGCTGGGGGCGATTGCGGAAAATATCCGTTACTCAGCGTAACAAGACGCATCGCAGCAGAGACTATAACGCGATGCCGTCGGACGCATGTTGGCGGCATTGATGGAGTACCACCAGCCTATACGCAAGCTAAACGCTTGCGTATAATTCAAAGAGGTATGCGAAATGAAGAAGCTATTATTGATGCCGATGCTCGTAATCGGCCTGTTCGGCGCTTCCGCCCCAAGTTTCGCTTTGCCGTCGGTTCCGAACTTCGGTCCCGTCATCGAAATGAAAATGGGCGGTCACATGATGCACCTGCAGATGCTCCAGGACGCAGACGGCGGGCAATGGGTCGTCATGAGCCGCGCCGAATTCGAAAAAATGTCCGGCGAATCGCTCGGCAAGTACAAGTTCACCATGATGCCTTGAATGGAGGGAGGGATTTAGCTTTCCAATGAAGCACAAACTGGAAAGAGGGTCCCGCCTCCGAAAGTTCCAAGGCTCCGGCCTGTGGAATCCGCCATACGAAATTCCCCCGGCGTCAAGCCGGGGGAAAATGTTGACGGCAGACGCTTCGGCGGCGCCTTCCACGGGCAAACTCTCGCTAGCGCCGGCCTGGCGCGATCCATATTTGGTCGGCGCCGCGCCGACCATCGGCGGTTTCTTCGCGACGACGAACCTCGCATGCGCAAGACGCTCCGCGAGGTCGGCTTCGCCGCGCACTGCGCCGCGGAGCGGACAAGCCGCCTTCGGCCGAAATTCGACCTTAAGGCGCGTCTGGCGGAAAGTCTGGCTCGGGTCGAATCGGCGCTCAATGGCGTCCGCCAACCTCCGATTGTGACCACCGGCTCTAAGCGAAGGACAGCCGACCCTCAGCGCCGATCCGCTTCGCCCCGTTTGAGGCGGAGCGAGCGAAATGCCGCTTCGAGTCTGCGCCGCGGGCCGCGTTGGCCGTGCGCGGTCGCGCTGGCGCTGGAGGCCAAGACGACGCCGTTGCGCCTGCAGCTCGGCGCCGACTCGGTCGCTGCGGTGCGCGGCCACACCAAGCGGTTGCGCGGGGACTTGGCGAAATGAGAGCGAGTCGCGCTCCACACACGGGTCGATGGCGCGACCGCGTAAGCCGCTCAAAGCGGAAAGTGGCAGGCGACGGAGCGGCCGTCGCCGAGCGGGCGCAGCGCCGGCGCCGCTTCGCGGCAGCGACTTTGGGCGAAGCGGCAGCGCGCCGCATAGGCGCAGCCCCCCGGCGCTTCCTCGTTCGGCGGCGCGTCGACGGCGACGATCGGCGCCTCTTCGAGCTTCGGCGCGGCGTCGATGAGTTCGCGCGTGTAGGGATGCTTGGGCGCCTTGAACAACGCCGCCGCCGGCCCGGTCTCGACGAAGCGGCCGTGAAACATCACCGCGACGTCGTCGCACAGATGGCCGACGACGGCGAGATCGTGGCTGATGAGGAAGAAGGTGACGCCCGCCTCGCGCTGCAGGTCGCTCATCAGATTAAGCACCTGCGCCTGGATCGAAACGTCGAGCGCCGACACCGGCTCGTCGGCGACGACGAGCTTCGGCCGGGTCACCAGCGCGCGGGCGATAGCGATGCGCTGCCGCTGGCCGCCGGAAAATTCGTGCGGATATTTGTCGGCGTCGGTGGCGGTGAGGCCGACGGCGCGCAACGCCTCGAGGACGCGCGCGGCGCGCTGCACGCGCGTGACGTGGGCGAGGTTGATCAGCGGCTCGGCGACGATGCGGCGGACGCGCTGGCGCGGATCGAGCGAACCGTAGGGGTCCTGGAAGATCATCTGCATCTCGGCCCGCGCTGCCCGCAATGCGCGCGGCGCCAGATCGAACAACGAATGACCGTCGAGACGCACAATGCCTGCGGTCGGCTGCTCGAGCGCCATCGCGGCGCGCGCCAGCGTCGACTTGCCCGAACCGGACTCGCCCACGACGCCGAACGAGCGACCGGGATGGATCGTCAGGCTGACCCCGTCGACGGCGCGCCGAGTCGGATGCGGCGCGAACCAGCCGGCGCGGGGTAGGCGATAGAGCTTGACCAGGTCGACGACTTCCAGCAGCGGAACAGTCATGTCGGCCGCCCTTCCGCGTCGACCCGTAGGCAGCGCACGCGCCGGTCGCCGGCGAGCTCGATCGTCGGCAGCGGCGTGGCGTGGCAGGCGTCCATCGTCATCGGGCAGCGGCCGGCGAAGGGACAGCCGCGCGGTTCGGCGCCGGCGGGGACGGCCGCGCCAGCGATCGCGCGCAACCGTTCGCCGCGGGCCGCGCCGGCGCGCGGCCGCGCTTCCAGCAGTGCGCGCGTATAGGGATGGCGCGCGTCGCGCAGCACCGCTTCGGCCGGGCCGCTCTCCATCACCGTGCCGCCGTACATCACCAGCACCCGCCGGCAATGGCGCGCGACGACGGCGAGGTCGTGGCTGACGAGCAGCATCGCCATGTCGGATTGCGCGCCGAGCGTCGCCAAGAGGTCGAGGATGCGCGCCTGCACGGTCACGTCGAGCGCGGTGGTTGGCTCGTCGGCGATCAGCAGCTTCGGCGAGCAGGAGAGCGCCATGGCGATCATCGCCCGCTGCCGCTCGCCGCCCGACAGTGCGAACGGATAGGCGCGGGCGACGCGCTCGGGATCGCGCAGGCGCACGCGCACGAGCAGCTTGACCGCCTCCGCCCACGCGGCGCGCTTGCTCATGCCGCGATGCAGGATCAGCGGCTCGGCGACCTGGCGCCCGACGCGGTGCAGCGGGTTGAGCGCCGTCATCGGCTCCTGAAACACCATGCCGATACGGTCGCCGCGCAGCTTCTGCATCTGCGCCTCGCCGAGCCTGGCGAGGTCGACGCCCTCGAACCGCAAGGCGCCGGAAACCGTCGCGCCTTCCGGCAGCAGGCCCATCAGCGCCAGCGCGGTCATCGTCTTGCCGGAGCCGGATTCGCCGACGACCCCGAGGCTGTCGCCGCCGTCGAGCGTAAACGACACGTCATGGACGACGCGGCGCGGCCCGCCCGGCGTCGGCAGGTCGATGGCGAGATCGGCGACGGTTAGCAGCATGTCAGCTTCGCGCCCTCAGCTTCGGGTCGAGCGCGTCGCGCAGCCCGTCGCCGAGCAGATTGAGGCCGAGCACGCTGAGCGCGACGGCGAGGCCGGGATAGACGGCGAGGCGCGGCGCGACATACATCCAGTTCTGCGCGTCGCTCAGCATGCGTCCCCACGAGGCGAGCGGCGGCTGCGCGCCCAGCCCGAGATAGGACAGCGCCGCCTCGGCGAGAATGGCGATGGCGAATTGGATCGTCGCCTGGACGATCAGCGCCGGCGCGATGTTGGGCAGCACATGGTCGAAAGCGATGGCGATCGGGCCGCGACCGGCGGCGCGCGCGGCGAGCACGTATTCGCGCGCCAGCGCGCTACTGGCGGTGGCGCGCGTCAACCTGGCGAAGATCGGGACGCTGTAGACGCCGATCGCGATGATTGCGTTGACGACGCCGGGGCCATAGGTCGCGGTCAGCAGAATGGCCGACAACAGGGCGGGAAACGCGAAGGTGAAGTCGCACAGCTTCATGATTGCTTCTTCGACGATTCCCTTGGCGGCGGCGGCGACGAGACCGAGCGCGACGCCGAAGACGAGGCCGATGCCCACCGCGATGACGCCGACCAGGATCGACACCCGCGCCCCGGCGAGGATCTGCGAGGCGACGTCACGCCCTAACGAGTCGGTGCCGAGCCAATGGGCAGCCGACGGCGCGAGCAGCTTGTGGGGGATGTCGATCGCGCCGGGCGGGAACGGCGTCCAGACGAGCGACAGCGCCGCCGCGCCGACGAGCAGCGCGACCAGCGCCGCGCCCAAGCGCAGGCTCAAGCCGCCGGGTCGGCGGGACTGCGGCGCGGCGGCGCTCACGTGGCGTGCGCCCGCAGCCGCGGATCGATCGCCGCGCAGGCGAGATCGACCAGAAAGTTGACGATGATGACGAAGGCGACGAGCAGCATCACGCAATCCTCGACCACCAGGGCGTCGCGATTGGCGATCGACTGGACGATCAGCCGACCCAGGCCCGGCAGGACGAAGACGTTCTCGACCACGATCGCGCTGGCGATGAGATTGGCGAATTGCAGGCCCATGACGGTGAGGATCGGCGTCATCGCATTGGGCAGCGCGTGGCGCCACAGCGCGGCCCGGCGCGACACGCCCTTGGCGCGCGCGGTGCGGATGAAGTCTTCGCTCAGCGCCTCGAGCAGCGCCGAGCGCGCGACGCGGGTGAGGATCGCCGCCTGCACCAGGCCGAGCGCGATCGCCGGCAGGATCAGCGCCGTCAGCGCGCGGCCGAAGCCGGCGCTCCAGCCGGGAAAGCCGCCGGCCGGGAAGATGCGCCAGCGCACCGCGAAAGTCAGCACCAGCAGGATCGCAAACCAGAAATTAGGAACCGCAAGGCCGATCTGGCTCGCGACCATCACCGCGGCGTCGCCGGCCCGGCCGCGCCGGTCGGCGGCGTAGACGCCGGCGACCAGCGCCACGACGGCGGCGATCGTCATCGCCAGCAGGGCGAGGGGCGCGCTGACCGCGAGCCGTTCGGCGATCAGCGGCGCGATCGGCGAATCGTAGGCGTAGGAGAGGCCGAGGTCGCCGCGCAACGCGCCGGTCGCCCAGGCCCAATAGCGGACGGCGAAAGGCTGGTCGAGGCCGAGCTTGTGGGCGAGCGCCGCCACCGTCTCGGGCGTCGCCGTCGCGCCGAGCATGGTCTGCGCCGCGTCGCCGGGCAGGATCTCGATGACGCCGAACACCACCAACGAGGCGACGGCGAGGGTCACGAAGAGGATGGCGAGTCGCTGAAGCGCGTAACCGAACACGAATGATCCCGCTGCGCCGGACGCCCATTGCGTCCGACGCGGGCGAGCTTACGGCGCGATGGAACGGCCTGTCCAGGCGGGGACGGGGCCAGCCGCGCTAGACGCGACCCGCCGGCCCGGCCGCTCGACCGTCGCGCGCACCGCGTAGCCGCCGTAGAGCGCGAACGCGCGCGCGCGCGCGCCGCGTTCCAGCGCCAGCGCCGTCGCTTCGTCGCCGAGCGCGTCGCGCGGCGTGACGTCGAAGGCGGCGAGCCAGCGGCGCAGGCCGGCGCGCAACACGCGCGGCAGGCCGGCCTGGTCGCCAAAATCGACGATCTGCAAGGCGCCGCCTTCGGCGACGACGTCGATCGCCCGTTTGAGCGCCTCGCGCCACGGCGGGATCATCGACAGTGCGTAGGAGACGAGCACACGGTCGAAGGCGGCGCGACCGAACAGCGTCTGCGGATCGAAATCGCTCGCGTCGCCTTGGGCGAGCGTCACGCGGCCGTCGAGCCCGGCGCGGCGGATCGCGGCGCGCGCGGTCGCCAGCATCGCGCTCGACACGTCGAGGCCGTAGACCGCGGCGGTGGGAAAGCGACGCGCGACCGCGACGAGGTTGCGTCCGGTGCCGCAGCCGATTTCCAGCACCGTCTCGCCCGGTAGCGGCGCCAAAGCCGCGATCGCGCCGTCGCGGCCGAGCAGGTAGTACTTTCGCGTCGCGTCGTAGATGTAACGCTGGCGCCGGTACATACGGTCCATCAGCAGGGCGGCGTCGCTCACGCGGCGCGCTCGTAGAGATGGAAGCCGCCGTAGATCGACGAGCGGTCGCGGCGGCCGAGTTCGCGGCTTAGTTCTTCCTGGTAGACCCAGCCGTCGAGCGCGTCAGCGGCGACGCGGCCCGGCAGCAACCGCTCGTCGGCGGCGGTGCGGAAGATGACGCGCGCGCCCGGCCGCGCGGTGCGGCTGATCTGCGTCCACAGCGCTGTCAGCTCGTGGTCGTTCATCCAGTCTTGCGCGTCGAGCAGCACATAGGCGTCGAAGCTCGCCGCCGGCGCGTCGCCGAGCATTTGGGTCAGCGAGCCTTGGACGAAGCTCAGCCGGCCGGCGCGATCGCGCAGCGCGTCGAAATGCCGGCGCTGCAGATAGGGCGGGAGAGAGGCGGCCTCGCCCTTGGCGTAGCGGCCGCCGAACGCCTGGGCGGCGAAGTAGTTGTCGCCGATGTCGAAGTCGCAGGCGAGCCGCTCCAGCCGCTGGCGCAGCACCGCGGCGATGCCGCCGTCCGAGTCGCCGGCGAGCGCTCGGTACTGCGCCGGCGGAATGCCGAGCCCGTACAGCGAAGCCGGTTGGCGGGTCAGCCAGCGCACCATCGGTTTGTCGAAGATCGGCGCGAGATGGCGCTCGAACAGGGCGCGCTGCTCGGCGCGCGAGCGTGCGCTCAGCATCACGCGCGGATCGCAGCCGTGCAGCCGCGCCAGCACGTGACCGGCGGCGATGCAATGGCCGAGCAGGCCGAAGCGGTAGATGTTGCGGGCGAAGAGGTCGATGCGGCGGCGATGCGGAAACGGACGCCCGTCCCAATAGGCGCGGCTCGTCGCGTCGAGGCGCCCGCGCAATTGCGAATCGTAGGCGACGACGTTGGCGCGTGAATTGGCGTCGGCGAAGAAGCGTCGGAACGACTCGTAATCCGGCAGATGCTCGAGCGCGCAGAGCTTGAGTCGGCCGAGCGCGACATGGGCGCCGTTGAGATCGACGGCGACGATCTCGGCCGGGTCGGCCGTCAGGTAGGACAGCGCGTTGCAGCCGCCCGAGGCGATGGTCGCGACCCGATCGCCCGGACCGAGGCGCAACGCCTCGAGGTCGACGACCGGATCTTCCCAGATCTGCGGATAGACGAGGCGACGGAAGGCGGCGGTGAACAGGCGTTCGAGCACGCCGGCGCGACTCAGCGGCCGACTGCGATGAACCGCCGCACGCAGACCTTCGCCGGTGGCGCGCCGCGCGGCGCGAACGGAATGTTGCACACGTCCTCCCATCCGCTGAAGCCTGGGTCGTCTGCGCGTAGATGACTCGCATGACGCGCGCGTGACGGCGGCGGTCGCGGCAATCGCTTTAGCCGCCGAGCGGAAATCGCTGGTCGACGACAAAGTCGCCGTTAGGCTTCTGCACAAACAAGGCGAGCGCGTCGACGACCAGCGTCGGGTCGGCGACGCGCGCGGCGAATTCGCGCGCGAGCGTTTCGGCGATCCGCCCGGCCTCTTCGACGGCGTTGGTCAGGGTGAAATGGAGGCGGAACTCGGCGAGCGCGTAGGGGTATCCCCAGCGCTCGAAAGTTTCGCGCTGGCGGGGGGTGAGCCGCAGGGGGTCGCGCCGCACGCGTTCGGCCTCGTTCAACGGAGCGCGGAACGCGTCGAGGCCGCGCACGACCCGCTCTTCGATCTCGGCGATCTTCGGCGAGGGCGTGGGCGACGTCAGCGCGACGAAGGCGGCGCCTTCGCCGAGCGCTAGGGTCGAGACGGCGAGACGGCCGGCGGAGAAGGGCGTCTGCGCATGCGCGAGTTCGGCGAGCGCCGTGCTGAGATCGGAAAGGCTTGCTTCGTCGGCGAGACGGAACGGCGCCTTGATCGTCGCGTGGAAGCCGTAGCGGCGCGGCTTGGTCGTCATGCTGCGCCAAGCCGTTGCGTCGAAGCCGTCGGGCGCGAAGCCCAATTGCGCTTCGCCGCTGGCCGCGTCGCGGCCGACCACCGCGCTGCCGAAGCGCCACAGCGCGCTTTCGGGCGGCGGCGCGAGATAGACAGCGTAGCGCAGCGGATTCATCATAGAACGGCGCTCCGCCTGCCGCTGACGACGAGGTCGAGGAGCCGCGCCACCGCCTCGTCGAGCGCGCCGTCGTTGTCGATCGTCGCGTCGGGTTCGAAGGCGACCTCGGCGACCGCGCTGCGCGCGAGCCTTTCGCGCCGGCTCGCGCCGTCATCGCGGCCGCGCGCGGCAAGTCGCGCCGCCAGCGTTTCCGGCCGCGCGGTGACGAGCACGACCAGGCTCGGCCGATAGAGCTGGCGCACCTCGGGGACGGCGGCCCGCGACACGTTGCAAACGACGGCGCAGCCGGCGGCGAGCCGCGCCTCGATCTCGCGCGGCACGCCGTAATGGAGGCCGTGCGCGCTCCAGGCGAGCGCGAACCGCCCTTCAGCGCGCGCCGCCGCGAACGCCTCGTGCGCGAGCGTGTCGTGATCCTCGAAGGCGTCGGCGCGGCGGGTGACGACGCGGCGCGCATAGAAGACGCCGTCGCTTTCGCCGAGTCGGCTGGCGAGGCCGCGGATCAACGCGTCCTTGCCGGCGCCGCTCGGGCCGACGATGGCGACGAACAGGCCCGTCGCAGGCGAGGTCTTGGCCAGCGCCGACATGGCCTCACGCGACCCTTACGCCCTCGCGCCAGACGGCGCGCGCCACCGGCTCGCCGTGATGGGCGCGCACGCGGACAAGATCGGCGCGGCGGCCGACGACGATCTCGCCGCGGTCGATGAGACCCGCCGCTTCGGCCGGGTTCTTGGTGACGAGCCGCACGGCGCCGGCGAGGCCGCCGATGCTGGGCGCGTCGGCGAGGTGGAACGCCGCCATCAGCAGCGCCGCCGGCACGTAGTCGGAGGAGAGGATGTCGAGCAGCCCCGCCTCGGCGAGATCGCGCGCCGACGCGTTGCCCGAATGCGAGCCGCCGCGCACGACGTTGGGCGCGCCCATCACCGTCGCCATCCCGGCGTCGCGCGAGGCGGCGGCGGCTTCATGGGTGGTTGGGAATTCTGCGATATGAACGCCCTCCCGCTTCGCCTGTTCGACGTCGTCGAGCGTGGTGTCGTCGTGGCTGGCGAGCGTCAGGCCGTGAGCGTGGGCGAGAGCGACAATGCGCGGCCGATTGGCGTCGGCGCGCTCTCGGCCGACGCGTTGCCGTTCGCGCACGACTTCGGCGAGCTCGCGCTCGGATTTCCCGGTCTTGCCCTGATAGTAGATGAAGTACTTGTCGAGGTCGCGGAACTGCCGCTGGCCAGGCGTGTGGTCCATCAGCGATACGAGCCGAGCCGGATGCTGCGTAAGGAACTCCTCGAGAAACTCGACGACATTGGGCGCGGGGATCTCGCAGCGCAGGTGGGTCTGGTGGTCGGCGCGCAACAGATCTGCGGCGCGCGCGCGCTCGATCGCGTCGGCAAGCGTGACGACCTGTTCGCCGGCGCCGCTGCGCCAGTCCTCATGTTCGTCCATGCCGACGCGGAAGGAATCGAACACCGTGGTGATGCCGGCGGTGGCGATCTGCGCGTCATAGGCCATCACCGCGCTGCCGGCGTGCCAGAACACGCGCGGGCGCGGCATGAAATGCGCCTCGAGATGGTCGGTGTGCAGTTCGACCAAGCCAGGCAGCAGATAATCGCCCTGGCAGTCGATCGCGCCCTTCGGGCCGTGGCCCTCGCCGGTCTCGACGATGCGGCCATGGTCGGTCGCGACCCAGCCGAGGAAGACGCGGTCGGCGGCGACGACCTTGGCGTTGGTCAGGACGAGGGGATCGGCGGCGTGGAACTCCATGCCTCAGGCTCCGTATTTGTCGAGGAACGCCTCGGCCGAAAGCCGGCGGAAGTCGTCGAGCGCGGCGCGTAGCGTCGCGTGCGGCCAGTCCCACCAGGCGAGTGCGTCCATGCGCGCGCCGATTCCTTCCGGGAAGCGGGGCCGCAGGGGCTTCGCCGGCACGCCGGCGACGATCGTGTAGGGCGCGACGTCGCGCGTCACCACCGCGCCGGCGCCGATCACCGCGCCGTTGCCGATCTTGACGCCGGCGGTGATCGTCGCGCCGTGGCCGATCCAGACGTCGTGGCCGACGGCGACGGCGTTCTCGCGCCGCCAATCGAAGAAATCTTCCTCGCGCACGGCGTCGGGCCAATAATCGTTGGCGCGATAGGTGAAGTGGTGCAGCGTTGCGCGCCAGGTCGGATGGCTGGTCGCGTTGACGCGCACGTGCGAGGCGACGTTGACGAACTTGCCGATCCGCGCCGCCCAGGTCTCGCAATCCTGCATCAGGTAGGAATAGTCGCCGACATCGGTCTCGGCGACGATGCAACGTTCGCCGATCTCGACATAGCGGCCGAGCGTGCTGTCGCGCACCGCAGCGCTCGGATGGACGAGCGGCGCCTCGGAAAGACGCGTGGCGCGCGAGATGGGCGCGGGGGGAGCGTTCATGCGGCCTCGCGGTCGGAGAAGCGCGACACGTCGACGATGCGGTCGGCGACCCGCGCGCGCACGTCCTCGTCGTGGAAGATGGCGAGGAAGCCCGCGCCCTCGGCTTTGCGCTCGGCGATGAGCTCGATCACCGCCTCGCGATTGTCGGCGTCGAGCGAGGCGGTCGGCTCGTCGAGCACCAGCAGCCGATGCGCTCCGGCGAAACCGCGGGCGACGTTGACCCGCTGCTGCTCGCCGCCGGAGAAAGTCGCCGGCGGCAGCCGCCACAGCGCTTCGGGCAGGCGCAGCCGGGCGAGCAAAGCGGCGGCGCGCGCGCGCGAACCTTCGCGGTCGAGCCCCGCCTCCTGCGCCGCGGCGGCGACGATGTCGAGCGCGGCGACGCGCGGGATGACGCGCAGGAACTGGCTGACGCTGCCGACGACGCGACGCCTGAGGTCGAGGATCTCGCGCGGCGCGGCGCGGGCGACGTCGACGACGCGCTCGCCGTCGGCGACGAGAATGCGCCCCTCGCCGGCGAGGTAATTGCCGCTGACCATCTTGAGGATCGACGACTTGCCGACGCCGGACGGGCCGCCGAGCACCACGCATTCGCCGGCCATGACGCTGAACGAGACGCCGTGGACGACCGACAGAAGCGCGCCGTCGTGGAGGTGCAGGGTGAAGGTCTTGGCGAGGCTCTCGACCCGCAGCAGTTCGTTGGGGACGAGCGCGCTCATGCGGCGAGCACCGAAGAGACGAGTAACTGCGTGTAGGGCGCCTGCGGATCGTCGAGCACGCGGTCGGTCAGCCCGCTCTCGATCACTTCGCCCTGCTTCATGACGAGCATGCGATGCGACAGCAGCCGCGCCACGGCGAGATCATGGGTGACGATGATCGCCGCCAGCCCCATGTCGGCGATCAGCCCGCGCAACAGATCGAGCAGCCGCGCCTGGACGGAGACGTCGAGGCCGCCGGTCGGCTCGTCCATGAACACCAGGCGCGGGCCGGTGACGAGATTGCGGGCGATCTGCAGCCGCTGGCGCATGCCGCCGGAATAGGTCGAGGGCGGATCGTCGACGCGCTGGGCGGCGATCTCGACCCGCGCCAGCCAGTCGAGCGCGGCGGCGCGGATGCGGCCGTAATGGCGGTCGCCGATCGCCATCAGCCGCTCGCCGATATTGCCGCCGGCCGAGACGTTCATGCGCAAGCCCCGCGAGGCGTCCTGGTGGACGAAGCCCCAATCGGTGCGCATCAGCGCCCGCCGCTCCGCTTCCGACAGCGACGACAGCGCGCGCGCGGCGCCGTCGCGCATACGGTAGACGACCTCGCCGGAATCGGCCTGCAACGCGCCGGCGACGAGATTGAGCAGCGTCGTCTTGCCGGAGCCGGATTCGCCGACGATCGCCAGCGCCTCGCCCTCTTCGAGCGCGAACGAAATGTCGCGACAGGCGTCGATTGCGCCGTAGCGCTTGCAAAGGCCTCGCACGGAAAGCAGCGGAGCGGTCATTGCGCAACGTCCTTGGTTTTTGCGGCGCGGCGCTTCTCGCAATAGTCGGTGTCGGAGCAGACGAACATTCGTCCGCCCCTGTCGTCGATCACCACCTCGTCGAGGAACGAGTCGGTCGCGCCGCAGAATTCGCACGCGGCGTCGAACTTGGTGCGCTCGAACGGGTGATCCTCGAAATCGAGCGAGACGACGCGCGTAAACGGCGGGATGGCGTAGATGCGCTTCTCGCGCCCGGCGCCGAACAATTGCAGCGCCGGACAATCGTCGAGCTTGGGATTGTCGAACTTGGGGATCGGCGACGGGTCCATGATGTAGCGGTCGGCGACGCGCGCCGGATAGGCGTAGGTCGTCGCGATATGGCCGTGACGGGCGATGTCCTCGTAGAGCTTGACGTGCATGACGCCGTATTCGGCGAGCGCGTGCATGGTGCGCGTCTCGGTTTCGCGCGGCTCGAGGAAGCGCAGCGGCTCGGGAATCGGCACCTGGTAGACGAGGATCTGTTCGCCGCTCAGCGGCGTCTCGGGGACGCGGTGGCGGGTCTGGATGATCGTCGCCTGCGTCGTGTCGGTGGTCGTCGCGACGTCGGCGGTCTTGGCGAAGAAGGCGCGGATCGACACCGCGTTGGTGGTGTCGTCGGCGCCCTGGTCGATCACCTTCAGCACGTCGTCGGGACCGATGATCGCAGCGGTGACTTGCACGCCGCCGGTGCCCCAGCCGTAGGGCATCGGCATTTCGCGCGAGGCGAAGGGGACCTGATAGCCGGGAATGGCGATCGCCTTGAGGATCGCGCGGCGGATCATCCGCTTGGTCTGCTCGTCGAGATAGGCGAAGTTGTAGGGCCGAGCGGTCATTCGGCGGCCTCCGCGCTCGGCGCCTGCGCGCCCGCTTCGCGCCTCAACTCCCGCAGCAGCGCCAGCTCGGCCTGGAAGTCGACGTAATGGGGCAGCTTCAGGTGCTCGACGAAGCCGGTCGCCTGGATGTTGTCGCAGTGGGAGAGCACGAATTCCTCGTCCTGCGCCGGGCCGATCCGCTCTTCGGCGAGTTCGTCGGCGCGCAGCGCGCGATCGACCAGCGCCATCGACATCGCCTTGCGCTCGCTCTGGCCGAAGACGAGGCCGTAGCCGCGGGTGAAACGCGCCGGCTCGCCGTCGGCCCCGCCCTTGAACTGGTTGACCATCTGGCATTCGGTGACGGCGATCGACCCCAGCGGAACGGGGAAGCCGAGCTCGGCGACGAACATTTCGACCTCGATCTCGCCGAAGCGGATCTCGCCGACGAACGGGTGGTTGCGGCCGTAACCGCGCTGGGTCGAATAGCCGAGGCCGAGCAGGAAGCCCTCGTCGCCGCGCGCCAGCGTCTGTAGCCGCGCGTCGCGGCTGGCCGGGAATTCGGTCGGGTCGCGGGTGACGTCGGCGACCGCCGCGCCGCCCTCGGCTGGCGGGCTCTTCTCGATCAGGTCGTCGCCGGCGATGATGTCGACGACGCGCGGCGCGGCGAGCGCCGAATCGGCCGGGGCGGTCGCCGGCGGCGGCGGATCGGCGCTCTCTGCGAGCATGAAGTCGATCAGCCGGTGCGTGTAGTCGAACGTCGGCCCGAGCACCTGGCCGCCGGGCAGGTCCTTGAACGTCGCCGAGACGCGGCGACGAAGCGCCATCGCCTTGGTGTCGAGCGGCTCGGCGAAGCCGAAGCGGGGCAGGGTGGTGCGATAGGCGCGGGCGAGAAAGATCGCCTCGATCAAGTCGCCGCGCGCCTGCTTGATCGCCAGCGCGGCGATCTCGCGATCGTAGAGCGAGCCTTCGCTCATCACCCGATCGACGGCGAGCGACAGCTGCTCGTCGATCTGCCGCGTCTCGATCTCGGCGACGCTACGGTCGCCGCGCCGCTTGTCGGCGAGCAGGGCGTGGGCGTTGGCGATCGCCCGCTCGCCGCCCTTGACCGCGACATACATCAGCGCGCTCCCTCGATGATCGCAGTCGAGCGCGGCAGCGCAGCGAGGCGGTCGTCGGCGACGAAGATCAGGTCGACGCCGAGCGGAAATCCGGCGCGGTTCGCAGCCCATTGGGCGACGAAATCGACCGGCAAGGGTGAAAGGGCGAGCGTCGCTTCGCCTTTGATCCCCGGGCCGGCGAGCCGCAGGCGCGGCCCCGCCTCGAGCGACGCGGCTTGGGCGACGATCGTCGTCGAGCGGTCGGGATATTCCGCCGTCCCCGAGGCGAAGCGCGCAAGGTCGAGGCCGTCGGCGGAAAGATCGACCAGCGCGAAGGCCGCCTTGTCGGGCGCTGCGGCGCGCGGGGCGCCACTGTGGAAGGCGAGATAGTCGCCGACCGCGGCGGGGAACGACGGCGCGATCCACAACGGGGTCTCGAAGTCGGCGAGCGTCAGCAGCGCCGCGGCGGCGGCGCGGGCGAGCGGGGCCGGCGGCGCGAGCGCCTGGCCGCAGGCGAGGATCGTCCCCGGCGCGCTCAGCGCCCGCATGATGCGACGGAACGCAGCCTGGGATTCGAAGGTCGGATCGGCGAAGGCGAGCGCGTTCATGCCGCGTCCTCGCCGCGCACGAGGGTGAAGAAATCGACCCGCGTCGCTGCGGTTTCGGCGCGCGTTTTCGCCGCTTCGGCGGCGAGCCGCGCCGCGATCGGCGCGAGGATCATGGTTTCGACGTCGCCGCGCGACGCTCGGCGAAGCCACAAGGCGTCGGCGATCGCCGCCAGCCGCGCCGTCTCTCCGTCGCGGCCAAGGATATGGGCGAAGCCGCGTTCGCCGGTCGGCAGCTCGACGACGGCGCGCGTGACCGTCGCTTCGCCGAGATTGAACGGCGCGCCGTCGCCGCCGATCCGGCCGCGCAGCATCACCAGCCCGGACTCGACCGGCTTGAGCGCGCGCGCGCCGTGGTCGGGCCAGCGCTCGGCGATCGGCCGGGCGAGCTCGTCGCGGCGCGCGCGCGCGACGAGCGCCATCGCGCGCCGGCGCGCCGCGATTTCCGGCGGCTCGGATTGCGGTTCGGATTTGGAATCCTTCACGGCCATGTCGCCCTTCTCGTCTCGTTCGATGACACTTTCGCGTCGCTCTCCGCTCGTCGGGACTCGCCGCCCGCCACGCCCGCGCAAGCGGCGCGCAACGCTCCGCGTCATCTCGCGATTTGCGGCGGACCCGATTCCATTCGCCGCGACGGACGGCCCGCCGCGCGCCGCAGGTTAACAAACCGTCACCTGGCAAGACTATAACGGCGAGCGCTGATCGGAAAACTGCCAACCAATATCGGGGTCACATCATGAAGCGATCAACGCTGTTCTTCGCCGCCGCCGCTGTCGGTCTGTTGGCGGGCGGCGCCGCGCAAGCGGCCGATTGCCCAGAGGGCGGTCTGCGCTTCGGCGTCGAGCCTTATGAATCGGCGCAGCGTCTGCTGCCGGTCTACAATGATCTGTCCAAGCTGATTGGCGACAAGCTCGGCTGCCCGATGCAACTGTTCATCGCGACCAGCTACACCGCCGAGATCGAGGCGATGCGCAACGACAAGCTCGAGATCGGCGAATTCGGACCGCTCGGTTACGTGCTCGCGCACCAGGTCGCCAAGGCGGAAGCCGTCGCCACGTTCGGCACCAAAGATGGCAAGCCGTCGAGCTACTACGCTTCGATCGTCACCTGGCCGGGCTCGGGCATCGACAAGCTCGCCGACGTCAAGGGCAAGTCCTTCGCCTTTTCCGATCCGGCGTCGACTTCCGGGCACCTGTTCCCAGCCTTCGGTCTGAGCAGGAACGGCATCGACCCGGACGCCGACATCAAGGCGGTCTACGCCGGCAGCCACACGGCGTCGTTCGAGGCGCTGCGCAATCACAAGGTCCTGGCGGGCGAACTCAACAGCGAAGAGATCAACAGCGCCAGGCTGCACAACGAGTATGACGACAAGGCCTACATCACGCTGTGGAAGTCGGAGCCGATCCCGATCGATCCGCTGTGCATCCGCGGCGATCTCGATCCGGCGTTCAAGGCCAAGCTCGCCAAGGTCCTCTCGTCGCTCGACCTGCACGAGCTGCCCGAGGACGACCAAAAGTTCCTCGCCGCCAATGAGGACCCGGCGCTGATTACCGTCCCTCAGATCGACGGCGCCTTCGACCAGATCCGTGATCTCGTGTCGACCCTGAAAGTCGATCTCAGCAAGCTGTGAGCGCGTTCTCCGGCGAATCGGCGTCGGGCGCCGAAACGCGGCTCGCCGTTCGCGGCCTGCGCATGCGCTACCCGAACGGCACGCTGGCGCTCGACGGCGTCGATCTCACTGTGCGCGCCGGCGAGCTGGTGACGATTCTCGGCAGCAACGGCAGTGGCAAAACGACGCTGTTGCGCTGCGTCGCGCGGCTCCTCGATCCGTCCGAGGGCGAGGTGCTGGTCGACGGCCAGGACCTCGCGCGGCTGAACGGCGAGGCGCTGCGCAAGGCGCGGCTGGCGCTGGCGATGGTTTTCCAGCGCGCCAATCTGGTCAGACGCCGCAGCGTTCTCGCCAATGTCGCGAGCGGTACGCTCGGCCGCCGCCGCACATGGTGGACGGCGCTCGGCGGCCTTCCGGCCGAGGAATTGCCTTTGGCGCGCGAGTTGCTGCGCCAGGTCGGCGTCGAACAACTCGGCGGCCAGCGCGCCGACACGCTGTCGGGCGGACAGGCGCAGCGCGCGGCGATCGCAAGGGCGCTGGCGCAAAGGCCGAAACTCATCCTCGCCGACGAGCCGGTGGCGAGCCTCGATCCGGAAGCGGCCGAAGAGATCTTGCGCCTACTGCGGCAGCTCGCGATCGACAGCGGACTGGCGGTGCTGTGCGTCCTGCACCAGCCGGCGCTCGCTCTGCGCTATTCGCATCGCGTCGTCGGCCTGCGCGACGGCGTCGTCGCCTTCGACCTTCCCGCCGATCGCGACGCCGACCTGCATATCGCGCTGCTCTACAAGGAACTCGCCGCATGAGCGTCGACGGAACGACCCTCGCCGCCGCGCCGCGCGCCTCGCGCGCTGAAGCGCGGGACGACAGCGCCGCGACGCACGGGCAAGGCGGGCTCGGCCGTCTCGCCTTGCGCATCCTGGTTGGGCTCGTCGTTCTCGCCATCCTCGCGCAATCGTTCTATGTCGTGCAGGCGCGGCCGGAGGACTTGGTCACCGGCGTCCACGGCATGGTCGACCTGCTGAGCCGCGCCATGCCGCCGGCGTGGTCGGAGTGTGGCGACATCCTGTGGCCGACGCTGGAGACGGTCGACTTGGCGATCTTCGGCACTGTCTTCGGCGTGCTGATGGCGCTGCCGCTGGCGGTGTTGGCGGCGAGCAACGTCACGCCGGCGCGACCGCTCTATTTCCTAGCGCGAGGGATCATCGCGCTGACCCGCGCGGTGCCCGATCTCGTCTGGGCGCTGCTGTTCGTCACTGCGGTCGGCCTTGGCCCGTTCCCCGGCGCGCTGGCGCTGTCGGTCCATTCGATCGGCATGCTCGGGCGGCTGTTCTCCGAGGTGATCGAGGACATGGATTTCGGCCCGGTCGAGGCGCTGAACCTGACCGGGGCGAGCAGGCTCCAGGTCTTTACCCATGCGGTCGTGCCCGGCGTGCTGCCGTCGCTGCTCGGCATCGGCCTCTATCGCTTCGACGAAAACCTGCGTTCGTCGCTGGTGCTCGGCTTCGTCGGCGCCGGCGGCATCGGCTTCCGTCTGCTGACGGCGATGAACCTGTTCCAGTACCGGACCGTCTCGTTGCTGCTGGTGGCGACCTTCATCCTGGTGATGGCGGCCGAGCGCGGCTCGGCGCTGCTGCGTCGCCAGGTCGCCTGACTTGCTCGCGGCCGCGCGTCGGCTATGCGACGCGCGCGATCGGCGCTATGACCGACCGATTGCGGTCGGAGGCGCCGGGCGATGCGGGTCAAAGCGGCGATGCTGCGGGCGACGGGGGCGAAACCTCCTTACGCGGTTTCGCGGCCGCTCGACATCGTCGAGGTCGATCTCGACGGCCCCGGCCGCGGCGAAGCGCTGGTGCGAATCGCGGCGGCCGGCCTCTGCCATTCCGACCTTTCGGTGATCGACGGCGCCCGGCCGCGGCCGACGCCGATGGTGCTCGGCCATGAGGCCGCGGGCGTCGTCGCGGCGGTCGGCGAAGGGGTCGTCGACCTCGCCGTCGGCGATCGCGTCGTGATGGTGTTCGTGCCGAGCTGCGGCCATTGCCTGCCTTGCGCGACCGGCCGGCCGGCTTTGTGCGAGCCGGGCGCGCGCGCCAACGGCGCGGGCACGCTCGTCTCCGGCGTGCGCCGGCTCGCCTTCGCCTGCGAGCCGGTGAACCACCATCTTGGCGTCTCGGCCTTTGCCGAGTTCGCCGTCGTCGCGCAGGAATCTTGCATCAAGGTCGATAGGACGCTGCCGTTCGAACATGCGGCTTTGTTCGGCTGCGCGGTGCTGACCGGCGTCGGCGCGGTCGTCAACACCGCGCGGGTTCCGGTCGGGGCGTCGGTCGCGATCGTCGGCCTCGGCGGCGTCGGCCTCGCGGCGGTCCTCGGCGCGGTCGCCGCCGGCGCGCGCCAGATCGTCGCCGTCGATCTCGCTGAGGCGAAGCTCGACCACGCGCTGCGGCTCGGCGCGACCGACGCGGTCGACGCCGGCGCGCCGGACGCCGTTCAGCGGATCAAGGACATCACCCGCGGCGGGGCCGAGTTCTGCATCGAGCCGGCCGGCGCCGTGCCGGCGCTCGAACTCGCCTATGCCGCAACGGCGCGCGGCGGCGTCACCGTCACCGCCGGCCTGCCGCATCCCGACCGCAGGTTGTCGATCCAGGCGGTGAGCCTGGTCGCCGAAGAGCGGACGCTGAAAGGCTCCTACATCGGCTCCTGCGTGCCCCGGCGCGATCTGCCCAATTTCATCGTCCTGTTTCAGGCCGGCCGCCTGCCGGTCGACAAACTGCTGACCCACCGGCTGCGACTCGACGAGATCAACGAAGGCTTCGATCGCCTGCGCGAAGGCGTCGGCGTGCGGCAGGTGGTGATGTTCGGGTGAGGCTAGCCCGCCGCGGTCAGATGCGCGTGCAGAGCGGTTTCGTCGGCGAGCAGGGCGGCGGCGGCGGCGCGATGGACGATCGCGCCGCGGTTGAGGATGATCGCCTCGTCGGCGAAGCGCAGGATCTTCGCCGCCTTCTGTTCGACGACGATCATCGACAGCCCTTCGGCGGCGAGGATCTTCAGCGCCGCCAGCAACTCGTCGACGATCGCCGGCGCGAGACCCTCGGTTGGCTCGTCGAGCAGCAGCAGCTTCGGGTTCAGCACCAACGCGCGGCCGATCGCCAGCATCTGCTGCTCGCCGCCGGAAAGCTGGCCGCCCATGTTGGCGCGCCGCTCTTCGAGGCGCGGGAACATGCGGTAGACGCGCGCGAGGTCCCACGTTCCCGGCCGCGCGACGGCGGTCAGGTTCTCTTCGACGGTCAGGGAGCGGAAGATGTTGCGCTCCTGCGGGCACCAGCCGAGACCGGCGCGCGCGCGACGGTGCGAGGGCAGGCGAGCGAGCTCGACGCCGGCGAGCGCGATGCGGCCGCTCGCCTGGACCGCGCCGATCAGCGCGTTGATCAGCGTCGTCTTGCCAGCGCCGTTGCGGCCGAGCACGGCGAGCGAACGTCCGTCGTCGAGCGCGAGGTCGAGCGCCTCGATGACGACCGCCTCGCCGTAGCCGGCCCTCAAGGCCTCGACGCGCAGCAGCTCAGCCATGCGCGTCCTCGCCGAGATAGACCGCGCGCACCCGCGGATCGGCAGCGATTGCGTCGGGCGCGCCCTCGGTGAGGATGCGGCCGGCGACGAGCACGGTGATGCTCTTGGCGAAGCTGAAGACGAGGTCCATGTCGTGTTCGATCAGCAGGACCGCCACGTCGCTCGGCAAAGCGGCGAGCGCGGATAGGATGTCGCGCCGTTCGCTCTCCGGCACGCCCGCCGCCGGCTCGTCGAGCAGCAGCGCTTTCGGTCGGCAGGCCAGCGCCAGCGCGATTTCGAGCAGCCGCTGCTTGCCGTAAGCGAGCGTGTGGGTCGGACGATCCATGTCGGCGATGAGGTCGAAGCGGTCGAGCAGCGCGACGATTTCGGCGACGATCGGCTCGCGCGAGCCGACGCCGCGCAACATGTCGTCGCCGCGCCCCTCGCGCTCGGCGATCGCGGCCGCCAGCGCTTCGGCCGGGCTGAATTCGGGGAACAGCTGGTTGATCTGGAAGGTGCGCGCGAGGCCGCGGCGGACGCGGGCGTGCTGCGGCAGCTGGGTGACGTCCTCGCCGGCGAGGACAACCGCGCCCTCGCTCGGCCTGAGCACGCCGGTCAGCAGATTGACCAGCGTCGTCTTGCCGGCGCCGTTGGGGCCGATCAGCGCGTGGCGCGCGCCCGGCTCGAGCGTCAGCGACACGTCGTCGGTGACCGTGAGGCCGCCGAAACGCTTGAACAGGCCGCGCGCCTGCAACGCCGCGCTCATGGCGCCGCCTCCCGGCGCGGCGCGGGCCGCAGCCGGCGCGCGAACCGCTTCAGCGCCGCTTCGATCCGCTCGCGGCCGACTGTCACCAGCCCGACCAGCATCAGGCCGATCCAGAACTCCCAATATTCGGGCGTCGCGCCGGCAAGCGCGTCGCGCAAGCCGACGAAGATCGCCGCGCCGATCAGTCCGCCGTAGAGATAGCCTGGGCCGCCGATGATCAGCGTCAGCAGCACGTCGGCCGAACGGTGAAAATCGAAAATGTCGAGCGAGACGATCTGCGTCGTCTGCGCCAGCAGCGCGCCGGCGGCGCCGGCGTAGGCGGCGGCGAGGCCATACATTGCGACCAGCCGCCGATTGGCGGGAACGCCAAGCGCCCCGGCGCGTAGCCGGTTCTGGCGGATCGCCTGCACCGACTGGCCGAAACTCGATCGCGTCACCCGCCGCGCCAGCGCGAACAGGGCGAAGACGACGGCGAAACTGTAGAGCGCGGCGGCGCGCCGGCCGGCGAAGTCGATCGGGAACTGGCCGAGCACTGGGCCGATGGTGAAGTCGAGGCCGTCGGCGCCGCCGGTCAGCCAGGAATTGCGGTTGGCGAGCTCGCCGAGCATCAGCGACACGCCGAGCGTCACCATCAGCCGCGTCAGGTCGGTTCCGCGCAGCACCAGCGGCGCAGTGACGAGGCCGGCGAGCCCGGCGACGAGGCTCGCAACGACCAGGCCAAGCGTCGGATCGGCGAGACCGCGGCTGGCCATGATCCCCGCCGTATAGGCGCCGAGGCCAAGGAAGGCGGCGTGGCCGAGCGAGACCAGGCCGGCGTAGCCGAGCGCGAGATCGAGCGACAGCGCGAACAGTCCGAGGATGAGAATTTCGTTGATCAGCAGCGCGCGCGACGGGACGAGCAGGATCAGCGCCAGCGTCGCCGCCCAGGCGGCGATTTCGAGCGGCCGCCAGCGTCGTCGTCGCAGCAGATGGCGCGCGACGCGCGCCGCCTCGGCCGCCTCGCGCGCGCTCATGTTCCGCTCTTGGCGAACAGGCCTTGCGGCCGGATCAGCAGCGTCGCCACCATCACCGCGTAAATGACGAAAGCGCCGATCGAGGGGACGTAGTATTTGCCGGCGACGTCGAGCACGCCGAGCAGCAGCGCGCCGAAAAAGGCGCCGGCGATCCCGCGCGAGCCGCCGATGGCGACGACGATCAGGAACGAAACCAGGAATTTGACCGGGAAGTTCGGGTCGACGCCGCCGACCACGTCGGCGGCGAGCGCGCCGCCGAGCCCGGCAAGACCGCTGCCGATCGCAAACGCCACGGCGAACAGCCGCCCGACGTCGATCCCGAGGCCGGCGGCGACGCGGCGGTCGTCGACCGCAGCGCGCAATTGCGCGCCGAAGCGGGTGCCGACGAGAAACACCTGCAGCGTCGCCGCGATGATTCCGCAGACGACGACGAGGAACAGCCGATAGGCGCCGATCGTCAGCCCGGGCAGCTCGAAGCGACCCTGGAGGAAGGGGGGAAGGTGGATCTGTTGCGGCTGGTCGGTGAGGAAATAGTCGAAGGCCGGGATCGCCATCAGCACCAGGCCGATCGTCAGCAGCACCTGATCGAGCGGGCTCGCGCCATAGAGCCGGCGATAGAGCAGCCGTTCGACAACGACGCCGACCAGCGCCGGGACGACGAAGGCGAACGGCAGCGTCGCGAGGAAGGGGATGCCGGCGCGGTTCATCAGCAGCGCCGTGACATAGCCCCCGCCCATGGCGAACACGCCGTGGGCGAGGTTGACGAAGTTCATCAGCCCGAGCGTCACCGCCAGCCCGCAGGCCAGCAGGAACAGCAGCATGCCGTATGCGACGCCGTCGAACAGGATGGTCAGCACTTAAGCGCCGCGCCTTCTTACTGC
>NZ_JBEKVH010000045.1:0-23733 GCF_049514155.1 Roseiarcus sp. | reverse complement strand
CTGATGCCCGACCTGTTCGCCCGCCACCGCGTCGCCCCGGTCGACGACTACCCCGACCAGTTGCTCGCCTGCCTGCGTTCGGCGACGCCGCGCCCTGGCGCGGAGGCGACGATCGTCCTGCTGACCCCTGGCGCGTTCAATTCCGCCTACTACGAACACTCGTTTCTCGCCGACAAGCTCGGCGTCGAGCTGGTCGAGGGGCGCGACCTGTTCGTCGACGAGGATGTCGTCTACATGCGCACGACCCTCGGCCCGAAGCGGGTCGACGTGATCTATCGTCGGGTGGACGACGAATTCCTCGATCCGCTGGCGTTCAATCCCGAATCGCTGCTCGGGGTGCCGGGCCTGCTCGGCGCCTATTTGGCAGGCAATGTGACGCTTGCCAATGCAATCGGCACCGGCGTCGCCGACGACAAGGCGATCTACAGCTACGTGCCCGACCTGGTGCGCTTCTATCTCGGCGAGGAACCGATCCTGCAAAACGTGCCGACTTACCGCTGCCGCGAGCCCGATGCGCTCAAATTCGTACTCGAACGGCTCGACCAGCTGGTCGTCAAGGAAGTCAACGGTTCAGGCGGCTATGGCATGCTGGTCGGCCCCCACGCGACCGTCGCCCAGCGCGAGTTGTTCGCCGGCAAGCTGAAAGCGGACCCGGCCAATTACATCGCCCAGCCGACGCTGGCGCTGTCGACCTGCCCGGCTTCGTTCGAGAGCGGGGTATCGCCCCGCCACGTCGACCTCAGACCGTTCGTGCTGACCGGAACCGACGGCGTTCGCATCGTGCCGGGCGGCCTCACCCGGGTCGCGCTGACGCAAGGCTCGCTGGTGGTCAATTCGAGCCAGGGCGGCGGCACCAAGGACACTTGGGTGGTCGACGACGATTCCGGCGCGGAAGGTTGACCCCATGCTCGCCCGCACCGCCGACAACCTGTTTTGGCTCGCCCGCCAGATGGAGCGCGCCGACTTCACCGCTCGCATGATCGAGGCCACGCTCAGGCTCGAATACCTGCCCCGCTCCGGCGTCGAAGACCCCGCCATCGAATGGGAGGGGACGCTCAACGCGGTCGGCGCCTACGAAGCCTATATTGTCGAGCGCGAGCGCATCGACGAAGCGAGCGCGATCGACTTCCTCACTTTCGATCGCGGAAATCCGTCCTCGATCTGCAACTGCCTCGAGAACGCGCGCGCCAACGGCCGCGCGGTGCGCACCGCGCTCACCGTCGAGACCTGGACGGCGATCAACGACGCTTGGCTCGAGCTCAAGCGCTTCGAGGCCAGGCGCCGGCCGGGCAAGGATCTCGACCGCGAGGCGCTGACCCGCTTCCTCGACTACGTCAAGAAGGCGTCGCTCGACTTCGACGGCTCCTGCTACCGCACGATGTTGCGCAACGACGCCTATTGGTTCAACCGCCTCGGCGTGTTCGTCGAGCGCGCCGACAACACGGCGCGGCTGCTCGACGTAAAGTACCATCTGCTGCTGCCGTCCAACGAGGCGGTCGGCGGCTCGCTCGACTATTTCCAGTGGGTGGCGATCCTGCGCGCGGTCTCGGCGGCGACGGCCTATCACTGGGTCTATCGCGATCGGGTCAAGCCGTGGCTGATCGCCGACCTGCTCATCCTCAAGCCGGCGATGCCGCGCTCGCTGATCGCCTGCTACGTCGGCATCGACTCGTCCCTGGACTCGCTGGCGCGCGAGGACGGACGTTCCGGACTGGCGCAACGCAAGGCGCGCACGACGCTGGCCGCGCTGGAGCGCGCCGGCATGGACGATATCTTTCAGAGCGGCCTGCACGAATTCATCACCGACTTCATCGAGGACAACTCCCGCCTCGCCGACACGATCTCCGAGCAGTACCTGTTTGTCTGATCGCGCCAGGACGGCGGCGAAGCCAAGTCAACCCAAGCATGCGCATCTTCATCGATCATCAGACAACCTACGCCTTTTCTCCGCCGGCGCGCGCGTTGGTGCAGAACCTGCGACTGACGCCGCGCAGCTTCGATTCCCAATACGTATTGCGCTGGCGACTGTCGGTCGACGTCGACGGGGCGCTGCGGCGCTGCGAGGATTCGCTCGGCAACGTCGTGCACGCTTTCTCCCATCCGAACCATCTCGAGCGCTTCACCGTCTCGGCGGTCGGCGAGGTCGAGACCGGCGACGCCGTCGGGGTCGTGCGCGGCGCGGTCGAGCCGCTGCCGACCGCGATGTTCCTGCGCGCGAGCCCGCTCGCCCAAGCCAATGGCGCGCTGCGCGACTTCGCCGCCGACGCCGTCGGCTCGACGGCAGATCGGCTCGAGCGATTGCATCGGCTGATGGCGGCGGTGCACGCGGCGATGGCCTACAAGCCCTCAGAGCACGAGACGCGGGGCGGGGCGGCGGAAGCGTTTGCGCTCAGGCGCGGCGACGCGCGCGAATTCGCCCATGTCTTTATCGCTTGCGCGCGCGGACTCGAAATTCCCGCCCGGTTCGTCAGCGGCTATCTCGCCGATGACGCGCCGCCGCCCGAGGGCTTGTTCGCCTGGGCCGAGGCCGAGGCGCCCGGCCTCGGTTGGATCGCCTTCGATCCGGTTCACAAGCTCTGCGCCGACGCGCGCTATGTCAGAGTCGCCGTCGGGTTCGACGGCCTCGGCGCGGCGCCGTTCCGCCTCGGCCATTCCAGCGGCGCCGAGGCGCAGGTGCACGCCCAGGTCCGCATTGAGCAAGCCTCCGGCCAGGTCCAGAACTGACCCTTCCGGGACGATCGCGATCGTGCGCCTCAGTCGAACCAGGCGTCGACCGGCGGCGCGCCCGCCGCCTCGACCGGCTTGCCGCTCTGGCGCGCCGCCTTGCGTTCGAGCGCCGGGTCGCGGCCGTTGGCGACGTCGGCCATGATCTTGCGCACGGCTTCGCGCGCGTCATCGAGCGAGATCGCCGAGCAGGAGCCAAGCGGGATACGTCGGCGGACGCCGGCGCGCGTGTACTGGGCGAGATAGGTCTTTCTTCCGCTCGAGGTGACGCGGACGCCGAGACCTGCCTGCTTGTCGTCGAAGACCATCTTGTCGCGGCGTCCTTCCGGACAGCGCAAAGAATCGAGAAATTCTACGGTCAGCCGCATGACGCCTCCCTGTATCCGCCTGGGCGGACGCTTCAAGGTCGTTCACCCCCCATGCCATTGATAACCGGTGGTCCGCAGAACCGAACTAAGAAATGTTTTAATTTCCATCGCCGTTTCGGCGATGTCGGCCTGCGGGCGTCGCGTCAGGACGTCGTCGCCGGGCCGGTCGCGACCGGACAATCGGCGCGCGCGCCCCATTCGGACCAGGACCCGTCGTAGAGTCCGGCGACTTGGCCGCCCGCCTCCTCGACCGCCAGGGCTAGGACGGCGGCGGTGACGCCCGAGCCGCAGGTCGTGACGACGGGCTTGGAGAGATCAAGCCCGCGGGCGGCGAAGGCCTGATTGAGCGCCGCGCCGCGCTTGAGCCGGCCGTGCTCGACGATCTCGACGAACGGCAGGTTGAGGCTGCCGGGGATGTGGCCGCTGCGAACGCCCGGCCGCGGCTCGGGCGCGCGGCCTTCGAAGCGGTCGGCCGGCCGCGCATCGACAACCTGGGCCGAGCCCGCCGCCAGCGTCCGCCGCACGTCGTCGAGCGAGGCGACGAAGGCGCGGTTGAGGCGCGGCGTGAAGGAACGCGGGCGCGGATGCGCGTCGCCGGATTCGATCGGGCGGCCTTCGCGCCGCCATTGCGGCAGGCCGCCGTCGAGAATCGCGACGTCCTCGGCGCCGAAAGCGCGCAGGGTCCACCACACCCGCGCAGCGGCGAACAGGCCGGGGGAATCGTAGACGACGAAGCGCATGCCGTCGCCCAAGCCCAGCGTCGTCATCTCGTCGGCGAACTTCGTCTCGTCGGGCAGCATGTGCGGCAGACCGGTCGACGTGTCGGCGATCGCGTCGATGTCGAAGAATACCGCGCCGGGGATGTGGGCAAGGCGAAACTCCTCCGAACCCACGCGTCCGGTCGGCGGCAGGTGCCACGACCCGTCGACGATTCCGAGCTCCGGTTCGCCGAGACGGGCGGCCAGCCAATCGCAAGTGACGAAATTCTCGCGGGTCATGAGCAGAGGCTCCTTCAGCGAAATGCGCTTTAAACGCCCGCGGCCTCAAGGGCGATGCGCACACGTCGGTTGATCCGGCCTTTTTTCTCGACGCCGACGACGATCGCGCGGCCGATCTCGCCGGTGCGCGCGACATGGGTGCCGCCGCAGGGCTGGAGGTCGTGGCCGACGATCTCGACCAGCCGCACGCGACCAGCCCCGGTCGGCGGCTTGACCGACATCGTCTTGACCAGGCCTGGATTGGCGTCGAGCTCCTCGTCGCTGATCCAGCGCGTGCGCACCTCGGCGTCGGCGGCGATCAGGGCATTGAGGCGCGCTTCGACGTCGCTCTTGTCGACGACCGCGTCGCCCGAATCGAAATCGAGCCGCCCATCGCCGTCCCCGACCGCGCCGCCGGTGACCGGGTAGGGCAGGACGACGCTGAGCAGGTGCAGGGCGGTGTGGGCGCGCATGCGCTTGTAGCGCGTCTCCCAGTCGAGGCGCGCGACGACGCTTTCGCCGACCGCGGGCAGCCGCGCGCCCGGCGCGGGCGCGTGGAGGATCGTCAGCCGGTCGGCGCCGTAGACCGTGTCGAGGATCTCGATCTCGGTCCCGTCGGCGAGGGCCAATTTTCCACCGTCGCCGGGCTGGCCGCCGCCGCGCGGATAGAACACGGTCGCGTCGAGCGCGACGCCCGTCGGCGAGGCGGCGAGCACGCGCGCTTCGGCCTCGCGCCGGTAGGGCTCGTCACGGAAAAGGAGGCGGGTCGTCACAGAAAGGCCTGCGGGATGACGGCGCGGCGGGTGAGCCAGTTCGGCACCGGCAGATTCTTCTCGCGCAGAAAGGCCGGGTTGAACAGCTTGGAGGCGTAGCGGGCCCCCGAATCACACAGCATGGTCACGATCGTGCGGCCGGGACCAAGCTCGCGCGCCAGCCGAATCGCCCCGGCGATGTTGATCCCCGACGAGCCGCCGAGCAGCAATCCTTCCTGTTCGACGAGGTCGAAGATGAGGCGCAGCGCCTCGTCGTCGGGAATGCGATAAGCGAAGTCGACCGGCGCAGCCTCGAGATTGGCGGTGACGCGCGATTGGCCGATGCCCTCGGTGACCGAAGAGCCTTCGCTCTCGAGCACGCCGCGGGTGTAATAGGCGTAGAGCGACGCGCCATAGGGGTCGGCCAGCGCGATCTTGACCCGCTTGTCGCGCTCTTTGAGCGCCATGGCGACCCCTGCCAGCGTGCCGCCGGTGCCGACCGCGCTGACGAAGCCGTCGATGCGCCCCTGGGTCTGCTCCCAGATCTCCGAGCCGGTGGTTTCGTAATGGCCACGGCGGTTGGCGACGTTGTCGAACTGGTTGGCCCATACCGCACCATGCGGTTCCGTTTTGGCAAGCATTTCAGCGAGTCGCCCCGAATACCTAACGTAGTTGTTCGGGTTGGAGTAGGGCGCCGCCGGCACTTCGATCAACTCGGCCCCGACCATCCGCAGCATGTCTTTCTTTTCCTGCGCCTGGGTGTCGGGGATGACGATCACGCTGCGGAACCCGAGCGCCGCAGCGACCATGCCGATGCCAATGCCGGTGTTGCCGGCGGTGCCTTCGACGATGACCCCTCCTGGCCGCAGCATCCCGCGCGCCATCGCGTCGCGCACGATCGCGAGGGCGGCGCGGTCTTTGACCGAGCCGCCGGGGTTCATGAACTCAGCCTTGCCGAGGATCGTGCAGCCCGTCGCCGCCGAGGCGGCCCGCAACTTGATGAGCGGCGTATTTCCGATGGATTCAATGACGGTCGGGCTGAAAGACATGCTCACCTCGTCGCGGCGGGCGGGCACGCTAGGCGAAGCCGCGGGCGCGAACAAGACGGCGCGATCGCTGCAGCGGCGCCTTCGTTACATCGGCCACGATGCGGCCGTTATTCTCGGTTTTGTTCGCCGCCGCCGCGACAGCCCGGACGTAAGCAAAACCTTCACTTCGATCGGCGATCGTTTGGCCACAACCTTTTTGAGGACCGGCTTCGCCGCCGCGCCAAATCTGCCTTGACGAACTACGCTCCCGCTTTTGTCGCGCCGGGTTCGCCTTCGCCGGCCGCGCGTCGCGACAAGGCGATGCGGCTCTATCTGCTGCGGTCGCTGCTGTCGCCGATCGTGTCGACGCGTTGGGCGCGCTTCATCCGCCGCTACCACAGCGCGTTCGAGGCGGGGTCGCCCCCGGCGCGGGTGCTCCTCAAGCCGGTGCGCAGCTATATCCACCTCAGGCTCGGACCGGAGGGGCGGCTGGACGTCCTGCGCGGGCACTACCACCTGTTTCGCCAGCTCTTTTCGCGCGAGTGCGTGCGGCGCGTCTGCGCCGGCGAGCCGATCTTCATCGCCGACCTCGCGGCGCGAAAGGGGAGCGTCTACCACCTGGCGATCGCCGCCTCCACCCGCGTTTCGATGCAGCGCGAGGGGGAGCTGGCGATCTTTCTCGTCAAACGCGGCCACGAGGAGCCGGTTAGCCGCCTGTCGCTCGCGTTCGCCCGTGTCGACGGCGAGCTTGCCGTGCTCATCGGCGGGCTGCAGGGGCCGCGGGTCGGCCACAAGCGCGATGTGATAGACGCCACCCGCGAGCTTCACGGCCTGCGGCCGAAGGATGCGACCCTGCTTGCCGCCCGCGCGTTCGCCAAGGCGGTCGGAGCGACGGCCGTTCACGCCATCGCCAATCGTCACCACGTGCTTGAGCGCCAGCGCGACGCCTCGAAGCATGCGGATTACGACGCCTATTGGCGCGAGCGCGGCGCGGCGCCCGGCGGGCCGCTCGGCTTCGTCTTCCCGCCGCTCGGCGAAGTCGCCGCCGAAGGCGGCGGCCGCGCCGCGGTCAAGGCGGCGATCGTCACGGCGACGCGGCGCTTCGTGATCGCCCACTCGCAAGCCGCCCACGCCCACGCGCTTCGCTGAATCGGGAGGGCGGCCCCAGATGTTCTTCATCGCTTCGAAGGCGCTGTGGTTCTTCGCCGCGCCCAGCGCGCTGCTCATGCTCGGCGCGCTGATTGGCGCCGCCTTCTCGGCGCGCCGCGGCGGTCAGCTCCTGGCGCTCGGCTGTCTCGCCGTTCTGCTGGTTATCGGCGCCGCGCCCACGGGCGCGCTTTTGATTGCGCCGTTGGAGAACCGCTTCCCCGCGCCGCCCGGCAGCCTGCCGCCGCCCTACGGCGTCGTCGTGCTCGGCGGCGCCATCGACGACGAGATCACCCGCGCGCGCGGTCAGACGACCTTCGATGAAGGCGCGGAGCGCCTGACCGAGGCGGCGATCCTCGCCCGTCGCTACCCCTCGGCGCGGATCGTCTACTCCGGCGGCAGCAATTCCCTGCTCGGTCGTCCGTCGAGCGAGGCGGAAGACGCCCGCCGCCTGCTCGTCGCGATGGGCGTCGACCCGCAGCGCATCACGCTCGAATCGCGCTCGCGCAACACTGACGAGAACGCGCGCTTCACGGCGGCGATCGTCCACCCCGAATCTGACCAGACTTGGCTGGTCGTCACGTCCGCCTATCACATGCCGCGGGCGATGGGACTGTTCCGCAAGTCGGGTTTCGCAGCGATCGCCGATCCGGTCGACTATCGCACTGAGGGCGGACGCAGCGATTGGCGCTTGAACGTCAGTCTGCCGCGCGGCCTGGCGCTATTCGACCTCGCCGCCCACGAGTGGGTCGGCTTGCTCGCCTACCGCCTTACCGGCCGCATCGACTCCTGGTTTCCTGGCCCGTGAGGTCTACTCGACCCTCGGCGCGCCGAGACGGTAGACACCGCGGAAGTCGCGGGGATCGGCGGGCTTGCCCTTGCGAAAGATGACGAGCCGGCCGGCCTCGGCGAGCCGGACAGCGGCTGCGCGCACCCCCGGCAGATGGCCGCGCCAGGCAAGCGCGTCCTCGCCGCGCGCGGCGGCGTAGCCCTGAGCGGCGTCGGTCGGATTGATCGACTGGCCGGGACCCGCCTCGGCGCAGAGCGCGAGAATGACCTCTTCGAGGCTTGGCGAATCGGGGCGGGCGGCGGCGCTGGTCATCGCCGGCCTCATGCGGCCGGGGCCGGGCGCGGTCAAGCGCCGCCTGCCGCGCCCTTGACAGCCCGCAGCGGCCCGCCGCAGGAACAAGCAGCGTGAAGGAGAGGGGCGCGCCGATGCCGTTGAAGCTGATCGTCGCCAACAAGGCCTATTCGTCGTGGTCGCTCAGGGCGTGGATTCTGCTCGCGCATTTCAAGATCCCGTTCGAGGAGACGGTGATCCCGCTCGACCTGCCCGAGACGCGGTCCCTGATCCTCGAGCATTCGCCGAGCGGCAAATGCCCAGCGCTGATCGACGGGCCGATCACCGTGTGGGAGTCGCTGGCGATCGTGGAATATGTCGCCGAGACTTTTCCTGAGAAGGCGATCTGGCCGCGCGGCAGGGTGGCGCGGGCGCACGCGCGCGCGCTCGCCGCTGAGATGCACGCCGGCTTCCAGGCCTTGCGCCAACATTGCCCGACGAATTTCCGTCGTCGGGTGCGTAGAATCGCGCTGACCGAGGCGGTCCAAGCCGATGTCGCGCGGATCGAAGCGGCCTGGGCGTTTGCGCGCAAGACGTTCGGTAAGGCCGGCCCGTTCCTGTTCGGCCGCTTCAGCGCCGCCGACGCGATGTACGCCCCGGTCGTCAGCCGCTTCCATGTCTACGACGTCCCGGTTTCGCGCGGAACGCGCGACTACATGTCGGCGGTGATGGCGCTGCCGGCGTGGAAGGCCTGGATCGCCGACGCCGAGGCGGAAGAATGGCGCATCGAAAAATACGACGCGATTTGACTCGTGCGCTCGTGTGGCTGACGCGCCGCTGGCGCGGGCCGCGCACGCGCGTGCGCAACATCGGCGGCGGACGCATCATCGCGGAGGGCCTCGAGCACGGCCTGTGGAAGGATTTCTACCACAATTCGATGACGGCGAGCTGGCCGGCGTTCTTCGCCACGATCGCCGGCGCCTTTGTGGCGCTCAACTTTGCGTTCGCCAGTTTCTACGCGCTCGGCGACGACCCGATCGCCAATGCGAAGTCCGGCAGCTTCTACGACCTGTTCTTCTTCAGCGTCGAGACGAGTTCGACCGTCGGCTACGGCGACATGCATCCGCAGACCTTCTACGGCCACGTCGTCGCGACCGTCGAAGGGTTCATCGCCGTCGTGCTGATCGCGCTGATGACCGGGCTCACCTTCGCCCGGTTCTCGCGGCCGCGGGCGCAGCTGATCTTTGCCCGAAATCCGGTTGTCGCCGATCATGACGGACAGCCAACCTTGATCTTTCGCGTCGCCAACGCGCGCAACGCGTTCATCTCGGAGGCGACCGCGAAGCTCTGGATGCTGGGCGCAACCGTGTCGAGGGAAGGCCGGCGCTTCGTCGGCTTCCAGCCGTTGCGTCTGGCGAAGAGCGAGAACCCGGCGCTGGCGTTGAGCTGGACGCTCTTTCACCCGATCGACGCCGACAGTCCGCTCTCCGGCTTCGCGATGGACGAACTCGTGGCCAGCAATCTCAATTTCGTTCTCGTCATCACCGGCTACGACGACACCTCGGCCCAGACGGTGCACACGCGTCATACGTTCGCAGCCCGCGACCTGCGCCCCGGCCACGAATTCGTCGACATTCACAGCCTCGACGAGAACGGCACGCGTCGCGTCAACTACGCGCGCATCCACGACACCCGGCCGGTTCGCCAAGCTGCGCCCGTCGCTGCGCCGGTCGCGTCGTCATGACCCGCGCCGCCGTCGCGCCTCGAGCCAACGCCATTTGTGGAGAACTTCCGTCATGGTGGTGATCGCCAGCGCGCCGCGGTCCGATCCGGCCGCCGACGCCGCCAACCGCGCCGCCTGGCGCGCCCTCATCGGCGAACTCGCCGACCGCCGCGCCGCCGCTGCTGGAGGCGGCTCGGCCAAGGCGCGCGAGCGCCACCTTTCGCGCGGCAAGCTCGCCGCACGCGATCGCGTGGCGAGGCTCATCGATCCCGGCTCGCCGTTCCTCGAGATCGGCGCGCTCGCCGCCTTCGGCATGTACGAGGGCGACGTGCACGGCGCCGGCATGGTGGCGGGGATCGGCCGCATCCAGGGGCGCGAGGCGATGATCGTCGCCAACGATCCGACCATCAAGGGCGGCGCCTATTATCCGATGACGGTCAAGAAGCATCTGCGCGCGCAGGAGATTGCCGAAGAGAACCGTCTGCCCTGCGTCTATCTCGTCGATTCCGGGGGCGCCAACCTGCCGCATCAGGCCGAGGTCTTCCCCGACCGCGACCACTTCGGCCGCATCTTCTTCAACCAGGCGCGCATGTCGGCGCAGGGGATCGCCCAGATCGCGGTGGTGCTCGGCTCCTGCACCGCCGGCGGCGCCTATGTTCCGGCGATGGCCGACGAGACGATCATCGTCGAGAACCAGGGAACGATCTTCCTTGGCGGTCCGCCGCTGGTCAAAGCCGCGACCGGCGAGACCGTCTCGGCCGAGGAACTCGGCGGCGGCGATCTGCACACGCGGGTCTCCGGCGTCGCCGACACGCTGGCGCGCGACGACGCGCAGGCGCTCGCGCTGGCGCGCCGCGCCGTCGCCAATCTCAACCGGCCGCCGAAAGCGGCTTACGACATCGTCGCCGCGCGCGAACCGATCTATCCGGTCGACGAGCTCGACGCGATCGTCCCGGTCGACCTGCGCAAACAATACGACGTGCGCGAGTTCATCGCCCGGCTGGTCGACGGCTCCGAGTTCGACGAGTTCAAGGCGCGCTACGGAACGACGCTGGTGACAGGGTTTGCGCGGCTCTCCGGCATGCTGATCGGCGTCGTCGCCAACAACGGCGTGCTGTTTTCCGAGAGCGCGCTTAAAGGGGCGCATTTCGTCCAGTTGTGCGCGCAACGCGGGATTCCGCTGCTATTCCTGCAAAACGTCTCGGGCTTCATGGTCGGGCGGAAATACGAGGCGGGCGGCATCGCCAAGGACGGCGCGAAGCTGGTCACCGCCGTCGCCTGCGCCGCCGTGCCGAAGATCACGCTCATCGTCGGCGGCTCGTTCGGCGCCGGCAATTACGGCATGTGCGGCCGCGCCTACGGCCCGCGCTTCCTGTTCGCCTGGCCGAACGCGCGCATCAGCGTGATGGGCGGCGAGCAGGCGGCGAGCGTGCTGGCGACGATCAAGCGCGACGGGCTCGAGGCGCGGGGCGAGAGCTGGCCGGCCGACGAAGAAGAGGCGTTCAAAGCGCCGATCCGCGCCCGTTACGACAGCGAAGGCTCGCCCTACTTCGCCACCGCGCGGCTGTGGGACGACGGCGTCGTCGCGCCCGGCGAGACGCGGCGCGTGCTGAGCCTCGCCTTCTCCGCTTGCCTCAACGCGCCGATCAAGCCGACGCGGTTCGGCGTGTTCAGGATGTGAGGCGCGCTTCCTTGCCCGAAGGCGGCAGGAGAAAGGCGAGCGCCGCGTCGCAGCTCGCCTCGACCTTCAGCGCCAGCAGGGGATCGGCGCGCGTGCGGCCGAGGTTGATCGCGGCGGCGGGCTTGCCGGCGCGGACGGCCATCTCGACGAAACGGAAGCCGGAATAGACCATCAGCGACGAGCCGACGATCAGCATCGCGTCCGCCTCCTCGAGATGGCGCGTCGCCGCCTCGACACGCGGCCGCGGCACGTTCTCGCCGAAGAACACGACGTCGGGCTTGAGCATGCCGCCGCAGCGCGCGCACGCGGGGACGGCGAAGTCGGAGAAGTCGACGCCGTCCAGTTCAGCGTCGCCGTCGGGCGCAACGGCGGCGTCGTGCGCGAGCCACTGTGGGTTGAGCCGCGCCAGCTCGTTCTGCAAGTCCTGGCGCGGCGAGACCCATCCGCAGCCCATGCAGCGGACGCGGTCGAGGCGACCGTGGAGGTCGATCACCGCTTCGCTGCCGGCGGCCTGATGCAGGCGGTCGACATTCTGGGTCAGCAGGATTTCGCTTTTGCCCTTCGCCTCGAGCCGCGCCAAGGCGCGATGGGCGTCGTTCGGCCTAGCGCAGTCGACGCGTCGCCAGCCGATCAGGCTGCGCGCCCAATAGCGCCGGCGGGTCGCCTCCTGGCCGATGAAGGCCTGGAAGGTGACCGGCGGCGCGCGCTTCCAGCCGCCGTCGGCGTCGCGATAGTCGGGAATGCCCGAGTTCACGCTGCAGCCGGCGCCGGTTAGGACGAACAGCCGCCGATGCCGATCGACGAATTCCTCAAGGGGGGTAGGCGCCGCCATGCGACCAAGGTAGTTGCGCGAAGCGGGTCCCGCCATAGGCGTCGCCGCTGGCCATCTCGGCGCCGGCCGCTGTAACCTCGCCCCGGCTGGGGACCGCCATGTTCGCCAACGTGCTTATCGCCAATCGCGGCGAGATCGCCTGCCGCGTCGTCCGCACGGCGCGGCGGCTCGGCATGCGCACGATCGCGCTGGCGACGCCGGCCGACCGCGGCGCGTTGCACACGCGCCTCGCCGACGAGGCGCACGAGATCGGCGCCGGCGCGGAGGGTTATCTTGACGGCGAGGCGATCGTCGCGCTGGCGCAGCGGGTCGGGGCCGCATGCGTCCATCCGGGTTACGGATTCCTGTCCGAGAACGCCGATTTCGCCGAGCTGTGCGGCAAGGCCGGGCTCGTCTTCGTCGGGCCGTCGCCGGCGGCGATGCGGACGCTGGGTCTCAAGCACGCCGCCAAGGCGCTGATGGCCAAGCTCGGCGTTCCTGTCGCGCCCGGCTATTACGGCGACAACCAGAGCCCGAAATTCCTCAAGGAGAAAGCGTACGAGATCGGTTATCCGGTGCTGATCAAGGCGGTCGCCGGCGGCGGCGGGCGCGGGATGCGCCGGGTCGACGCCCATGTCGAGTTCGAATCGGCGCTGGAGGCGGCGGCGCGCGAGGCGGTCGGCGCGTTTGGCGATCCGCGGGTGCTGATCGAGAAATTCGTCGCCGCGGCGCGTCACATCGAAGTGCAGGTGTTCGGCGACCGTCACGGCGACGTCGTCCATCTGTTCGAGCGCGATTGCTCGCTGCAGCGCCGGCGTCAGAAAGTGGTCGAGGAGAGTCCCGCGCCCGGCCTGCCCGAGGCGACGCGTGAGGCGATGTGCGAAGCGGCCGTCGCCGCGGCGCGCGCGGTTGGTTACGTCGGCGCCGGCACGGTCGAGTTCCTCGTCGATGCGGCGCGCGGCCTCGGGCCGGACAGCTTCTATTTCCTCGAAATGAACGCGCGGCTGCAGGTCGAGCATCCGGTCACCGAAGCGATCACCGGCCTCGACCTGGTCGAGTGGCAATTTCGCGTCGCCGCCGGCGAAACGCTGCCGCTGGAGCAGAGTGAGATCCGCCGCACCGGCGCGGCGATCGAGGCGCGCCTCAACGCCGAAGATCCCGAGACCGGTTTCCTGCCGAGCCCTGGCCGCATCCTTGCGCTGCGGCTCGATGCGGGGCCTGCGCTGCGCGTCGACGCCGGCGTCGAGGCCGACGACGAAGTCACGCCGTTCTACGATTCGCTGATCGCCAAGCTGATCGTCCATGGTCCCAACCGCGCGTCGGCGCTCGACGGTCTGCGCGCCGCGCTCGGCGAGGCGGTGGTGGTCGGACCAAAGACCAATCTCGCTTTTCTCGACGCGCTGTTCGCCGACGCCGCCGTCGAGGCGGGCGGAGTCGACATCGGCTTCATCGACGCCAACGCGGCGCGTCTGGGCGCCGAGCCGCGACCGCCCGACCCGCGCGCGGTGCTAGCGGGCGCTGCGGCGCTGATCGCGCCGCCGCCGGACGCTGGGGCCGATCCTTGGAGCGTCGGCGACTCCTTCGAGTTGTCGGCCCCGCGGCGTGTCGGCTTCGAGGTCCTGGTCGACGGTCACGTCGAGCGGCTGGCGGCGATCGAATCTGACGGCGCGCGCGTGATCGCCTTCGCCGACGGCCGCTTCGCAGCCACGGAAGGCCCGCCGCCGCACGTGATCAGGATCGGCGACGCCGCCTACGCCCTCTGCGGCGGCAGGCAAGTCCGCGTCGAGCGCGTCGATCCGCTCGCCGGCGGCGCGGGCGGGCGCGAGGCGGAGACGGGCGAGATCGCCGCGCCGATGCACGGGCGGGTGATCGCGCTTTCGGTCGAGGAGGGCGACGTCGTCGTCGCCGGCCAACGGTTGGCGGTGGTCGAGGCGATGAAGATGGAGCACGCGCTTGTCGCGCCGCGCGCCGGCCGCGTCACGCGCCTCGCCGCCAAGCTCGGCGACCTGGTCGAACAGGGTCAGCGCCTGATGACGATCGCCGCCGGCGACGAATAGGCGAGATTCTGCGCAACCATTAACGGGTTGTATACGGCGCAATGCAACCATTGCGGGCATGTCTCCGACCCGCGAAGCCGCGATGCGCGCCTTTGAGCTGAAATCGCAAGCGTTCGACGCGCCGCCCGGCGGGGCCCCGTCGGCGGCTGACGGCGGGGGGATCGATGCGGCGCTGCGGCGGGCGTTGAGGGACGAGGAGCTGAGGCTCGATTTCCAGCCGCTGGTGGCAGTCGCGGGCGGCGCGACGACGGGATTCGAAGCGCTGTTGCGCTGGCGGCGGCCCGGCTACGGCGAACTCGCCGCGGGGCGCTTCGTCAGCGACGCGGAAGGCTCGCCCGCGTTCGACGACGTCGGCGCCTGGGCGCTGCTCGAGGCCGCGCGCGCGGCTGCGCTGTGGCCGGCTCGGTTGCGGGTCGCCGTCAACCTTTCTCCGGCGCAATTGAGATCGCCGAAGCTGGCCGGGACCGTCCGCAGCATTCTCGATCAAGGCCGCCTCGACCCCCGCCGCCTCGAGCTCGAAATCGTTCAATCCGCGCTCATTGACGACTTCGCCGCCGTCGCGACGACCCTCAACGCACTGCGCAGTTACGGCGTCACCGTCGCGCTCGACGATTTCGGCGGCGACGGCTCGTCGATGCAGGCGCTGGCGCGACTGCCGCTGGATCGACTCAAGATCGACCGCACCTTCATCGTCGAGGCGATGGTCAATCCGCGCTGCGCGGCTGTGATCCGCGCGGCGGCGCGAATCGCCAAGGAACTCGGGTTGGCGTTGACCGGCGAAGGTGTCGAGACTTGCGACCAATTCGAACTCTTGCGTTCGGCCGGCTGCGACGAGACGCAGGGCTATTTTCACAGCCGACCGCTGCCGGAAAGCGAACTCGCCGCCGCGTTCGAACGCAGCCCGGGCGGCTGCGACGGTCGCAGCGATTGCCGTCATTGTTCGCACTACGTCCGATCCCGCTGAGGCGAGCGTAGACGCTCGCGCTCGTGCGTGCGAAACTGCGCGCTGGCCCAAACGCAAGGAGCCGCGCGATGAGCGAGACCGTCGCCGTTCCCAAGGCCAAGACAGTCGCCAAGACCGAACGGCCGCGTCTGCACAAGGTGATCCTGTTCAACGATGACTACACGCCGCGCGATTTTGTTGTCACGGTGCTGAAGACCGAGTTCCGCCTCGGCGAAGGGCGCGCCCAGGCGGTGATGCTGACCGCGCATCGGCTCGGCGCCTGCGTCGTGGCGGTCTATGCGCGCGACGTCGCCGAGACCAAAGCGGCGCGCGCCACCGAGGCGGGCGCCGCCAAGGGCTATCCGCTGCGCTTCGATTGCGAGCCGGAGGAGTAAAGTTCGCCGTGGCGCTCGACGGCCTGCCTCAACCCAACGCCGGGCAAAGGCGCGGCGACGCGCCAGCCGGCGCGGGCAGGACGATCGGCAACGTCTTGAGTTCGGCGAATTCGCGCGGTCGCCAAGCGTCGACAAGGCGCTTGGCGGCGTCCATCTCGTCGCTGGTCATCTTCGGCTCGATCGCGCCGCGGATCTGCGAATTATCATGGAACGGACTGCGCGCGGCGAGACGGAACCAATAATCGGCCTGGACCAGATCGGCGGCGATCGCGACTCGGCCGTCGGTCTCGCCTTGCTCGAAGGTCAGACTGAGTTTCTCCTGTGCGCGCGGATTGTCGAGCAGGGCGGCGCGCATCAGCCAGCAATAACTCAGCGTCAGGTCCCGGTCGGTCGAAGTCCCGGGCGGGTTCATCGCCGCATAGCCGATCGACAACATCGCCTCCGAATCGCCCCGCCGCGCCGCCGCCTGCATCCAATTGAGGGACTGCACGCGATCCGTCGGCAACCCGGGCGCGCCGAGAAGATAGAGACGGGCGAGATCGGCGGCCGCGCCGGTCGCGCCGAGATCGAAGGCGCGGCGCATCAGCGCGACGCCGGCCGCCGGGTCCTGTTTGGCGCCGCGGCCGCGCACGATCATCGGCCCGAGCGCCCGCATCGCCTCGGCGTCGCCGGCGTCGACGCGCCTTTGCAACGCGGAGGCGATCTGGCGCTCGTCGACCGCGACGTTCTCGCCGTTGCGCAGCCGGTCGTTGACGTCGCGCGCCGCGCCGGGCTCGCCGTGTTCGGCGGCGCGCGCCATCCAGGCGATTCCGGCCGCGCGATCGCTCGGCACGCCGTCGCCGGTCAGCAGCGTCAGCGCGAGGCCGTATTCCGCGTCCGAGCGTCCAGCGAGCGCGCCCTTCATATCGTCGAGCGCGTCGCTCGAAATCGGACACAACGGCCTGACGAGGCAGACAAGCGACAGGGTCTGATAGGTCGCGTCGAGATGTTCCGGGGAATCGTCGCCGACGAGGGCATTGCTGTCGTGCGCGACGATCCACAGGAGCCCGGCAATCAGCGCGGCGACGAACGCCGCAATCGCGCGCGCCCAACTCATTGCGTCCCTCCGCAATCCGCTTCTCGTTCTCGACAATACGGTCTGTTCGGCGCACAAAGCCAATCTCGGCGCCGGACGCGACTCTGCGGCCGAGGGTGAGGATAGCGGCGTAACGTCGTGCCAAACCTGACGTTTCCCTATGTCAACGCAGGGCGGCGCCGGCGCGGCGCTTCGCGCGCGGTGGTCGATTTGCGATAAGGCGGCGATGACGCTGCATCTGATCAAACTCTGCGTCGGCGCGGATTCGATCGCCGACCTCGAAGAGTGGATCGCCGACCGTATGGCGGAACGACGCCGGCGCGGCGAGCTCCAGCGCCACGCCCATGTCACCCGCATGACGCCAAAGCGCGCCGAGGCGCTGGTCGATGGCGGCTCGCTGTATTGGGTGATCAAGGGACTGATCTCGGCGCGACAAAGGCTGCTCGAGGTCGAGCCATTCGTCGACGCGGCGGGGATCGGCCGCTGCCGGCTGTGGATGGAGCCGAAGGTTGTCGCCGTCGCGCCCAGGCCGATGCGCGCATTCCAAGGTTGGCGCTATTTCGCCGACAGGGACGCGCCGCCCGATCTGGAAGCGGCGGGGGCCGGGGCTGCCGCGATGCCCGAGGAGCTGCGTCGGACGCTGGGCGAGCTCGGCCTGCTCTAAGGGAGATGCGCGCCGGCCTTGCGGCCCGGCGCTCGACGACCGATCTTAAGGGGCGGCGCTTCAGGCGCTGGGAGAGTTTTCATATGGGCGAGCAGGATCGCGTCCTGCCGGCGCGCCGCGAGGGCGGCTCGGCGGTGGATGCCTTCGTCGAAGCGGCGAAGCGCGCGCCGGCGCCGATTTCGAGCGGACGCGGCCGGCTGATCTTCGCGCTCGACGCGACCATGAGCCGGCAACCGACCTGGGACATGGCGCAGGCGCTGCAGGGCCGCATGTTCGAGGCGGCGGCGCGCCTGGGCGGTCTCGACGTCCAGCTCGCCTATTTTCGTGGGATGGGCGAGTGCCGCGTGACCAACTTCGTCTCCGGCGGCGCCGGGCTCGCAGAGCTGATGAGCCAAATTTCGGTGCAAGGCGGGACGACTCAATTGCGTCGCGTGCTTGCCCACGCGCGCGACGAAGCGCGCCGGGCGCGGGTCGGCGCCCTGGTGTTCGTCGGCGACGCGATGGAGGAGGGCGTCGATCCGCTGCTGGCGACCGCCGCCGAGCTGGCGCTGGTCGGGGTCAAGGCGTTCATGTTCCAGGAGGGCGCAGATCCCGTCGCGCGCCGCGCCTTCAAGGAGATCGCCCGCCTGACCGGCGGCGCTTACGAGGCCTTCAACGCCGGCGCCGCGGCGCGGCTCGAGGCGCTGCTGAGCGCGGCGGCCGTCTACGCGGCGGGCGGCCGGACGGCGCTGGCGGCGCAGGCGGACCGCGACGGCTGCGCCCGCGCGCTGCTGGAACAGATGCGCGAAGCGTGACAAGAGACGCGGCGATCCGCCGCCTCGGGAACCGATTTCGCTTATGCCGACACTGATCGCCGGAGTTCTCGCCCTCTATCTGCTGCTGTTGGGCATCCGCAGATTCGCGCGGCTGAGCCCGGCTTCCGTCGCGGCGACGGTGCGCAACGGCGGCGCGGTGGCGGTTTTCGCCATCGCGGCGTTCCTGCTGCTACGCGGCAACTTCGCCGGCGCGGCGACGCTCGCCGCCGTCGCGACGAGCCTCGGATTGTTCGGTCGGGGGGGGCGGCTCGCCTCGGTCTTCGGCGCCGCCGGCTTCGGGCCGCGGCGAGGTCGGGTCGCGACGGCGCGTTCGGCGACGATCGAGATGCGGCTCGACCAGGACACCGGAGCGGTGACCGGCACGGTGCTCGCCGGCCCACAGCAGGGACGCGATCTCGATTTGCTGACGCGCGGCGAGTGCCTGGCGCTCTATGAGGATTGCCGCCGCGACGACCCGGAAGGGGCGCGTCTACTGGAAACGTATCTCGACCGCCGGTTTGCCGGTTGGCGTCAGGCAGACGAGGGTCAGAGCGAGGAGCGGCGGCGGGGCGACCGCGGCGGGGCGATGACGCGCGACCAAGCGTATCAGATCCTGGGCTTGGCGCAGGGCGCGAGCGCCGAGGAAATCATTCGCGCCCACCGGTCGCTGATGCAAAAGCTTCATCCAGACCATGGCGGACCGACCGCTTTGGCGGCGCAAGTCAACGAAGCCAAGGACGTCCTGCTGGGACACGGGTGACGCTCCTCAGTCGCGCGCTGCGAAACAGGCGAAGCCGCTCTTCTTCAGCGACCGGCAGGCGGTCTCGGCGCTCGCCGAGTCGAGGCCGGCGAAGCGGGCGCGGTAGAAGACGTCCTCTCCCTTGGCGACTTTCTCGGTGAACGGCCGCGCCTGAGCGAGTTGCCGATGGGTCTGGGCGCGCGCGCGGGCGAGCAGGTCGTTGGCCTTGGCGGCGTCGTCCGAGATGCCGACCTGGATGATCCAACCCCCATGATCGGTCGGCGCTGGCGCGGTCTCGGCGGCGATTGTGGTCGCCGTTTTGGCTTGGGGCGCCGGGGCGGCGGCGGGGGCGTCGTCGCGCGACGGTCCCTTCGCGACAGGATCGGGGCCCTTGACCCAACCGAGCTGCTGCGGCGTTGCGGCGACGACGGCGGTCGGCGCAGTCCGCGGCGCGGCGGCGACCGGCGCGACGGGCTTGGCGGCGGGCGCGACGGCGGCGGGCTTCGTCGCGACTGGCGCAACGACGGGTTTCGCCGTCGCGACAGCGGGCGTGGGCGGCGCTTCTTCCGCGGAATCCTCGTCGCCTTCCTCGATCACGCCGGCGGCGGAACGAGCGGGCGGCGCCGAAATGGCGCCGGGAGGGACGGCGAGGCTGGCGAGCTTGATCGGCGGGGCGGGCGGCGCCGCAGCCTCGGCGATCATCGGCGCGGTGTGGCCGCGATCGGAAGCCTGAGCGAAGTGATCGCGGATCAAGCCTTCCATGTAGACGTCACGCGCCGCGGCGGTGCGGCCGCCAAGCACGACTGCGACCAGCGAGCGGCCGTCACGATGGACCGAGGTCAGAAGGTTGAAGCCGGAAGCGCGGGTGTAGCCGGTCTTGATGCCGTCGACGCCGTCGACGCGACCGAGCAGGTGATTGTGATTGCCGATGATCTCGCCGCCGTACGCGAACTCGTGGGTCGAGAAGTACTTGAAGTAGCGCGGGAAGCGCTCCTCGGTGGCGCGCGCGAGAATGGTCAGGTCGCGCGCGGTGGTGATCTGCTCGTCGTTGGGCAGGCCGGAGGCGTTGCGGTAGAGGGTGCGCGACATGCCGAGCGCATGCGCCTTGCGCGTCATCATGTCGGCGAAATGCGGCTCGTCGCCGCCGATCGCTTCGGCGATCGCCACGGCGACGTCGTTGGCCGAGCGGGTGACGATCGCCTTGATGGCGTCGTCGACGGAAATCGTGTCGCCTGGCTCGAGCCCGAGCTTCGAGGGCTCCTGCGCAGCGGCGTGCTCGGAGATCGGAAGCTCCGTCTGCAAGGTCATCGCGCCTTTGTCGAGCTGTTCGAACAGCAGGTAGAGCGTCATCACCTTGGTCAGCGACGCGGGATGGCGCGGCTCGTTCTCATTGGCGGCGTAAAGCGTGCGACCGGCGTTGGCGTCGACGACGAGCGCCGCGAAGGCTGGGTCGGCCGGCGCGGGGGCGCGCGCGGCGTAATGAACGGCGTGGCGGTAGTGACGCCAATATCGCGCCTCGGCGGGGGTCGAGGTCAGGCTCAGCAGCGCAAGCGCCGCGCAAGCCGCCGAGGCGATGGTGAGGAGGGGGAAAGAGGAAGACCGAGAGCCACGCAACACCATGGACGCCCTGTTGAACTGACGCGGCGCAACAGCCGCGACAGACGGACTGTTGCGCGGCGAATACGCTTCGAAAGGCTATGCGGGCGCGGTTACGGCGGCGTTAACGCGCCGACCCGGTTTTGCCGACTTTGTGCAGCAAAGCTTTGATCGGACAGGCGAAGCGAGGGGCGGGCGGGGCGTCACGAAACGCGACGAACTTGCTTAAGCGATTGATAAAATTCGCTCCAGGCCGCGGGGAACAAGGCCTGCGGCCTTTTGTTGCACCGCAACATTCTTCTTGACAGTTCATTGTGCAGTGCACATGTTGCGAGCCATCGACGCCGTCGCTTCGCGGCGTCCGCATCTGCCGCCGCAACGAAGCGCACGAGGTTCCGCCATGACCACCCCGACGTTCGAAGAGTTCCAGAAGTTCAGCAAACAGCATCTCGACGCCGTCAATACGGCCGCCGCGAGCGTCGCCAAGGGTCTGCAGGAGATTGCCGCGGAGTCGTCCGACTATTCGAAGAAGGCGTTCGCCTCCAGTTCGGCGACGGTGGAGAAGCTGCTCGGCGCGAAGTCGGTCGAGACGGCGGTGCAGATCCAGACCGACTACGCGAAATCGATCTACGAGGGCTTCGTCGCACAGGCGAACAAGATCAACGAAATTTACATCAAGCTGGCGACCGAAGCGTTCAAGCCGGTCGAGGCTGCGTTCACCAAGCTTCAGGTCAAATGACGCAAGCGAACGGCGGCGCGCGAAGCGCGGCCGCGTAACTGTTCTCACATGTCAGGGTCGGCGTCGCGCCGGCCCTTTTTTTGTTGCGCGCCTCTGATCGAAATTCGTACTTGCGCGCCGGTTGCAAATTGGCGAACCTTGTTTGTGTCGCTTCGCCTCTGGCGCCCGAAGTGTGCGGCGCCTAGATGTGAATCGTGGGGAATCGCGGCGAACCCCCGAAATGTCGCGGCCACGCCGCCTGTGAGGTTTGTCGAGGTCGAACTTGATCGCCGATCCGCATCCGTTGGTCAGTCGGTTCCGGGCCGGAATTGCGCGACTCGCGCGCATCTTCTCGGTTTCGCGCGCCGCTCCGACGCACCGGCCGGCGATCGAAGCGGCGCGCGAGCCTCGGCGCGCCCCGGAAGTGCCTGGCGTCGGCGCCGCCGTCATCACGCGCACCCGCGCGCAGACGCGGCGGCCGAATATGTACCGCGTGTTGCTGCTCAACGACGACTATACGCCGATGGAGTTCGTCATCGCCATTCTTCAAGCGTTCTTCAACAAGACCCCGGAAGAGGCGACCCAGATCATGCTCCACGTGCACAACAACGGCGTCGGCGAGTGCGGCGTCTACACCTACGAGGTCGCCGAGACGAAGGTCGCGCAGGTGATGGACCACGCGCGCAAGAATCAGCATCCTCTGCAATGCATCATGGAAAAGAAATGAAAGGCGTCTGATGCCGGTATTCTCCCGCGCGCTCGAAAAGACCCTTCGCAAGGCGCTGGCGCTCGCCAACGAACGTCGCCACGAATATGCGACGCTCGAACATCTGCTGTTGGCCCTGATCGACGATCCCGACGCCGCGGCGGTGCTGCGCGCCTGCAACGTCGATCTCGACCAGCTGCGCAAGAACGTCATCCAATATCTCGACACCGATCTCGACAACTTGATCGTCGAAACGATCGACGAGGCGAAGGCGACTGCAGGCTTTCAGCGCGTCGTGCAGCGCGCGGCGATCCACGTCCAGTCGTCGGGCCGCGAGGAAGTGACGGGCGCCAACGTGCTGGTGGCGATCTTCGCCGAGCGCGAGAGCCACGCCGCCTACTTCCTGCAAGAGCAGGACATGACCCGCTACGATGCGGTCAATTACATCAGCCATGGCATCGCCAAGCGGGCCGGTCTCTCAGACCCGTCGCGGACCCCGCGCGGCGTCGACGAAGATGCGGACGCGCGCGAGTCGAAGGAGGCCAAGGACGGCTCCGAGGGCAAGAAGAAGGAAGGCGCGCTCGACGCCTATTGCGTCAATCTCAATCGCAAGGCGCGCGACGGTCGCATCGATCCGCTGATTGGCCGCGAGGCCGAGGTCCAGCGCACCATCCAGGTGCTGTGCCGGCGGCAGAAGAACAACCCGCTGCTGGTCGGCGATCCCGGCGTCGGCAAGACGGCGATCGCCGAAGGCCTCGCGCGCAAGATCGTCGGCGGCGAGGTGCCGGAAGTGCTCGCCGGCGCGACCGTGTTCGCCCTCGACATGGGCGCGTTGCTCGCCGGCACGCGCTATCGCGGCGATTTCGAAGAGCGCCTGAAGCAGGTGATGAAGGAGATCGAGCAACACAAGGACGCGATCTTGTTCATCGACGAGATTCACACCGTCATCGGCGCCGGCGCGACTTCGGGTGGGGCGATGGACGCCTCCAACCTGCTCAAGCCGGCCCTGGCGCAAGGGTCGCTGCGCTGCATCGGCTCGACCACTTACAAGGAATACCGCCAGTATTTCGAGAAGGACCGCGCGCTGGTGCGCCGTTTCCAGAAGATCGACGTGCACGAGCCGAGCGTTCCCGACACGGTGGAGATCCTCAAGGGTCTCAAGCCCTATTTCGAGGAGTTCCACAAGGTTCGCTACACCCAGGAGGCGGTGAAGGCGGCGGTCGAACTGTCGGCGCGCTACATCCACGACCGCAAGCTGCCTGACAAGGCGATCGACGTCATCGACGAGACCGGCGCCTCGCAGATGCTGGTCGCCGAGGCCAAGCGCAAGAAAGTCATCGGCATCAAGGAAATTGAGGCGACGATCGCCTCGATGGCGCGCATCCCGCCGAAGTCCGTCTCAAAGGACGACGCCGAGGTGCTGCAACATCTCGACGCGACGCTGAAGCGCGTCGTCTACGGTCAGGACGCTGCGCTCGGCGCGCTCGCTTCGGCGATCAAGCTCGCGCGCGCCGGCCTGCGCGATCCCGAGAAGCCGATCGGCTGCTATCTGTTCTCCGGCCCGACCGGCGTCGGCAAGACGGAAGCCGCGCGGCAGCTCGCCTCCAGCCTCGGCCTCGAGCTCACTCGCTTCGACATGTCGGAGTATATGGAGCGCCACACCGTTTCGCGGCTGATCGGCGCGCCGCCCGGCTATGTCGGCTTCGACCAGGGCGGCCTGCTGACCGACGCGATCGACCAGCACCCGCATTCGGTGCTGCTGCTCGACGAGATCGA
>NZ_JBEKVH010000044.1:0-23925 GCF_049514155.1 Roseiarcus sp. | reverse complement strand
CATTCCGCCCATTTGTCGACCTGGGCGCGCGCCGCCGGGTCGCGCGGCCAGAACGGGTCGTCGCCATATTTCGCGCCGAGGTAACGCAGGATCGCGCCGGTCTCCCAGATCGGCTCGTCGTCGCCGTCGCGCAGGACGGGGATGAGGCCGTTCGGGTTCATGGCGAGAAACTCGGGCGTGCGATTGCCGCCATAGGCATGGCCGATGTCGTGGCGACGATAGGCGAGCCCCAACTCGCCGACGCACCACATCGCCGCCTGGACGTTCGACGAAGTCTTTCGGCCCCAGATGGTCAGCATTCGGCAATCTCTTCGGGAACGGCGGCTGCGGCGCCGATCATGCGCCCTTGTCCGCCGCGCGCCAACCGCCATACAACAGAAGTCTCCAGGGAGGCCCGCCCATGCTCGACGTCGTTCCCGCCTTCTCGCGCATCGGCGACGAGAACGCGTTTGCGGTTCTCGCCCGCGCGACCGAGCTTCAGCGCCAGGGGCGCGAGATCGTCAATCTCGGCATCGGCCAGCCGGATTTCAAAACTGCGCCGCATATCGTCGAGGCGGCGGTCAAGGCGTTGCGCGACGGCGAGCACGGCTACACGCCGGCGGCGGGGATCGCGCCGCTGCGCGAGGCGGTCGCCGCCGATCTCCATCGTCGCTATGGCGTCGAAGTCTCGCCCGATCTCGTGCTGATCGTCCCCGGCGGCAAGGTGACGATGCATATGGCGATCCTGATGTTCGGCGCGCCGGGCGTCGACATCCTCTATCCCGATCCCGGCTTCCCGATCTATCGCTCGATGATCGAGTTCGCCGGCGCGCGCCCCGTGCCGATCCCGATGCGCGAAGAGAACGACTTCGCCTTTTCGGCCGAGGAGACGCTGTCGCTGCTGACGCCGCAGACGCGGCTGATCATCCTCAACTCGCCCGCCAATCCGACCGGCGGCGTCACGCCGCGCGAGGAGATCGACAGGCTCGTCGCCGGCCTCGCGCGCTTTCCCGACGTCGCCATCCTGTCCGACGAGATCTACGGGCAGATGACCTACGATAATCATCGCCATCAGACGCTGCTCGCCTATCCGGAAATCCGCGACCGGCTGATCCTGCTCGACGGCTGGTCGAAGACCTACGCGATGACCGGCTGGCGGCTCGGCTTTTCGGTCTGGCCGCAGCCGCTCTATGACGCGGCGCGCAAGCTGGCGGTCAATTCCTATTCCTGCGTCAATGCGGCGGCGCAATTCGCCGGCCTGGCGGCGCTGACCGGGCCGCAGGACGCGGTTCAGGCGATGGTGGCCGAATTCGACGCGCGCCGCCGCATCGTCGTCGACGGACTCAACGCGCTGCCGGGCGTCAACGCCGCGACGCCGAAGGGCGCCTTCTACGCGTTTCCCAACATCGCCAAGACGGGTTGGAAGGCGAAGGCGCTCGCCGGCGCGCTGCTCGAGGAAGCGGGCGTGGCGACGATCGGCGGGCCCGACTTCGGCGTCTTCGGCGAGGGCTACGTCCGCCTCTCCTACGCCAATTCGCGTCCCAACATCGCCCGCGCGTTGGCGCGCATCGGCGACTTCCTGCGCGCCCACGCGCCGCCGGCGTGAGCGCCGCCGGACCGTAAAGACTGGCGCGGGCGTGGTCCGCGTTCGTGCGCGCGTCATGCTGCGGACGCAGAAGAGTCGGAGCGATGGACCCACCGCGGCCGCGCGTTTAATAATGGACGCGCGTCGGGCAGGCGACGGCGCTGAGTCGTACGGGAGGCGCGTCGCTCGGGGCGGACTTCGCCTTTGTGGGTTACGGGGGTCATTTCGCCGATGAACGCTTCGCAATTGCGAATCTTCTTCGTCCTCGCCGCGGCGCTCGCTGCGCCTTCGGCCGGCGCTCTGGCCGAGGATCTCAGGCCGTCGCAGGCCGCTTGCGACGCGCGCAAGATCGGCGCGCGCGATCTCGCCGATTGCCTGCGCACGGCGGCCGATCGCGCCGACAAGGAGCTTGCGGCCGTGGTCGACGCGTCGCTGAAGAGCGTCGACGCGCGCGCCGGCGTGCTCAACGCGCAGAAGTCGCGCTGGAAGCGCTCGCTCAACGAGGCCGAGGATCAGTGGGTGAGCTGGCGCGACGTCGAATGTCAGGATGTGGCGCCGTTCGAGGCCGGCATGAGCGCCAAGGGCGGCGATCCGCGCCTCGCCTGCATCATCGACCGCGATTCCGAGCGAGTCGCCGACCTCAAGGCGCGTTACCCGTAGGGGGCGGGCGCGTTACCCACAAGCGGAGAAAGCACGCGGAAATGAAAAAGCGCCGCCCGTTGCCGAGCGGCGCTTGGGACAGGCCGGTGTCCTCCCATTGGACGACGACCCCATAAATGGTGGAGTCGACGGGAATCGAACCCGTGTTACCGGTTTATCGACGCCGTGCGGTGGCTTGTGATGGCCCTTTGCACGGCCGCCCCTCGCGGGGTCTTGAGACGCGGATTTCGCTGGGAAGCGAGAGAGCCGCTAACATTCGAAAAATAGTGAATTATAGGTGCTTTGTCAAGCCCGATAATCCGATAGAGCGTAATAAACATTGCCGGACTTCTCTAATCTGATCTTCCGTCAAGCAACGGATTATGTAATTTCTAGTTCCGTCCGGCCGCTTTCCTTTGCGTAGTAAGTCTAACCTATGGAATGCAACTGAATATACCATATCTGCTTTGACCCACATAAATTCCTTGTCCCAAGGTTCAGGAAGCAACGGCCAAATGCGCAATTGAGAATGGTATGGCATCCGAGGAACTGGGTCCGTCGTGCTTAAGGCGACGACTGTGCACAATTTGGCGCGAGCGGCGATCTTTGGGCTGATGACCACGACGGGGCGGCGCTTGACCATTTCAGGCACCTTGAACCCCGCACTGAAATCGCAAATCAGGATTGTGCCTAACGGGGGATGTTCTGTGATGGGCATTTCGCCGCTTCTTCTTTCCCTTGCATGGTGGGCGGCTCCCGTGCGATTCTAAGGATGTTGCATCGCCCAGAGATCGCGTGGGAAACCGCCCGGTTGCTTGGTCGCCACGAAGGCCGGTTATCCGTTGGCGCGGGGCCGGCCTTCTTCGTTAGTCGCTCCCGAGACGCCGGCGACCGGGCGGGGGAGCTGATCAAGGGTCATCGAGAATCTCCAACGCGCCGACTCTCGGCGCGAGGCCAATCTCGCAGACACGATAATGCCGGTCAAGAAAAACTTGCGGCATTATCCAGGAACTATTATAACGAGGCCGTAGCAAACCCGCGGAGGGCGCGATGGCGCGAATTACTAGCCCGGGATACCCCGGTACCTCTCTTTGCGAAGCCGTTGAATTAACTAGCAAAATATTCGAAAAGAACCGTCAGAATCCAACTGATCGCGAGGCCGCCGTCAAGGACATGGGCTACAGCGGCATGACGGGCACGTCCACGAAGATACTGTCGGACCTCTCCCATTACGGCCTAATCGAGAAGGCCGGCAAGGGTGGCGTTCGGGTCACGGATACGGCGGTAAGAATCCTGCTTCCTCACGATAAGGCTGAAAAACAGGACGCGCTGCTTCTGGCGGCACACACGCCTACGCTCTTTCGCAATATCCGAGAACAGTGGCCAGACGGCTATATCTCTGAGAATTCCCTTCGCGCCTATCTAATGCGGCAAGGATTCGCCTCGGCCGCAGTTAACCCCGTGATCAAGAGTTATCAGAAAACTTACGAGCTTTTGCGGCAAGAAGGCGTAAGTGAAAGTAATGGTGCCTCGTCTGAAAAGGACGAAAAATCAGCGACGGAAGGGCAAACCGACTCTCCTGCCAAAGCGCCACATATCCAGAGGGAAGCCCTTGAGGGTATGGCGGCAAAGACTGCGGCGGGCGATCTTGGTTCTGCTCCTAGGAGAGAAGGAGTCGCCTTGATGACCGGAGAGCGCGTTGTCTTTGTCGAGGAAACCAGCCCGTTGCAATATCTGAAATTAGTGGCGAGCGGCGACCTTGATCCGAGCTTGCTGGAGGCTCTTGAGGATTACGTAAAACGGCAGAAAAAACGCTTGGGAGTCGTGACGCCAACGGCGACGCAGACCTCGAACGACAAATAGGCGTTCCTATGATTCCGCCGCTTATGCGACGTAGTTTTTGCAAATGCCCGCTCAAACGCTTCACCAGTTACTTTAGCGCCGAGTTTCCGAGCGGCTTCTATGAATCGCTCGGACTGGGCTTTGTCGGATCGCTTTGACTTAGATTTTGGCCCTGTTTTTGGCCTTTCGGCTTTTGCCGTACGGCGTGTCACTCAGCAGTTGTTCGATAGGTGAGGCGCTTCCCGACGACGCCTTTCAAGGCTCGGTCGGCGCGAACAATCGCGTCGTCTACGGGATGTGAGCCGTTCCGCCGCCGGGATCGGCCGGAGGCGCATCCGCCGCCGCGACGGCGCGGGGCGCGCGCGGCGCTCTGTGCGCCGGCGGCTTGCGGCGCGGGTTTTCGATATAGGCGGCGAGGCGGCGCTCGAAGGCGGACGGCCGCTCGGCGAACAGGCGGGCGTAGAGCTGCGCGGCGCGTCGCGCCAGCGGCCGGCGCCGCTTGGCGATCAGCACGGCGACGGCGACCTTCTGCTCCGGGGTCAGCTCGGGGCGCGCGGCGGCGAATTCGGCGAGCACGGAGAGATCGTTGTGATCGCCAAGCGCCGTGCGCAGCCGCTGCAGCTCGCGCATCGTCGCCCGCATCATCGCCGGCCAGGCCGGCTCGAACACGCCGAGCTGATAGACGAGGTCGACGACCCGCACCCTCAGCCCATGCAATTCGCGCGGAGGGCCGCTCGGCAAAGCCGCCGCGCCGCGCCGCCGCGCCGATCGGTAGGCGCCCCTGACCGCCGCGATCAGCGGCGTCGCGCCCGCCACCTCGACGTCCCACGCCTCGACCGAGTCGGCGAGCGCGCGCAGCTCGGCGGCGAGGCCGCCGACGTCGAGGTCGTGATGAGCGCGTCGCTCCGCTTCGCGCTGCTCGGCGATCGCGGCGATCAGCGCGTCGCGGGTCTCTGGCGGCGGATCGAGCGCCGCGAGCACGCCGGGCAGGATGTCGAGATCGCGCGCCCGCCCGACCTTGCGCCGCGCCGCGTTGATCGCAGCGAGCGTCGCCTCGGCCGGCGCGCCGACGAGATCGGCGAACAGGCGGGCGAGCGCCGCCGCGCCTTTCAGCGTCTTGCGCAGGTCGTGGATGCGCGTCGCTTCGTCCTCGCCGGCGCGCGGGAACTGGCGCGAAGCGAGCCGCAGCGCGCGCGCCAGCGCGGCGCGGCAGTGCGGCGGCCAGCCCGATTTTCGACTGGCGGTCACGACGACGCGGCCACACGCGCCCGCGCACGCAAGGCGAACTTCTGCACCTTGCCGGTCGAGGTCTTGGGGATCTCGGCGAACACGACGCGGCGCGGGCATTTGTAATGGGCGAGCCGCGCGCGGCACCAGCCGATCAGCTCGTCCTCGCTGGCGCTATGGCCCGGCTTCAGCTCGACGAAGGCGCAGGGCGTCTCGCCCCATTTGTCGTCGGGCGCCGCCACCACCGCGGCGAGCTGGACGCTCGGGTGCTGGAACAATGCGTCCTCGACTTCGATCGACGAAATGTTCTCGCCGCCCGAGATGATGATGTCCTTGGAGCGGTCCCTGAGTTGGAGGTAGCCGTCGGGATGCTTGACGCCGAGGTCGCCGGAATGGAACCAGCCGCCGGCGAACGCCTTGTCGGTCGAGGCCTTGTTCTTGAGGTAGCCCTTCATCACCACATTGCCGCGGAACATCACCTCTCCCATCGTCTCGCCGTCGGCGGGCACGCTTCGCATCGTCTCGGGATCGATGACGTCGAGCGCCTCGAGGGCGTGGTAGCGCACGCCCTGGCGCGACTTCATCGCCGCCTGGGTCGGCGCGTCGAGCGTGTTCCACGCGTCCTTCCAGTCGTTGACCACCGCCGGGCCGTAGGTCTCGGTGAGCCCGTAGAGATGGGTGACCTCGAAGCCGGCTTCGCGCATCGCCGCCAGCACCGCGGCGGGCGGCGGCGCAGCGGCGGTGAAGAAGCGCACCACATGCGGCAGCGGCCGCTTCTCTTCGGGGCGCGCGTTGAGCAGAACCGACATGACGATCGGCGCGCCGCAGAGGTGGGTGACGCGGTGCTCGGCGATCAGGTCGTACATCGCCTTGGCGCGCACCTGGCGCAGGCAGATGTGGACGCCCGCCTTGACGCTGATCGACCACGGAAAGCACCAGCCGTTGCAATGGAACATCGGCAGCGTCCACAGATAGACCGGGTGGCGGCCCATGTCGGCGGTGACGACGTTGCCGACCGCGAGCAGGTTGGCGCCGCGATGGTGGTAGACGACCCCCTTGGGGTCGCCGGTGGTGCCTGAAGTGTAGTTGAGCGAAATCGCGTCCCACTCGTCGCGCGGCCTGACCCAAGCGTATTCCGGGTCGCCCTCGGCGAGCAGCGCCTCGTAGTCGAGCCCGCCGAGCGCCGCGCCGTCGCCGTCGTATTCGGGATCGTCGTAGTCGACGATCAGCGGCCTGGCCTTGCAGAGCTTCAGCGCCGCGGCGATCACGCCCGAGAATTCGCGGTCGACGATGAGCGCCTTGGCCTCGCCATGGTCGAGCATGAAGGCGATCGCCGCCGCGTCGAGGCGGGTGTTGAGCGTGTTGAGCACCGCCCCGCACATCGGCGCGCCGTAGTGGCATTCGAGCATCGCCGGCGTGTTGGCGAGCATGACGGCGACCGTGTCGCCGCGCGTGAAGCCGCGCTTGGCGAGCGCCGAGCCGAGCCGGCGCGCGCGGGCGTAGAAGTCGCGATAATTGCGCCGCAGCGGACCGTGGACGATCGCCAATTGGTCGGGGAAGACCTGGGCCGCGCGCTCGAGCAGCGTCAGCGGCGTCAACGGCTGGAAATTGGCGGGGTTGCGATCGAGGTCCAGGTCGTAAGGCGAAGTCGTCATGCCGGCGCTCCCCGAGGGTCCGCGCCATCATAACGCGCCGGCGCGCCGATGCGAGGGGGCGACGGCTTCCGCCGGCCTGGGTCGGTCGGACTTGACCTACTTGCCCCCGACGAGTGGGTGCAGGAGATCCTGGGTCGGAGCGAGGTTTTCGTAACCGGAGAGGAGCGCATCCTCCGACTTCGCCCTGTCCGCGGAATCCGGGTCGCCCTTGGCTGCAGTCCAGACAGCGAGACGCTCGACATAGGCTGCGAACGCGTCCTGCTCGTTCTGCTCGATCGCTTTGACCCGCGGATCGGCGTCGAGAAAGGCCTGGCTCGTCTTGCGGATCGTTTCGTCTTTGGCGGCGAGCGCGGCGAGCGCCCAATATGCGGAGGAGAGCGTCATGACGCGCGAGAACGGCGAAAGATCGCGCCTGCACTGATACTTGCCGCAGAGGACGCGCGCCAGCCGCTGGTAGCCGCCGCGTCGATCGTTCTCGCCGAAGCGCGCTTGCATCAGGGCGACGCGCACGGCGTCGCGGATCTGGTCATCTTCAGCGGCGGAGAAATTGCCGAGGATCGCCTTGATGTAGGTCGGATCGCCGGTCGACATGAACGCCCCGATCAACAGGTCGTTGTCGGCGGCGGCGGACCTCGGCTTGACCTCGTCGAGCCGCGGCGGCCGCTCGCTTTCGAGCCCGGCCAACGCCGCTTGCAGATGCTCGGTTTGGGCGAAGTTGCGCGCCGCTTCGTCCCGACCGGCGCGCTGGAGCGCCATGAGAATGGTCCTCTTCATCGCCGGCGGCCCGACGGCGGCGAGAATCTTCGCCTCCATCGACGGCGTCGATGTGATCACGCCGGCGAAGAAGCCGACCATCGCGGCGTTGACCTCCGGCTTGACCGACGAGGCGTCGCGCAGGGCGGCGAGCGTCTCATTGAGGCAGGCCTCGCTCTTGTCGCGATAAAAGGTCGAGGCGCAGTCGTCGGAAGGGGTTTGCGCCATGCCCGTCGACGCGCAGAGCGCGACGGCGAAGGCGAGTCCTCGAACGAGCCGCTTCATGACCATCTCTCCGCTCGACCGATGCCCGGCGCCGCGAGGCCGGCAAGCAAATGCGACGAAACTCGCCGCGCTAAGGCCGGAACGCGAACCAGCGGAAGCCGACGAAAGTGACGACCATCGCCACGCCGCTGCCGGCGGCGACGAACAGCGGCAGGACGCCCGGCGTCGCCGTCAGGCCGATGAGCGGCCAGAAGACGACGCAGAGCGAATAGACGGCGTAATTGACCGCCAGCCCTCCCGCCGCCACCAGGCAATAGCGCAGGAAGGCGCGCGCCAGCGGCGCCTTGGCGTGGCGGAAGGTGATCGCGCGGTTGAGGGCGAAATTGACGATCGTCGCGATGACAAAGCCTGGCGGACGGGCGATTTCGGGCGACAGGCCGAGATACTTCGCGCCGAGATAGGTGATGCCGGCGTCGACGACGTAGCCGGTCAGACCGATCGCGGCGAAGGAGGGGATCTGCCGGCTGAGGCGGGCGCCCGCCTCGACCGCGTCGTCGCCGCCTGCGCTCATCCCGCATTCCCCTCGAACCTTCAACGCCGCATCCTGCCGCGTCGGCGGTTAAATTCGCGCTACCCCCACAGGCCCCAGGCGCCGTCCCAGATCAGCTTGACGCCGACGAGGAAGGTCAGCGCCAGCACCGCGACATAGAACCGTTCGGCCGACACGCGCCTCACCAGCCAGACGCCGGCGAAGGTCGACGCCACCGCCACCGGCAGCAGCGACGCGGAAGCCGAGAGGTTGTCGCGGCTGAACTGGCCGAGGGCGAAATAGGGTCCCACTTTCAGCAGGTTGACGATGGCGAAGAGGATCGCCGAGGTGCCGGCGAAAATCCGCGGCGTCAGCCTCTGCGGCAGCAAGTAGACCATCGTCGGCGGCGCGCCGGTATGGCTGACGAAGCTGGTGAAGCCGGCGACGGCGCCCCAGAACAGGCCGGGCGCGACCGTCGCCTCGGTCGCCGCGGCGGAGGCGAGCCGATCGCGCAGCAACATGAAGGCGACGAAGCCGACCGAGATCAGCCCGACCGCGAGCCGCACCGCCTGTTCGTCGACCCGCGCCGCCATCAGCCAGCCGGCCGCGACGCCGATTGCGCCTGCCGGCGCGAGGATCGCGAGGTTGCGCAGGTCCCAGTCGCGGCGGAAGGCCCAGACGCTGACCCAGTCCTGGACGATCAGGATCGGCAGCACGATCGCCGCCGCCTTGACCGGCGAGATCGCCAGCGCGACCAGCGGCATGGCGAGCGAACTCAAGCCGGAGAAGCCCCCCTTCGACAGGCCGAGCAGAATCACCGCCGGGATCGCCGCGAGATAGAAAAGAGGATCGCCGGGAAAAGCGGAAAGCATCAATCGCTCGTCTTACGCCTAAATGTTAGCGCGACGCGGATTGCGCTCGCCCGGCGGGCGCGTCAAGGTCCTGAGCGAAAACGGCGATCGCCGCCGGCGCGGCGAGCGGGAGCGAAACAATGGTCAGCCGCTACGGCGAAGTCTACGCGCAGTGGCGCGCCGATCCGCAAGGATTCTGGGCCAAGGCGGCGGAGGGGATCGACTGGATCCGTCCGCCCAGAACGATCTTCGACGCTGAAGCCGGCGTCTACGGCCGCTGGTTTCCCGACGCGACGTTGAACGCCTGCTACAACGCCGTCGACCGCCATGTCGCGGCCGGCCGCGGCGATCAGGCGGCGATCTATTACGACAGCCCGGTCACCAACGCGAAGCGGCGCATCAGCTATCGCGAGCTGCTGGACGAGGTGGCGACGCTCGCCGCGGCGCTCGCCGATCTCGGCCTCGCCAAGGGCGACCGCGTCATCGTCTACATGCCGATGATCCCCGAGGCGCTGTTCGCCATGCTCGCCTGCGCGCGCATCGGCGCGGTCCATTCGGTGGTGTTCGGCGGCTTCGCCGCCAAGGAGCTCGCAACCCGCATCGACGACGCCGAGCCCAAGCTGGTGTTGACGGCGAGCTGCGGCGTCGAGCCCGGCCGCCTGGTCGAATACAAGCCGCTGCTCGATCTCGCCATCGGCCTCGCCAGGCACAAGCCGCAGGCCTGCGTCGTCTTCCAGCGGCCGCAACTCGAGGGCAGGATGTTCGCCGAGCGCGACCGCGACTGGGCGGGGCTGGTCGCGGCGACGCGTGCGGCGGGAAAAAGCGCGCCCTGCGTCGAACTCGCCGCCACCGACCCGCTCTACATTCTCTACACGTCCGGCACGACCGGAACGCCCAAGGGCGTGGTGCGCGACGCCGGCGGCTATTGCGTCGCGCTGAAATGGTCGATGAGCGCGATCTATGGCGTCGAGCCGGGCGAGACCTATTGGGCGGCTTCCGACATCGGCTGGGTGGTCGGCCATTCCTACATCGTCTATGCGCCGCTGCTGCACGGCTGCGCGACCGTGCTCTACGAAGGCAAGCCGATCGGCACCCCCGACGCCGGCGCGTTCTGGCGGATGATCGAGGAATACAAGGTCGCCGCCTTCTTCACCGCGCCGACCGCGCTGCGGGCGGTGCGCAAGGAGGACCCGCACGCGACCCTGCTGCAGGCCTATTCGATCGCTTCGATGCGCACGCTTTTCCTCGCCGGCGAGCGGGCCGATCCCGACACCGTCGCCTGGGCCGAGCATGTGCTCAAGGTCCCGGTCGTCGATCACTGGTGGCAGACCGAAACCGGCTGGGCGATCGCCGCCAATCCAGTCGGCCTCGGCCTGCTGCCGATCAAGCGCGGTTCGCCGACCGTGCCGATGCCGGGCTACGCGGTCGAGATCGTCGACGAGGGCTGCCATCCGGTTCCGGCCGGGACGATGGGCTCGATCGTGATCAAGCTGCCGCTGCCGCCGGGCTGCCTGCCGACGCTCTATCGCAATGACGAGCGCATGCGCGCGGGCTACCTCAAGGACTTTCCCGGCTACTACAAGACCTCCGACGCCGGCTTCAAGGACGAGGACGGCTATCTCACCATCCTCGGCCGCACCGACGACATCATCAACGTCGCCGGCCATCGCCTGTCGACCGGCGGCATGGAGGAGGTCGTCGCCTCGCATCCGGCGGTCGCCGAATGCGCCGTGGTCGGCGTCAAGGACGAGATCAAGGGCGAACAGCCTTGCGGCTTCATCGTGCTGAAGTCCGGCGTCGACCGGCCGCACGCCGAGATCGAACGCGAGGTCGTCGCGCTGGTGCGCGAAAAGATCGGCCCCGTCGCCGCGTTCAAGCTGGCGCTGGTCGTCCAGCGCCTGCCCAAGACCCGCTCCGGCAAGATCCTGCGCGGCACGATGAAGAAGATCGCCGACCACGATCCCTGGTCGACGCCGGCGACGATCGAGGACCCGGCGACGCTGGAGGAGATCGGCGAGGCGTTGAGGGCGAGGGGGTTCTGAGGGGGGCGTCCTTGCGGGGGAAGGTGGGCGCGCGAAGCGCGGCCGGATGAGGGCGCGCAGCAAGGCGCTCTGGCGGGCGCTGTCCCCCGAGAGGCGCGACAAGTTCGTTACGCAGGCGGGCGATTTCAATGCGCTAGGCGCCATTTTGCGCGCGCCGCGCAGGTGCTGCGACAAGCCAAAGCGGGCCCATTACCGAACTGCGATAAAGAGAATTGACGAGGACGAACTCCGAAAACTCGAAAACGTCTGAAAGGACGCAATCAAAGAGCTGTCCCTCAAATGATTTGTCTCAGTCGAGGGGCGCAGTTCAATTCCGTAATCCCGTAATCCAGTAATCCTAGGCTTTCGCAAGGCGCTGTCTGAACCATGAAGTGAGAGCTTCGAGATCAATACGGTGTTCCACTAGCCCCAACACTACGGTTTCAGCTGCGTCGCTTAAGTTTTCGCCTTCTAAGGGGGTGAGCCTGTAACCGCTGCGCTCTAAGAAAACATTCAGCACCAGTAGAGCGGTCCTCTTGTTCCCGTCGATAAAGCCATGATTTTGAGCAATCGATTGCAGAAGGGCTGCGGCCTTTTCCCAAATTCGTCGGCGAAAGCCCACATACGGTCTCGCGATCCCCGACTCAATTACTGTCAGTTCGCGAACGCCGTCGAGACCGCCGATCAGCATCGCGATCTCGTGTGCAGCGAACACGTCCTCAAGCGTGACTCGATAGTGGCGCTTACCTATCGGCGAGCCTCTTCAATGCTGGGCCCAAAACAACGGTCGCGTTGGCGAGGGCGTCCAGTGACGCACTGCTTACGTCGCGACCGCTCCCACCTTTCCTTTTGACAGGGGCGTGCGAATTCTGCACGTGACGCGAGCTGGCTCCCACCTTGCTCTTTTTCGCGATAACCGACGTCAGCTTCTCATTGCTGTCGAACTCTTTGGCAAACTGCTCCCCATAGATCGCCCGCAGGGCGCCAATGGTGGTGTTCGAGTGTTTCTTGAGCATGTTCCCATACGTCTTGAGGACGGCGCCGTCTCGTTTGTCGACAGACTTGCGTTGCATCCTGGCTCACCGCAGCGTGTCGTAGCCAATGAATGTGCCATTCGCGAGACCAAAAGGCCAGACGTATCGGACGCGTCTTAATGGCCCTACGCGGGTAACCGCCCGAACGGAGGATGAAAAGGAGTCGGCGGAGCAGTTGAAGAGACCTCCTTGGTTGCGGAGGCGCGGTAACAACCGTTGAGAGTGTGCGATCCCAATTTTTCGGCCGGCAGAACGATGGCGGATGCCCAACTTTATCGATAGCAGTCAGGGTGTTACGGAGCCGCCATATCATATTGCTAATGCGCCGGTGAATGCCGCACGGACGGAGAGCCATCTATTCCCCGCGCCATCGGCCTCTCGGCTTCGGAAGATTTGCTGTCATGAGTTCGACGGCGCCTTCCGCCGAAGCGCGGTTTCCATTCTCCCCCTGCGGGAGAAAGCAGCGCGGCTGGACGAGGGGTCGCGCCGCAAGGCGCGACTCGGCTGCCGGCAGGGCCCTCGCCCCTGCCTCTCCGAATGGGAGAGGGAAGCGCGTGCGCGGGCGAGGTATCGCTAGCGTTCATGTTAGGCGCGAAAGCGCTGGAACGATTGCGGTTTCGTTCGGGGGTTCCAATGATCGAGACGGGATCGATTGGCCCACTTCTGCGGATGGCGATCGTGGCGGTCGCATGGGGTCCGAGCGCCGCCAATGCGGAAGACCGATCCGTGCAGATCGACGCCTCGGTCACCTATGTGTTCAACCGCCTCAGACCCAATCCGACGTCCAACATCCCGGTGACCCACAGCTATCAGGTCACCCTTTCCGGCGCGAATCAGGTCGACGAGCAGCGGACGTCGCAATCGGGGACTTTGTCGTATTCGAGCCAATCGACGCGGGTGCTCGGTCAATCGGGGAGCGAAGGCAAGACAGGGGGCGCTTGGCGCGTCGCCGGTCCGCACAGTCTCGTGCGCGAGCGCGATCTGCCCCAGAGCACCGAGACTCTCACGATCGCCGTTCAAGGCCAGTCTTGTGAGATCAGCGTTTCGAATCGATTGAAGCCCGGCTTCTCCGAATTCAAGTATCCGCGCGTCGGCTCCGGCGAATGGCAATATTTCTCGGCGCCTCAGGTCACGAGCACGTCTTGCGTCATCCGATGATCGCAAGTCGATCCTTCGGTTCGGCCTGTCGGCCATCTTTCCGTCCGAGCCATGCCCGATCGGCGCCGCTCCGGCCCGTCCCTTCTCCCCGCGAAGGGGGAGATGGCGCCGGGGGCAAACGCCGCGCCGATTCCCGTCTATTGCACGAGCTCGAGCCTGACGTTCGCGACGCCCGCTTGGCGCATGCCGAGCACATCGGCGGCGACGGTTGAAAGGTCGATGATTCGACCCGTCGACGCATAGGGTCCGCGATCGACGATCGTCACGACGACGTTTCGGCCATTGTCGAGATTGTAGACTCGCACGTGCGTTCCAAACGGCAGCGTGAGATGCGCGGCGATCAAGCCGCCATGATTCGGATTGTGATAATAGGCCGCGACGCCGAATTGATCCGCCGACGCGTCGGAGATCATGAAGGTCGCGCCCAATGCCGCCAGGATGAACAGCTTCAATGGCGTCTCCTCGCGCGTGACCTCCCGAATGCGGCGCCGTTTTCAGGCTTGGGGCGTGCGTCATCGCGAGGCGGATTGAGACGCCATAAGTCGACGGGGACAAGAATCGGAATCTACTCAGCGGCAGTTCCGGCTAATCGAATCCTGCCTCGAGCGGTCCGCTTCGCTCGCCCGGCCTCTCGGCCGACGGCGCGGAAAGACGCGGCCGCGGCGATCCGATCGGCTGGCGAAACCTCACGGCGCGCGGGTTAGCTTGATCCAGACGGGCCTTGATCTGATCCGCCGGCAAAATCAGATGACCGTCGCCATCGACAATCCAGACGAAGGCGGCGCCGCCGCTCAACTCAAACGCGGCGTCTCTGAGCGCCTCGTCGATCGTCGCGCGCGAAGCCTTCATCACCGGAACGCCTACGTCGGTCGCCGCATGGACAAAATAGATCTTCGACATTTCGGCTCTCCAACGTCGTGCGGTCGGCAGGGATTGGCGTGACGGCGAAAGCGTCGCATCGCGGCGAAATCTTGCAGTGAATCGGATTCGACTCGCGAGCGCGAACCGCCCGCGCGAGCCGGCGAATCCGATCATGGCGATTGGCAGGCGAGAGAGCGCCCGCACCACATCGTCGCGCGGTCCCTCGGCAGCCTGCTCGTATCAATCCGCTCGCGGCGCTCGCCAACCTCGTATCACGGCCGACGCAAACCGCGAGCAGACGCTTACGTCGTCAACTAGGGCGGAATCCGGGCGAAACGAGCGTCACCCGTTTTCGGCGAATGTCAGCAGTTGGTCTTGGTGCGGGTTTCGCTGTCGCCGCTCGCGTCTGTCCTGGTGACAGACTTCGTCGAGCAACCGTCTGTAGATTGGGGATCAGGAGAATCGATAACGCGGTGCTCAACCACAACGGGCGGATTGTCGTCGTGACCGATGATGCAGGCGCCGAGCGGGCCGATATGCGCGCCGATCGCGCAATCGACAGGTTGGACATAGGGCGTCGCATAGCGCGACGCGGGGAGCATCGTGGCTTGGGTGGCGACGACCGAGGCCAACATAGCCCCCGCGCCGACGAGGGCGGCCGTGAAGCCGCCGATCAACTGACGTGAAGACATAATCATACCTTCCGTGTGCGCATCATTGATGGAGGGGGAAGCGTCAACGATGCGCGCGCACTCCGCGCCAAGCGGGATCGGAAGTGAAGCGTCGGAAATTACCTAGGAGCGATTGCGACCTAGCTTGGCCGTGGAAGCACGATGCGTGGAGCATGCAGACGTCGAGACCGATCGCCAGAGCGACGCGGCGAGCGGCCGCTGTCCACTCAGCCGCCGAGCGGACCCGCGCCTCGACATCAGCTGAAGAGGGCGCGAAGCGGCGTGGGGCCTGACTGCCGATCGGCGCGATCTGTCGTTGAAGCCATCGCGCTGGGCAGCGGGAACGCGCATTGCCGAGACATAGGCGGGTCAAGGCGGCGAGCGTATCGGCGACGGATCGACTCGCCAGTCCTTCCTCCTCGGGCTCATGTCAACCATAAGGACTTGTCGCATGGCCGTGTCTCTTGATCGTCTCGGGGCGCCGACCGTTCAGCGAGCGCGCGCCGTCAGCGCGTTCCAGGCTGCGAGCGAGTCCATGTAGTCTCTCCAGTGTGTGATTTCTCGCTTCTCGATCTTGATGATTGAGCAAAACCGGTTGTCGTACTTCATGCCCGTTGCGAGGATCGTCCCATGGACCTCGTATTCGATGACCGCGGTCCGGCCGTCGTCCGTATTGTGGACAATCAACTGATCGGCGGACTGAAGCGCGATGGCGTCGACGTAGCCCCTGAACGCGGCCATCAACGCGGTCCGCCCCTTGATGACGCGAGGCCAACCTGCGATGTCGTAGAGGACCTCATAGACGACGTTGTCGGCGACGACGTCGAAGAAATGGTCGCCATCGACGCCGTCGCCCAGCGCCCCACGGACCAGATCGAAGTAAGGGGCGGCGGCGGCGTAGGCGGCGTATTTCGACTTCGGCATCCTGGACTCTCCATGCCTTTCGCAAGGTGGCTTACAAATGGAGAGCCACATATAAATCGGAAGCTTGCTTCAAAGAAGAAGGCACTTTGAGATCAGTTGCTCACGTCGAGGTAGGTTATGAAAAGCCGAGCAAAGCCGGGCGCCTGGACCCTGCGGCAATTTGCAGAAGCTCGGACCCGATGGCGGTCCGGGAGCTGCTGACCAAGATCGGCGACAAGTGGACGATCTTCGTCGTGCTTTCGCTCGACCTGCTCGGCGGGCGCGCTCGTTTCTCCGAACTCGAACGTGCGGTTCCGGGGATTTCACAGCGGACGCTGTCTTCAACCCTGAAGAATCTCGAACGCGACGGGCTGGCGATCCGCGAGCTGTTCCCCGCGGCGCCGCCGCGCGTCGAGTACGAGATAACAGAGCTTGGAAAGAGCCTGCTGCGCCCGACGCAAGGACGGGTCGATCGGGCCAAGGCGAATTGGGAGCAGGTCAGGGATGCGCAATCGAACTACGATGCGAGATCGCCGCTGGCGTTGCAGCGGGGGGCGGCGCCCCGCGTATAGAAGTTCGCGTTCCCTTCTCCCCTCGCGGGAGAAGAGCCTGCCCTGTGCAGCCCGGCTAGATAGGTGACGAACTAGACCGGGATGATGGGTGACAGTTTTCTGTTGGCTGGGGGACCGGCCAATGCCTTGGGAAGAAAACTGCGCGATGGATCAGCGGCTGCGTTTTATCGGGCTGGATTTGACGGGCGAGTTTTCGATGACGGAGCTGTGCGAGGCGTTCTCGATCAGCCGGAAGACTGGCTACAAATGGCGCGAGCGCTATGCGGCGTTTGGGGCGGAAGGTCTTGTTGAGCGTTCGCACGCGCCGAAGCGTCCGGCGCATGTGACGCCGCAGGCGGTGGTCGAGGCCATCATCGCGCGACGGCGGATGCGGCCGAGCTGGGGGCCACGCAAGATCGTGGTCACGCTCGGCGAGCTCTATCCGCATATCGCATGGCCGGCGGCCTCGACGGCGGGCGAGATTTTGAAGCGGGCGGGCCTGGTGGGTCCGCGCCGGTTACATCGGCGGGCGCCGCCGCGGCTTGGCGAACTGACGCAGGCGGAGCGGCCCAACCATCTCTGGGCGGTCGATCACAAGGGCTGGGTCAGGCTCGGCGACGGAACGCGCTGCGAGCCGCTGACGATCACCGACAGCTTCAGCCGCTATCTGATCAGCCTCAGCGCAACGACGAATACGCGCGAAGAGCAGGCCAGGCCGCTGTTCGAACAGGCTTTCCGGGAGCATGGCTTGCCTGACGCAATCCGCTCGGACAACGGCTCGCCGTTCGCCTCGACTGGCGTGACGGGACTGACGGCGCTCTCGGTGTGGTGGGCGAAATTGGGCGTCGCGCACGAGCGCATCGATCCGGGTCAGCCGCAGCAAAATGGTCGGCACGAGCGGTTCCATCGCACGTTGCTCGAGGCGATGCGGCCGCCCAGCGCCAACCGGTCGGCGCAGGAGCGCCGGTTCGAAGTCTTCATGCGCGAATACAATGACGAGCGCCCGCACGAAGCGCTCGGCCAGAAGCCGCCGTCGCGGTTCTATGCGCCGTCGCCGCGCGCCATGCCCGACAAGATTCCCGAGCCCGCCTATCCCAAGGACGCCATAGCGCGCGAAGTGCGGCAAAACGGCGAAATCAAATGGCGCGGCAAGCTGGTCGGCGTTTCGACGGCGCTGGCCGGCGAGACCGTCTGCGTCGAAGAAACCGAACAGGGCGAATGGCAAGTCCGCTTCTATGCCCTGCCGCTCGGCGTCATCGACGCCAAAACAAATCGCTTGCGCCGCCTGCGCGTCCTCGAGGACGCGCAGGCGGCGCAACAACCCTCAGAACCCTGAAAATGTGTCACCCATCATCCCGGTCTAAATTGTCACCCATCATCCCGCTGGACACGACTTCGTCGGCCGGATGAGGGGGAGCGGGCCGCCCTCACCCCGGCCCTCTACCGCACGCGGGAGAGGAGGCGGTCACTCCGCCGCTTCGCTTGTCCGCGGCAGGGCGGCTTGGGCGCGCTGCATCAGCGCCTCCTCCATCCGCTCGGCGACTTCGCGCAAGAACGGGTTGCGGGTCTCGCGCCCGGCGCGGCCGGCGTCGAGATCGGCCTGGAAGCCGTCGCGCAGCGGCCAGTGCTCCGGCAGCAGCTCGAACCCCGCTTCGGCGATCGCCTCGGCGGCGCGGGCGAGCTGCGGCTCCGAGCGGCCGATCTTGGACAGGACGACGACGATGCGCCCCTCGGCGCCGCGCCTGGCGAGCTTCCTGGCCAGCGCCAGCGTCGGCCGCAGATCGTCGAGCGAGGTGCCGGTCGGCAGGAACACGACGTCGCTTTCCTCGGCGAGCTCCTTGGTCAGGTCGTCGGCGAGGCCGCGCGTGTCGGCGACGATGAAGTCGACGTCGACCTCCGCCTTGCGCAGTTTCTTGAGGCTCTTGAACGCGCGCGTGTCGATTTCCGGTACGATCGCCGCCTGCAGCCGCGCCGCATTCCACTCGACGCAGGTGAGCTGGTCGAGGTCGAAGTCGGCGAGCAGCGCGCGCTGGCCGCGATGGGCCGCCCCGACCGCGAACAGCCGCGCCAGCGCGCTCTTGCCGACGCCGCCCTTCTGGCTGACGAAACTGATCGTTTTCGCCGGCAGCCTGCCCTTGCTCATCGCCCCCTCCGCACCGCGGCGGGAGCATAGGCTGAATCGCGCTGCGCCAGAAGCGCGCCCAGAGGCCGCAGGGTCAGCGCTCGGCGATCTTGCCGCGGTTCAGGCGAAGTCCTCCATCTCGTAGAGCGGACGGATCTCGATCTCCGAGGGGACGGGCATCGGATTCGGGCATTGCTTGAGCCAACCGATCGCTTCGTCGAGGTCCTCCACCTTCCAGATCCAATAGCCCGAGGCGAGTTCGCCGACGATTCCGAACGGCCCGAGCTTCACCGTGCGCTTGGCGCCGTCGAAGGCGACGCGCGCGCCCTCAGCGGTCGGCTTCAAGCCGCCGCCGTCGACCATCACGCCGGCGGCGATCAGCTTCTGGTTGAAGGCGCCCATCGCCGCGATCAGCTCGCGGCTCGGCGGGTTGCCGGATTCGGAATCCGTCGTCGCCTTGACGATGACCATCACCCGCATCGCCGCTCCTCCCGTCGATTGTCTTCGCGCGCGTCCCGCGGCGCGCGCCAGCGCCGCGAGGCCAGCCGTCGCCTCAGCGCTTGGGCGCGACCAGCGCGAACAGCGCGCCTTCGAGGTCGAGCCCGTGGACGATCCACTGGCCGCCGGGCACTTCCGTAGGGCCGTTGACGATTCTGCCGCCCTTGGCCTTGACGCGTTCGGCGGCGGCGTCGATCGCCGGCACGTTGAAATAGTAGAGCCACGTCGGCGCCGGCATTTCCGGCGTGCGGGTCATCATGCCGCCGTAGTCGCTATCGCCGCCGGCGAAGCCGAACAGCTGGTAGACGCCCATCGCGCCCATATCCATGCCGTGGCGCTTGGTCCAGTCGAACAGGCCGGAATAGAAGGCGAACGCCTTCGCGCCGTCGCCGGCGTGCAACTCGCGCCAGCCGACCAGGCCGGGCGTGTCGGGCGCGGGCGGGGGCGGCGGATTGCCGCCGGCGTCGCGAAAGAGCCTGAAATACGCGCCCTGCGGGTCGGTGACGACGGCGAAGCGGCCGATTCCGGGAATGTCGCTCGGCGGGCGCTTCACCGCGCCGCCGGCGGCGGTCAGCTTCGCCGCCGCCTTGTCGACGTCCTCGACCCAGACGTAGCCGGCCCAGCATGGCGGCGCGCCCCTCGCCTTGGCTTCCGCGGAAATCGTGATCATGCCGGCGACGCCGTAGACGCCGGCGGAAAGGACGGTGTAGGGCCGCTCGCCGGTCCCGGCAGTCTGCTTGGCGGTCCAGCCGACGACATGGGCGTAGAAATCGGCGGCGGCTTTGACGTTGTCGCCCATCCACTCGCACCAGACGAACTTGCCTGCGGGGGTCATGGTCTTCGCTTCGCTCATTATGTCGTCTCCTCAATTGGGGCCGGCGGCCCGCCGAACCGCGGCGATGTCGAGCTTATCGATCGCCAGTATAGCCTTCATGACCCGGTTCGCTTGATCGGCGTCGCCGCTGGTCAAGAGTTCGGGCAGGGCGCGCGGCGCTCGCTTCGGCGGGTCGGCCCGGCGCAGGCGCGCCGAACAGCATCTCGACGTAGCGCCGCAGATGGTCGAGGCATTCGACGGCGATTTCCGCGCCGCCGCTGGCCTTGGCGAGCACGAACGCGCCCTGCAGCGCCGCCTGCGTGTACAGCGCGAGACTTTCCGGCTTCCATGTCGCCTCGGGTGCGTAGATCGCCTTGGCGGCGGCGAGGTCGGCCGCCAGTCGGTCGGCGTGCTCGCGGATGTAGCGGTCGCAGGCCTGGCGGATGGCGGGGTGGGTCTCGTAGGCCTCCTGCACCATCGTGCCGAGCAGGCAGGTGAACTGCGGCAGCCCGCCCTGCAGGATGGCCTTGCGGAAATCGATGTAGCCGAGCGCACGGGCGCGCGGGTCGGCCAGGGCGGCATAAGGCGCAGCGTCGAACAGCGCGTCGGCGCGCGCGGCGAAATGCGCCGCCGCGGCGATGGCGCAGGCTTCCTTGCCGGCGAAATGATGGAAGAAGGCGCCCTTGGTCAGCCCCGCCGCGGCGCAGATGTCTTCGACCCGCGTCGCCGAATAGCCCTTGGCGCGAATGACGTCGACCGCCGCGTCGAGCAGCCGGTCGCCCGAGACTTGCGCCGCCTTCGCCTTCGCGCCTCGCGTCGCCACGGTCGCCTCCCTTGGTCGGGCCTTGGAGCGGGCTGTCCTCAGACGAACCGCCCTCGGCCGTCATCGCGCGCGGCGACGGCCTCGAGGGCTCAACGGGATCGCGTCGCGCCCGAATTGTCAGCCGGACGAACGATACCGACCGGTTGGTATCTTGTCAAGCGGCCGAACGCGCAAGGAGCGCTGGCGGTGAACCGGGCGTGTCGGCCTATCGCGCCAAGCGGCGGCGACGCCGGGTTTGATGGCGGCCAACGCTTCACACCTGCAGGACCGAGCCGAAGTCGAAATTCGACCCCGGCGGGTTCTCGCCGACGCGCAAGGTCTTGTCGTTGGGGAAATGATAGGGCGGGACCGGCAGGTTGTAGGGCGCCGGGACGCCGACGAAGACTCGTCCGGCGAGGTCGTATTTCGAGCCGTGGCAGGGGCAGAAATAGCCGCCGGGCCAGTTCGCCGCCGGTTCGGTCGGGCTCGGCTGCGGCCAGAACTTGGGGATGCAGCCGAGATGGGTGCAGACCCCGACCAGCGCCAGGATTTCCGGCTTGATCGAGCGGCTCCAGTTGGTCGCGTAGTCGGGCTGCTGATGCGCGGTCGAATTAGGGTCGGAGAGCAGCGCCAGATGCGCGGGCGTCCGCAGCGCGTCGAGCGCCTCCTTCGGCCGGTTGACGATGAACACCGGGCGCGCGCTCCACAGCACGACGATCTGTTGGCCGGGCTGGATCTGGCTGATGTCGATGTCGACCGGCCCGGCGGCGGCCTCGGTCGCCGCGTCGGGGTTCATCTGGTCGATGAGCGGCCACAGCGTCGCCGCCGCGCCGACCGTTCCGACCGCGGCGGTGGCGAGATAGAGGAAATCGCGGCGCGTCGGCTCGGCCGCAGCGGGGGCAGGGGTTTGCGACGAAGCCAAGGTCATGCCGCAACTCCAGCCGGCGGACCGCCCCAGCGGCGGCGATCAATTGCTAAAATGGCAATGCGGGGGAATTCGGGCGGGCTAGGCCCAATCTTCGCAGCGCAAGCCCTCGACACGGTCGAACTCGCCGCGATTGCCGGCAGCGACGACGAGCCCGCGGCTGCGGGCGTGACCGGCGATCAGCAGCTCGTAACCGCCGATCGGGCGTCCCTGCCGTTCCAACGCAGCGCGGATATCGGCGGCGTGGGCCGCCGCCTCGGCGTCGAAGGGCAAGACATCGAGGCGCGCGGCGAAATTCTCCACCTCGCGCCGATTGACGTCCGGCCGCGCCGACTTTGCCGCGCCGTGCAGCAGTTCGGTCAAGACGATGGTCGAAATCGACAGACCGTCGGCCTCGCGATTGAAGCGCTCGCGCAAGCTTGGCGAACGATCTCTCAGGGCGCGGATGCACAGGTTGGTGTCGAGCGCGTAGCGCAACATCAGAATGTGTCGCGCCGCTGGATGGGCGGCTGCTCGCGTCGCGGCAGATCGATTCCCGGCGCGTCGAAGAAGTCGTCCCAGACCGTATCGGCCGGGACGACGATACGGCGCTTGCCGTCGCGCAGAATGGTGACTTCTGTCACGCCTTCGGGAAACGCGACGTCCTTGGGCAGGCGAACGGCCTGCGAGCGATTGGAGCGAAACAGCTTGGTGCGCGTCATGGCTCGGCTCGCGCGAGGTTGGGATATGCCGGGAGGATATACGTCAACCGTCGCTAGTTCAAGAGTGGCGCACACTCCCCGCTTCGTCTTTCGCCTATTTCACGACACGCAGCCCCTCACGATTTGCCGCCACAGGCCGTTGTTCCACGCCTGCCAAATTCCAGATCAGCCCCTCCAGCTCATCGAGCGGCAAATGCAAACTGTCAGCTATGTCATTCTTTGTCGTTCTCTCAGCCCAAAGCTGAGCTAGAACCTTGCGCCAAATGACGGAAGTCTCCCTATCTATTCCGATCGGCTCAGACGATCGGAATCCCCTCCTTCCAAGTTCTATACAAATGGATTTATACTGCCACGCAGACAATAATCCCAACGCGCTGAGTCGATACGCCATCGCCATGGCCGAGACGCGCCATCTACGCTTATAATCTAAAATAGTGTCAATGTTAATTCTTCGTGGTATTCTCGCCTTTACATCTTTCTCTGGCATCAGAAATGCTGACGCAAACCGGTCGGCTTCCCGTTCTGCGGACCTATTTCCCTTTGGGTCGCCATGTTTATGCATGACAAGATGTCCAAGTTCATGAGCAGAATCGAAAATACTGCTCTCCGCTGTCTTGAAGTTATTCAAGAACACAAATGGCTTATCGTCACGCCAAAACGAAAAGGCGTTAACTGACGCCGTGTTTTCTGACAACGAGAAAAGACGAATGCCATTTGTTTCTAATAACGCAAGCATATTTCCAATAGGCTTTTCCCCTATTCGCCAATTCTGCCGCAGAGACGACGCCGCCACTTCCGGGCTCGTTTCATAACTAAGATCAAGCAAATTCGCTTGAGGAAGGCTGAAACGCTCCTCTATCCATCCATTAAGTTGGAGCCCGAGTGACCCGGCTGACACTGCCGCGTCACGCTCTCGAGCGCTCATTTTGGAAAAACTTCGGAAACTGACGGCACCCGTGTCGACGTCTTCTGGGTCCGCATCGTGAAAGAAGCTGACGGGGAAATTCAGCACCTTGGCAAGCCTTGCCACCGTCAGTTCGTCAGGCACATTCGCGCTGTTTTCCAACCTAGAAATCGTGTCAATGGCGAGGTCAGCCTTTTCCGCAAGCGCCTTCGCGGTCAGCCGCCGCCGCTTTCGGGCAAGGCTGAGCCTTCTAGGATTAAACATGGAATGACCGCTACTTGCGCGCTATCTGGGGATCAAAGCCGTCTGCAACGTCGCCATCGTCGACGGGAAGCAATGTGCCGTCGTCGTCGCCGCCTATGGAGAGGTAAAGACGTTCGACGGCGGCGCTAAAGGTCCCTCCTTTGACGACGGGGCGTGTCAGCTCCGCCGCTCCAGTCTCGTCGACCATGAGATAGTAGAGGGCCCATCCGTCTGCTGGACGCGCCGCGAAATGAGGAAGGCTTGCAAACAAGCCGGCGCCGCTGGCACGTTCCGCGCCCGCGCCCTTCTTAGAGTCGGACTCGAAATGATCCCGTTTGGGGTCAAGCCCTTGCGATGCGTCGGGTGAGGGTGCGGATGTGCGCGACGAGCACCCATGCGACAGCGCTGGCGATTGTTGCTTCGAAATCCTTG
>NZ_JBEKVH010000043.1:0-23977 GCF_049514155.1 Roseiarcus sp. | reverse complement strand
TCGCGCACCAGGTTGGTCATCGGCACTTCGGCGGTCGGGATAAGCCAAAGGGAACGAGCATACTCCCCGTAGCTGTATGCCTTGTTTACCCATTCTCGCTGCCTGGAGAGCGCCTCTCTTGCGATCGCCGATGCGGAAGGATTCCTCTTGCGAAATTCTTCGATCTGTTGGTCGCGCTGATCTTCGTATGCTGACCAGAACTTGTCCTGATCTAACAAGGTCGTTGCGAGAAATTGATCCTCTGAAAACTTCGGAAGTTGAGCCGTCCCAAACATAGCTTCTGGGCGCACCAGCACCGGCGGATTGATTTCCTCGTAGCCGTGCTCCTGTGTGTGCAAGTCGAGCATGAACTGCATGAGCGCGCGTTCGAGCCGCGCCAGCGCGCCCCTGAGCACGACGAAGCGCGCGCCCGACAGCTTCGCCGCGGCGTCGAAATCCATCAGCCCGAGCGCCTCGCCGATCTCGAAATGCTCCTTCGGCTTGAAGCTGTTGGGGAACTGCGGCGGCGCGCCGTGGCGGCGCACTTCGACGTTGTCGTTTTCGTCCTTGCCGTCGGGAACGTCGGCGAGCGGCAGGTTGGGAATGGCGGCGAGCTCGGCGTCGAGCGCCGCGCCCGCCTCGCGCTCCTTCGCTTCGAGCTCCGGCATGGTCGCCTTGAGAGCGGCGACTTCGGTCTTCAACGCCTCGGCGGCGGCGGCGTCCTTGCGCGCCATCGCCGCGCCGATCTCCTTCGATGCGGCGTTGCGCCGCTCCTGCGCCTTCTGCAGTTCGAGGATCGCGGCGCGGCGGCTTTCATCGAGCGCAATCAGCGAATCGGCGCGAGGATCAAGCCAGCGGCGCGCCAGTCCCTCGTCAAACGCCTGAGGATTTTCACGGATCGCTTTGATGTCGTGCATGATTTCACCCGGCCGGCCGCAACCAGCGCCTCAGCAACCGATCGCCGAAGACGTTGACGCCGAGGCCAGCCATTACCAGAACGGCGCCCCAAAGCTCAAACGCGTCCAACGGCTCGCCAAACACGACCCCGCCGGCGATCATGCCGACGATCGGAACCAGCAGCGCAAACGGCGCCACCGCCGCGGCCGGGTGGCGTGCGAGCAGCCGCGACCACAGGCCAAAGCCGAACGTCGTTCCGGCGTAGGAGAGGACGAGCACCGAGAGGACGAGGCGCAGGCTCGGATGGGCGAGCGGCGCGAGCGCCGCCGGCCCGTCGAGCCACAGCGCGGCGAGGAACAGCGGCGCCGGCGCGGCGAGGCTCGACCAAGCGACGAAGGCGAGCATGTCGATGCGGCCGGCGATCTTGGCGACGACGTTGCCCGCCCCCCAGAACGCCGCCGCAGCGACGACCAGCAGCAGCGGCCCGAGGCTTGCCCCGCCAAGCCGCTGCGAACCGATCAGCGCGATGCCGGCGAAAGCGATCGCCGCGCCGAGCCCCTGCGCCCGCCGCGGGCTTTCCCGCAGCAGCGCCCAGGCGAACAGAATGGTGAAGAACGCCTGCAACTGGATGACCAGCGAGGCGAGGCCGATCGGAAAGCCCTGGCGCACGGCGATGAACAGCAGGCCGAATTGGCCGACGCCGATGAACAGGCCGTAGAGGACGACCAGCGCCGGCGAAGTCTTCGGCGGGCGGACGAACAGGACCAGCGGCAGCGCAGCGAACAGGAAGCGCAGCGCCGACAGCGTCAGCGGCGTCGTTTCGGCGACGCCGATCTTGATGGCGATGAAGGTCAGGCCCCAGACGACCGCGACGGCGGTCGCGGTCAGCACGTCGCGCGGCGGCATCGGCGGCGCGGCTCAGGTCTTGTTGGCTTGTTCGGCGGCCTTCTCGGCGGCCTTGCGGCGTTTCTCGACGAACCTCACCGCAATCACCGAGCCCTCGTAGAGCAGCAGCATCGGCAGAACGAGCGAGGTCATGCTGAGCAGGTCCGGCGGGGTGAGGATCGCCGCGATTCCGGTCACCGCGACGATCGCATAGCGGCGCATCGACGAAAGATACTGCGCGCTGACGATGCCGGCCTGCCCGAGCAGCGTCAGCACCACCGGAAGCTGGAACGCCGCGCCGAAGGCGAAGATGAGCGTCATGATCAGCGACAAATATTCGCTGACCTTGGGCAGCAGCTCGATCGTCGCCTCGCCCGGCTCGTTGACCTGCTGCAGCGACACCGAGAAGCGGATCAGCAGCGGCATGACGACGAAATAGACGAGCAGCGCCCCGAGGGCGAAGAAGATCGGCGTCGCGATCAGATAGGGAAGGAACGCCTGCCGCTCCTTCTTGTAGAGGCCGGGGGCGACGAACTTGTAGATCTGCACGGCGATGATCGGGAAGGCGATGACGCCGGCGCCGAACATCGACAGGCGGATGTTGGTGTAGAACTGCTCGAGGAAATGGGTGGCGATCAGCGTCGCCTTCTCCGCGCCGACGACCCGCACATAGGGCTCGGTCAGCACGTTGTAGATCGTGCGCGAGAAATAGAAGCAGACCAGGAACGCCGCCATGAAGGCGTAGATCGCCCGGACCAGCCGCATGCGCAGCTCGATCAGGTGATCCATCAGCGGCGCCCTGGTGGCGTCGATGTCTTCTGCGGTCATTCGGCGGCGTCCCGCGGCGGCGCGGCGGCTTCCGGCTCGGCGGCCGGCGGCGGCGCGACGAGCGCAACGGCTTCAGCAGCGGGCGCGGGCGCCTCGGGCGTCGGCCCGGTCAGCGAGATTTCCGATTGGCCGACGTCCTTCGGCGCTTCGATCGCATGCGATTGCTCCGAGTGAATCGCCATCGCCGGGTCGAACGAAGAGTCGATCTTGGCCGACTGCTCGATCGTGTTGAGCTCCTTCTGCACGTTGGCGAAGTCGCTCTTCACGCTTTCGAGCTCTTTCTTGACGCTGTCGAGGTCGGCCTCACGCATCGCGTCCATGAACTGGCCCTGGAAGTCGGCCGCCATGCGCCGCATCCGGCCGAGCGCCTGACCAACCACGCGCATGACGCGCGGCAAATCCTTGGGCGGGATCACCGCCAGCGCGACGATGCCGAAAATCAGAAGCTTGCCGAAGTCGAAATCGAACATGCAGCGGTCTCGGGACGGCGGGCGCCCGGCCTTGGCGCCCTGCGGCGGCGCGCCGGGCCGGAAGCGTCAGCCGACCTTGTCCGTCTCTTTGGCGTCGACCGGGGCGCCGGCGCGGTTCTCCAGGCGCGGCGCCGGGGCCGCAGGCTTGGCCGCGTCATCGTCCTCGGCCATGCCTTTCTTGAACGATTTGATGCCCTTGGCGACGTCGCCCATGATGTCGGAGATCTTGCCTTTGCCGCCGAAGAGCAGCAGCGCGACCGCCGCGAACAGCATCCAGTGCCAAATGCTCAAGCCACCCATGGCGTTTTCCCACATGAACAGGCCGTGCGCCCGCTCAGGCGGGCGACGGCTTCAGATCGTGCCCGGAACGTAAGCGCGCCGGAGGGCAAAGACAAGCGCGCCGCGGCCGGAAATCCGCCCGTCCCGCGTCGGCTTAGGCTCAGTCGACGTTGACCCGTCGGCCGCGATTCCACAGCAACAGCGGCGCGCCGGAAAGCAGGCTCTCCAGATCGCCGAGGCTCTGCCACATGCCGTTCACTGAGACCCGCGGCAGCGCCCAGAGATGCGCCGCATGCGCGGCGTAGAGCATGCCCGGCCGGGTCGTCACCGCGCAGGCGAAGCCCGCCTCGCGCGCCAGCGCGAATTCGCGCCGGCCGGCGCTGGTCGGGTCGCCGACCGGATAGGCGAAGGCCTCGACGGCGCGGCCGAAGCGCCGCTCCAACGCCGCCTTCGAACCCGCCATCTCGGCCAGCGCCTCCGCCTTCGGTCCTTTGGCCAGCATGCGGTGCGCGCGCGAATGCGCGCCGGCGGCGACGAGTGGGCGCTCGACGAAGGCGGCGGCCTCGTCCCAGTCCATGAACAGCTCGGCGGCGATTTCGGCGCTGGAGACGCCGGCGGCGCGCGCCAACTCGCCCGTCGCGGCGAGCAGCTCCTCTTCCGGCCGCGCGCGCAAAGCCCAATAGATGCGCTCGAAGGCGGCGGTCTTTTCGGCCGGCGTGCGCGCTTCGACCGCGACGGCGCGCCCGTCGATCGCCACCGTCGCGACGTCGAGCCGGCGCAACGCCTCTTCGAGTTCGAGCCACCACAGCCGCGCGCTGCGATCGAGAAAGCCGGTGGCGAAGAACACCGTCGCCGGAGCGGCGTGTTTTTCGAGGATCGGCAGCGCGAAGTCGCGCGTGTCGCGATAGCCGTCGTCGAAGGTCACCGCCGCGAAGCGCGGCCCGCCGTCGACGAGCCGTCGCCGCGCCTCGGCGAGCGAGACGAAGTCGAAGCCGAGACGGCGGACGAGCGCCAAAGCGGCGTCGAAGAAGTCGGGTTCGACTTCGAGCAGCCGGTTGGGCGCGTAGCCTGGCGTCGGCGGCGCGAACGGACGAACGCGATGAAACGTCAGGATGACGCCGCGGCCGCGCGTCAGCGGCGCGACGGCGCGGTGCAGCCCGCTGACGCGAAAGGCGGCGAAGCCCGCCTCGATGAGCCTGTGCTTGAGCGCCATGGGCGCGGCTGGTCCCGAAATTGTCGCCTTCCGCCTTGCCTAGCCGAAGGACCTTGCTGCGCGCTTACCGGCATGGGGATCGGCATAAACTAAGCATTGACCGCCACCCGCTAGACTGCCGCGTCGCCTCGTCAGGACCCTCAATGCCGCTCGCCAGCGCCGCCGCCCGTTCCCCTTCGCCTCGCCGCGCCCCACACGGCGCCGACCTCCGTCCGACGCCCCCGTTCGCGCGGGTCGAGATTTGCCAAGCGCTCGAAGACGCGCGCCTGCCGTGGACGACGCTCGCGCACGAGACTTCGGCGAGCCCCTATCAAAGCTTCGCCTTCGCCCGCATCTGGTTTGCGACCATCGGCGCGGCGCGGCGCGCGACCCCGCTGATCGTCGTGGCGCGCGACGAATCCGGCCGGCCGGTCGCGCTGCTGCCGTTGGCGCGGACCGCGCGCGGGCCGCTGCGTCTCGCCGTCTTCCTCGGCGGCAAGGACTCGAACTTCAACCTCGGCCTGTTCCGCACGCCCTCCGCTTGGTCGCCGGCCGACCTCGCCCGGCTCTTCGCCGAGGCGGGCGCGCGGGCAAATCCGCGCGTCGACGCCTTCCTGCTCATGAATCAGCCGCTGCGCTGGCGCGCAACCGCCAACCCGCTCGCCGGCGACAAACCCCAGCCGAGCCCCAGCTTCGCCTACGCGAGCGCCCTGCCCGGCGACTTTTCCGTCTGGCTCGACGCGCGCGCCTCGAAAGAGGCGAAAAAGAAGATGCGCAAAAAGCGGTCGCGGCTCGAAGCGACGGCGCCGCTCGTCCACAGCCGCGCCGCCGGAGCGCAAGAGATCGACCGCGCGCTCGCCGCCTTTCATGCCGAGCGGCGCGCGCGCACCGAGGCGCTCGGCGCGCCCGATCCCTATTCTTCAGCCGCCGCGCAAGAATTCCTCGCCCGGCTCGCGCGCGACGGCGCGCTCGAGCTGCATGTCTTGGCTCACGGCGAACGGGTCATCGCCGTGTTCGGAGCGTTGCCTGGCGCCGAGCGCCTGAGCGGCCTGTTCATCGGCCACGACGGCGACCCCGAGATCGCGCGCAGCAGCCCGGGCGAGATCATGGTGCATGCGGTCGTCGCCGATGCGATCGCGCGCGGCTTCGCCGAATTCGATCTCGGCGTCGGCGAGGCGCGCTACAAGGACGAAGCGTGCGAAATCGTCGAGCCGCTGTTCGACTCCGCCTTCGCGGTCACGTTGAAAGGCCGGCTCGCCGCCTGGGTCTTCCTCGCCGCGCGGCGCGCCAAACGCTCGATCAAGCGCTCGCCGCGCTTGAAGGCTGTGCAGGCGCGGCTGCGCCGCCTCGGCGGGCGTTCCGGCGCGTAAACGCTCAGGCGACGCGTTCCGCCGCCGCCGCTTCGCCGCTCGTCAGGCCGACGACGACGATCTCATCCTCTGCGACCGCCGCGCGCGCCGCGGCGAGCGCCGCCCCGAGCCGCTCCGGCGCCGTGGCGATCGCCAGAACGGCGACGCCGTCGCGGGCGGTGAGCGCCGGCGGCGAGCGCCAGTCGTAGGCGTGCATGACCAGGAAGTCGTAACTCGCCGCCAGCGCCGCCAGCGCTGCTCCGAGCGACTCGAGGGAAGCCGCGCCGGCGCCGGCGGGAATGAGGTCGAGGTCGGAGATCCGATCGCGATGCAGCGCCTCGGCGAAGCTTGCGCGTCCGTCCAGCAACTCGGCGAGACCGACAGCCCCGTCTTCCTCCTCGAGGTCGACCCCGGCTTCGTCCGACTGCGGAAAATCCCCGAGATCGATCAACGCTGTGCGGCCATGCTTGGCGAGCCGACGTCCGAGCGCCAGCGCCAATCCCGCGGCGCGTCCGCTGTCTTCGCCAGCGATCAGGGCCGTCAGCGCGCCGCCCTCCCTGAGCGCGATTTCGGCCAGGCGATCGGCGAGCGCGGCGACCGAGAGCACGCCGCCGTCTTCGTCGCGCGGACGCGCAGGCGGCGGCGCGGGCGGCTCGGCGAGCGCAGCGATTGCGGCAGGGTCAGGCGGCGGATCGACCGGCGGCGTGGGCTCATCGGTCACGGCGGAGGAGACCGGCTCGGCAGGCTCGACGGGTTCGGGCGCTTGCTCCTCGCCGCGTTCTCGCGGCAGCGCCGCCATCACCGCCGCGTCGGTCAGCAGAACATGGGCGACGACGGCCCCGAGCGAGACGAAGAATCCCGCCAGGGTTCCGAGCAGGACGGTGGGGACTTTCTTGGGGAAGGTCGGCGCGCGCGGGTCGCTCGCGCTGGCGATGATGCGCGCGTCGGCGGGCGCGGCGTTTTCGGCCTCGCGCGCGACCGCTTCGCGGTACTTCTGCAGATAGGACTCGAGCTGGTCGCCCGTTGTCTTGGCGTCGAGCTGCAGCGCCCGCAGTTGAACGTCGTCGGCGTTGCCGCTGGCGACCGTCTTCGACTGCCTGGCGAGCGAGGCGCTGAGGCTGTCGACGTCGGCGGCGGCGAGTTTGGCGTCGCTCTCCAGCGCCGCCACTGTCTTGTCGGCCTCGATCCGGATTTCGGCCTCGAGCCCGGCGAGTTCGCCGTTGAGCTCCTTCATCCGCGGATGCTCGGGCAGCAGCGTGCGCGATTCCTGCGCGATCTGCGCCTTCAGCGCAACGCGCTGTTCGACGTAGCGGCGCAGGGAATCGTCCCGCGTCACCTGCGGGATCTCGTCGAGCCGGCCGTCGTGCAGCATCGTGCGCAGCGATTGCGCCTTGGCGGCGGCGCTCGCCTGATTGGAGCGGGCGGTCGCGAGCTGGGTCGTCATGTCGGCAAGCTGTTGGCTCGGAACCGTCATGCCGTTGGCGCCGGCGAGCAGGCCGGAACTGGCGCGAAACGCCTCGACCTTGCTGTCGGCCTCGGCGACTTTGCCGCGCAGCTCGTCGATCTTGACCGACAGCCAGGCGCTCGCCGCCTTCGCTTCGTCGCGCTTGGCCTGTTCCTGCGCGTCGAGATAGAGTTCGGCGACCGTATTGGCGCCGCGCGCCGCGAGCGCCGGATCGCTGCTTGAGAACTCGATCTGCAGCACCCGCGACTTGGCGACCGGAAAGACCGTGAGCCGCGACAGGAATGCGTCGACCAGTCGGTCTTCCGGCTTGCCGGCGCGGCCGCCGGTCAGCAGCGACCAGACGATCGCCGCCGGATTGGTCGGCTCGGGCGGATTGAACTCGACCCGCTGCGCAAGTTGCAGCCGATCGATCGCCTTGCGCGCGAGCTCGGTCGTCGCCACGGTCTCGGCCTGGCTTTGCACCCCCTCAGGATCGAGATCGGCGCTCGGCTCCGTTCCGACCGCCTTGTCGGGCCGGGTGAAGTAGCTCTCCTGGTTCTCGAGCAGGACTTTGGCGACGCCGGTGTAGCGCGGGCTGATCGTCGTCACCGCGACGAGCGCGGCCGCGGCGCAGGCGAGAGTCGGAAAGACGATCCAGCGCCGGCGACGCCATAACAGGCCGCCGAGCCGACTCAGATCGACGGCTTCGCCGCGGGACGTCTCGGCGCCGCCTTCGTCGACCCAACCCTTCATCCGCCGCTCCAAATCGCCGACGCCGCAAACGCTCGACTTCTTATCGGGGATTAAGGTTGCCGGCGGGTTAAGCCGCGGCGCGACGCGCGGCGGCGTTGGCGTTTCGTTAACCATGTCGCGCCTAAACCGTCGGCGAGCAGTTGTGAACGCGCGGACTGGTCATGAATCGAATTTTCGCCGTTGTCCTCGCCGTCGCGCTTGCCGGCCTGGGCGCCTGCTCGACGCCCCGCTACAGCGCCGACCTGCTGCGGACCCCAATCGACGCGCCCTACCAGCTCGCCAGCGGCGATCGTCTTCGCGTCATCGTTTTCGGCCAGGACAATTTATCCAATTCCTTTTCGGTCGACGGCGCCGGCAACGTCGCCATGCCGCTGATTGGCCTCGTTCACGCCCAGGGCCTGACGACTGCGCAGTTCGGCAAGGTGGTCGAGGGCAAGCTGCGCCAGGGCTTCCTGCGCGACCCGAGCGTTTCGGTGGAAGTCGAGGCGTATCGGCCGTTTTTCGTCCTCGGCGAAGTGACCGTCGCCGGCCAATATCCGTTCGTCAACGGCATGACGGCGCAGAACGCGATCGCCGTCGCCGGCGGCTTCACCCCGCGCGGCGCCCAGGACAGCGTCGACCTGACGCGGATGATCGACGGGCGGCCGGTCACCGCCTCCGTGCCGCTGACGTTCGCCGTGCGTCCCGGCGACACTATCCAGGCGCGCGAACGGTTCTTTTAGGAAATCGGGTTACCAAATCGCCATCGTTCCAATGGATTTCAGCGATGGCGCCGTCTGAGCCGCAAGCGTCGAAACTTCGCATCGTTCACGTGTTTCGCGCCCCCCTCGGCGGGTTGTTTCGCCATGTCGTCGATCTCGCCGCCGAACAGAGCGCGCGCGGCCATGACATCGGCATGTTCTTCGATTCGGACGGCCGCTGCCCGCGGGTCGAAGCGGCGCTCGCGCGCGTCCGCGGCGGCTTGACGCTCGGCGTCAAGATGGCGCCGATCCACCGCAATCCCGGCGGCTACGATCTCGTGGCGATGGCGCGCTTCGCCGCGTTCATCCGACGCGCTGCGCCCGACGTCGTCCACGGCCATGGCTCGAAAGGGGGCCTCTACGCCCGCCTCAGCGCGATCACCAATCCGACCGCGGCGCTGCGCGCCTACACGCCGCACGGCGGCAGCTTCAATTATCGACCTGGAACCAAGTTGAACCGCGCCTACATGCTCGCCGAGCGCGCGCTGGCGCCGCTCACCGACGTGTTCCTGTTCGAGAGCGCCTACATCGCCGGCCGATTTGACGCTTTGGTCGGCGCGCGCAACGGCGTCCGCCGCGTCGTCGCCAACGGCATCGGTCCGGCTGATTTCGCGCCGGCGGCGCCCAACGCTGACGCCGCTGACCTGCTCTATGTCGGCGAGTTGCGCGCCGCCAAAGGCATCGACACGCTGCTCGAAGCGATCGCCCGCGTCGGCCGCGCCCGCGGCCTCATCCCGCGCACGGTGCTGGTCGGCTCCGGCCCGGACCAGGCGGCGCTGACCGAACTGGCGCAGCGGCTCGGGATCGGATCGTTCGTCTCCTTCCCCGGCCAGTTGCCGGTGCGCGAAGCGTTCAAGCTCGGCCGGGTGCTGGTCGTTCCCTCGCGGGCTGAATCGATGCCGTATATCGTGCTCGAGGCGGCTGGCGCGCGGGTGCCGATGATCGCCACCAACGTCGGCGGCATCCCTGAAATTTACGGCCCGTATCGCGACTGGCTGGGCCCCCCCAACGATCCTGCGGATCTCCAGGCGCGCATAGAGGCCACGCTCGCCATGGCCGCCGCTGAGCGACAGGCCCAGGCGGCAGACCTCGCCGCCCATGTCGCCGAGCGCTTCTCGATCCAGACGATGGTGAATTCCGTGATGGCGGGCTACGCCGACGCGCTTGCCCTCCGCCGCCGCCCGTTCGGCGGACCGGCGGCGGTCGCCTCGCAAAACTGACCGCCGCTCTCCAAGCGAGACGAGCCCATGGCCGCTTTTTCCGCCCGTCAGCTCCGCCAGGTCGATGCGTCGCCGTCGCCGCAGGCGCCGGAGTCGCCTGACGAAGAGCTCGAGCGGCTGAGAAGGGCCGCCGCCGAACCGGCCGCCCCGGCCGTGTCGCGGGTCGTCATCGCCGGCGTCGTCCGGGCGATCGAGACCGCGCTGATCGTCGTGACCGGCGTCGCGATCTACTTCTTCTACATCGTGCGCAACGTCGGCGCTCAGCCCGGCTATTTCGCCGTGACGATCGGCGTCGCGGCGATGGCGATCGTCGTCTTCCAGTCGCTCCACGTCTACAGCGCGCCCGCGTTTCGCAACCCGTCGCGCGCGCTGTTCCGCATCGCCGGCGGCTGGACCCTGGCGTTTCTGGTCGTCTTCGCCGCGATGTTCTTCCTCAAGCTCGATGGCGCGCTGTCGCGCGTGTGGATGGCGACCTGGTTCCTCGTCGGCTTCGGCGCGCTCGCCGTCGGGCGCGTGATCCTGGCGCAGTTCGTGTCGCTTCTGGTGAGCGCCGGACGGTTGCAGCAACGCGCGGTGATCGTCGGCGGCGGCGCGATCGGCGCCGACCTTCTGCGCGAGCTGGCCAAGAACGACGAAGCCGAAGTGCAGATGCTCGGCGTCTTCGACGACCGCAGCGACGAGCGTTCGCCCGACACGGTCGAGGGCTATCCCAAGCTCGGCAACGTCGACGATCTGGTCGACTTCGCCCGCTCGACCCGGGTCGATCTCGTCATCTTCGCCCTGCCGATCACCGCCGAGCAGCGCATCCTGCAGATGCTGCGCAAGTTGTGGGTGCTGCCGATCGACATTCGTCTCGCCGCCCACGCCAACCGGCTGCGCTTTCGGCCGCGGTCCTATTCATACGTCGGCAAGGTGCCGGTGCTCGATCTGTTCGACAAACCGATCGCCGACTGGGACATCGTCATCAAGCAGACCTTCGACAGGGTCGTCGGCGCGCTCGCGCTCGTCGCCCTGTCGCCGGTCCTGGCGGCGACCGCGCTGGCGATCAAACTCGATTCCCCCGGTCCGGTGTTGTTCAAGCAGAAGCGCTTCGGCTTCAACAACGAGTTGATCGAGATCTACAAGTTCCGCTCGATGCGCGTCGACCAGCTCGACCCGACTGCCGTCAAGCTGGTGACGCGCGACGATCCGCGGGTGACCCGCGTCGGCCGCTTCATCCGCAAGACCTCGATCGACGAACTGCCGCAGCTCATCAACGTCGTCTTCAAGGGCGATCTGTCGCTGGTCGGCCCGCGGCCGCACGCCGTCCACGCCAAGGCGGCCGACCGCCAATACGACGAAGTGGTCGACGGCTATTTCGCCCGCCATCGCGTCAAGCCGGGCATCACCGGCTGGGCGCAGGTCAACGGCTGGCGCGGCGAGACCGACACGCAGGAGAAGATCCAGCAGCGCGTCGAACACGACCTCTACTACATCGAGAACTGGTCGATCCTGCTCGACCTCTACATTCTCGCCATCACGCCGATTTCGCTGCTGAAGAGCGAGAACGCGTACTAGCGCGGCGGCCAGGGGCTATTCAGCCGCCTCGAGCAGACGGTCGTAGAACGCCAGGTGCCTCGCCGCCGCTTCTCGCCAGATGGCGTCGAGCGAGACGCCGACGGCGCAGTCCCGTTGCGGCAGCACGGTCATGACGGCGTCGGCGAAGTCTTGCGGCCCGCCGTCGACGGGGACCAGAGCCGTCGCCGGATTGTCGATCTTTTCCCTGAGCGCGGGAATGAGGTCGAATTCGTCCGGCCGCTCGGGCTCGGTCGTGACAAGCGGGATGGCGAGCTGGCTGACCGCCTGAAAGCTGCTGCGACGCGCGCTGACCCCGTCGGCGTAAGGCATCAGGAAGACGTCCGACGCGCTCAGCGTCGCCAGCAGCTCGCCCTGATCGTCGATCCTGCCGCGGAAGTCGAGCCACTCGGCGACGCCGAGCTCGCGCGCCAACGCGAGGAAAGCGGCGCGATCGTGCGGCTTGTCCCACAGGAAGTCGCCGCATGCCAGCAGCCGCGCCTTGACGCCGCGAGCGCGAAGCGCGGCGACGACGCGCAACAGAAGATCCGGGCGCTTGCTGGCGTAGAGAACGCCGAAGAAGCCGATGACGACGTCCGCCCGCAACGCGCCCTCGCCGCGCGTCCTCGCCTTTTCCGCTGCGACGCGGGCGGCGTCGATCCGGGTCGACATGACGTTTGGCCCGATCGGAATGACCACGGCCGCGTCCTTCTTGGCTCGGGCGACCCAGGGCGTGCTGAGGAAGCCGTCGCGCTGACGAGGCGAGACGAAGACGAATCCGTCCGCGGCGACGAGGTCGGGGATGATCGAGAGATGCCGCAGCCGGTTCAGCGACGCCCACTCGTGCATCGTGACGGCGATGCGCCCCCGGCGCGTCAGCAGGCGCGCCGCCATCAGCGCCGATCCCGGAACGACGCTGTTGCCCCAGCCTTCGATCGGCAGCTCGAAATGGACGACGGCGCCGGCGCGCAGGGCCTTCACGATCGCCGCGACGAACGCGAGCGGCCTGTCCGGTTCGATCGCCTCGATCGCGGCGAAACCCGGTCTTTGCGCCTCGATCGCTTCGTGCAGCCTTCGCGCATAGTCCATGACCGCGCAGGTGACCGGCCTCGCTGAGCCGAAGATGACGACCCTGGGCGACGAAGCGGGCGCAGCGACAGGCGGATCTCGCCTGCCGGTCATGTCGACGTGCATTGCGACAGAACGGGCGAGCATCACGTCGATTCCTTTCTTGCGCCGCAGAGCGCCGCAACTGGCGCGCTCAGGTCGCGGCTCTCAAGCGTTCGCGGTAGCTGCGCAACTTGGCGAACGCCATTTTGCGCAGGCCTGCGACGTCGAAGGCGAGCAGAATGGCGCCGTAGATCGCCCCGCCGACCGCGACCGCGGCCGGCGCGGCGACGACGTGCGACGACAGCGCGTTGAACGGCCGCACGGCGGCGACCATCGCGACGACGGCGGCGATCACGATCGCGAGGTCGCGCAGATTGGGCCGCATCGCCGGACGCCGGAAGGCGACGACGGTCGAAACCACCGCCGCGACGACGAGGCTGAGCGAATAGGCTTGCGCGAGCGATACGACGCTCGCGTTGGCGTCGGTGAAGGCGAGCAGGCAGAGATCGGTCAAGAGCGCGATCACGGCCGCCACCGTCACCGGCCAGGTCCTGCCGGCAAGCTGGAAGACGGGGTTCACGGCGACCACGAGCGCGCCGTAGCAGAGCAGACCCGGCGCCAAGGCCAGCGCGATAGGGCCGAATTCGCCGCGATAGGCGGTCGGCACCACCAGCGCCTCGAAGGTCGGCCCCATGGCGAAATAGCCGGCGACGGCCGGCAGCAGAATCGCCAGCGACAGCACGACGTTCGACGCGATCTGCGCTTCCGCCGCCGCCCGGCCTTCTTGGCGATCCCGTTGCAGCGCGTATTGGAACAGGAGGATTTCGGGCAGCGCGTAGATCGCCTGGAACAGTCTTTGGCTCAGATCGAAGGCGAGCGAGAATTCGCCGGTCTCCGCCGCGCCGAGCCGCTCGAACGCGACCTGGCGATTGATCAGCGAGATCAACGCATAAATGACCATCGAGGCGACGATCGGCTTGGCGTAAACGAGAAACTGGACGATGTCGCGACCGCGCGCGGCGGCGAGCCGAGCGCCGGGCACGCGCAACGCGCCGCCGACCGCGATCGCCGCGGCGAGGTTCGCCATCGTCATCGCCGCGACCGTCGTCGCCGCGTCGCGCCTCGAATAGGCGATCGCCGCCGCGCCGAGAAAGCAGAACGTCTGGCGCAGCGCGAAGATCGTCGCGAAGGCGCGCGGCAGGTTGCGCGCGCGAAACTGCGCCGCGGCGTAGTCGACCCGACTGATCGCGACGGTGAACAGCGGCGTCAGCCAAAGCAGGACCGGCCCAAAGCCGAAATCCAGCCCGCACAGCCAGGCGATCGCGACCGTCGCATAGAGCGCGACGGCGATGGCGAGATAGGCGGCCTCCAGACTTGCCGCGTATCGCACGCGCCGTTCGGCGTCGCCGGCGAACCTGACGGTGGAGATTCTCAGCCAATCGAAGGTGCCGCCGGCGAGCGTCAGCGCGGCGAGAGACACGGTCGCATAGCGGCCGAATTCCGCCGGACCCAGAATCGCGCTGAGCACGATTCCCAGCACGAAATTGCCGGCCGAATTCAGGAGGAAGGCGACCGCGAAAACCATCAAGCTCCAACCCGCGCGCTGGCGACGGTTTTAAGGGCGTTCCCGTTAAGGTCGGCTTTAAGCGCGAACGAAATGAGCGAAAGTGAGAGTTCGTTAACCACGACGTTCGTATTTTGGCGGCGCGCAAGCGCATGTTCGAAGGGGCTGCGAGACGAGCGCCTCGCCGCGAGGCTTGCCCGGATGATGCGAATCGAAACCCTGCGGCGCTCGACGCTGTGGATCTACATGGCGGTCAGCGGCTTCGTCGCGATCGAGCCGTCGCCTTACGAATTCATGTTCCTCGTCTCGCTCATCGCCTTCGGCAAGGGCGGCGTCCGCTTCGACAAAGTGCTCGCGCCGCTGATCTTCTTTCTGCTGGTCTACGACGCGAGCGGCTTGATCTCCCTCGTTCCGTTCGTCGACGAGAAAGAGAGCTTCAATTTCATTTTCATCACGATCTACATGAGTTTGGCGACGATCTTCCTGGCGGCGATCGTCGCTGCGGCGCCTGACGCCCGCATGGAGACGATCCGCAGCGGTTACGTCGCCGCCGGCCTCGTATCCGCCATCCTGGGGATCGTCGGCTATTTCGACATCGCCGGAACCGGCCCCTACTTCACGCTCTACGACAACACCCGCGCGATGGGCTTCTTCAAGGACCCCAACGTGTTCGGGCCGTTTCTGGCGCCGCCGATCGTGTGGCTGTTCCAGGATATGCTGTTGAAACGCAGCAGCCCGTTTTCGGCGACGCCGAAGCTCGTCGTCCTGCTGCTCGGCGTCTTCCTGAGCTTCTCGCGCGGCGCGATCTTCGACTGCCTGCTGTCGATCGCGCTGATGCTCGGGCTGACCTTCTGCGCCGCGGAGACGCCCCGCCTGCGCGCCCGCACAATGATGGTTGCGGCGCTCGGAATCGGCCTGCTGCTGGCGATCGTCGTCGTCGTGCTCGCCGTTCCCTCGGTGCGCGACCTGGCTTTGGAGCGCGCCTCGCTCGAACAGGACTACGACAGCGGCGAACAAGGGCGGTTCGGCAATCAGCTACGCTCGATTCCGATGCTGCTCGAATTGCCGTTCGGATTCGGGCCGCAACGCTTCGCCCACATCTTCCCGCAAGACCCGCACCAGGTCTTCATCAGCGCCTTCGGATCGTTCGGCTGGACCGGCGGCCTTGCCTTCACCGCCTTCTTCGCGGTCACGATGTGGCTCGGATGGACGCTCTGCTTCCGTCGCTCGCCGCGGCAGGCGGAAGTCATTGCGGTCTGGTCGGCGCTGTTCCCGCAATTGCTTCAGGGCTTCCAGATCGACACCAACCATTGGCGGCACATGTTCCTGATGGTCTCGTGCATCTACGGGCTGGCGGCCGCCGAGCGGATCGCGCGCGTTTCGCGCGTCGGCGCATCCCCGGCGACGCCGACGCGGCCGGTCGGCTCGCGTCTCGCCAACGTCTGATCCGCCGCGCTCGAGTCGCGCGATCAGGCCGCGCAGAAGACGATTGCGGCGCCCATCGCAATCGCGGGGCTCACTGCCAGCTCCCGCTCTCGGCGCGCAAACCCGACGCCGGCCTCGTCGAGCCGCTTCGCCGTCGTGTCGAGGTCGGCGACCGCGATGCGCAGCGCCGCCAGGCCCGACCCTGCCGCCGGCGCGCCGTAGAGCGCGGCATAGGTCTCAGGCGTGACGCATTCGACCCGCGTTCCGTCGGCGACGAAGGCGACGCCGCCGGGGATCGTTTGCGCCGGCGCAGCGAGGAAGACGGCGAGGAACCGCCGAGCCAGGTCGGGCTCGTCGCACACCAGCGTCAGCCCGGCGACCCCGAGCGCGCCGTTGGGATGGACCTGGGCGGCGCGGCTCCAGAAGTTCTCGGGAAAATGCTGCTGGCAGACGAAGAAGCCGGTCTCGGGCAGCGCCGGGCTGGCGGCGAAAGCGAGCGAAAACGCGACCTCGACCTCGCGCCCGTCGGGCCGCCGCCCCTTGCGGGCGAAGTCGAAGCGGGCGAAGCCGCCGATCCCCGCCGCCTCGAAGCCGCGCCGGTCGGCCTCCGCATCGGCGGAGCGCATCACGATCATCGCCAGCCCCTCGCGCCGGCCGAGATATCCGGCGAGGAAGCCGGCGAAGGGATAGACCGCTTCGCTCGAATGCGGCGCGGCGAATTCGTCGCCGAGGCCGATCAGTTCGAGGAACGCGCCGTCGAACTGGACGACGTGGTTCTCGGTGCCCCAGGAATGGCGGTTGCGCGCGCCGACCTGGAAGCCGAGGCGGCGGTAAAGCGCCGCTTGCGCGTCCAGGTCGTGGGCGGCGACGACGAGATGGTCGACGGCGCGCGGCATTGACAAGTCCACGATGTGGCGACGGCAGCGACGCGCCGCAAACGATATGATAGCCTTTTGGTCCGTTGATGTCGCGGCGGCGCGCTGCGCGAAGGGAGGCCGAATTCCATGAAAACCTTCGCTTCCCGCGTCACCAGCGCAGCCGAAGGCTTGCCGCGCCGCCGCTTCACCGTCGCCGAGGTCGAGGCGATGGAGGAGGCGGAAATTATTGTCCAGGACGAGCGGCTCGAACTGATCGGAGGCGAACTGGTTCCGATGTCGCCGAAGGGCTACGAGCATGAGGCGATCAAGACCGCACTCCTCGATCGATGGTATCGGTTGCCGCCAAACGATTGCAGTGTCGTCCCGGCGACGACGTTTCGGCTCGGCGAGGACACCTATCTCGAACCAGACGTCGTCATCTATTCTCGCTCGACCGGACTGAAAGGCCTCTCGGGGCCGGGCGTTCCGCTGGTCGTCGAGATCGCCGATTCCTCGTTGCGCTACGATATGGGCCGCAAGGCGGCGCTCTACGCGAGCTTCGGCGTGCGCGAACTCTGGGTGATCGACGCCGTGCGGCTCACCGCGCGCGTCCATCGCGACCCGGCTTCAGACGGATATGAGACCACGGCGGATCTCGCCGCTGAGGAATTGCTGACGCCAAGCTTCGCGCCGCAGGAATTCGCGCTACGCCTCAATGAACTCGACCTCACGTGAAGCGAGGATGCACCGCGCGCTTTCGCGATGTTTGGCTCAAAAGCGCTTCGCCACCCACTCGCCTAACCCCAACCGCACGACGAGTTCGGCAATCTTTTTGCCTGTCCAAATCTGAACCGATTCGCTGATTGGCGGCGCGAGGTCCTCTTGTGGCGAGTGTACCGCGAAAATCATTTTCTGGTAATGGCCGCGCCGTTCATTGAACCGTGCCACGTAGTCATTAAGCACTTTTTGACCCGCGGAGCTCTTGACTTGGACGAACGCAATTTCTCCCGCGGCGGCGTTCTCAACTTCGATGTCGATGCCTTCTGTCACGCCACCCAACTTCGCCAGTCGAGCCCAGCCAGTACGCATCAGGATTAGGTCGACCAGTACCTCAAAGTCCTTGGCGCCCAGGTGCGCGACCAGTTTTGCGACCGCGTCAACGTACGACTGTCGCGCACGATTAGTGGCCGCGACATCGGCATCCGTTTCATTTCGAATGATACGGAGAATTTGTTTCGAGGCCCCTGGCTCACAAACAGTTCCTCTGAACCCCTCCAACATCGCGACATTGCCTGGCAGCTCACTAGTCACTAAGTGCCGCAGGCGTCCAAGCGAGCGATCACTCCACGGCAAAACACAGCTCAGCCAGAAATGGCCGCGCTCCTCGGTCGCGTTTTCGGAATTTATCTCGAGCTGGTCGGAAACGGTGCACCACCACATGCACCCATCCTGGAAGGTGACCCAGACATGCCGACTGGGATGATCGATCAACGTGAGTAAGGCATTTATGTCCCTAGTCGCGCTACCCTTAGTCCCATATCCGAATTGGGGGGACCGGATTAGAGATTCGATGGCGTCCAAATTGGCGGTGCGCAGTAAGTCATCCGGTACATCGTGCCAGCCGGCGTGGATTTGCCCATAGGCTTTCGCGGCTTTCCACCACTTTCCGCTTACGCCATTCTTGACGTAACGAACCGAATCTGGGAGCGCATCAACCATTCGGGGGCCGCGCTCACGCCGGCTGCTTCAGCTTCACCACATTGTGCAGCGTCTGGTCGGCGGATTCGAAGAAGCGTTTGACCCCGCGCGCCGCCTGGCGGATGCGCTGCTCGTTCTCGACCAGCGCCAGGCGCACGTAGTCGTCGCCGTGTTCGCCGAAGCCGATGCCCGGCGAGACGGCGACGTCGGCCTTCTCGATCAGCAGCTTGGAGAACTCGAGACTGCCGAGATGGCGGAACTTCTCCGGCACCGGCGTCCAGGCGAACATCGAGGCGCGCGGCGGCTCGATCGGCCAGCCGGCGGCGGCGAAGCTCTCGACCATCACGTCACGCCGACGCTTGTAGGTCGCGCGCATCTCCCTGATGCAGTCCTCGGGGCCGTTGAGCGCCGCCGCCGCGGCGACCTGGATCGGGGTGAAGGCGCCGTAATCGAGGTAGGACTTGACGCGTCCGAGAGCCGCGATCAGCCGCTCGTTGCCGACCGCAAAGCCCATGCGCCAGCCCGCCATCGAGAAGGTCTTCGACATCGAGGTGAACTCGACCGCGACGTCGAAGGCGCCGGGCGCCTGCAGCACCGACGGCGGCCGATCGTTGTCGTCGAAATAGACCTCGGCGTAGGCGAGATCGGAGAGGATGAAGATCTCGTGCTTCTTGGCGAACAGCACGAGGTCCTTGTAGAAGTCGAGCGAGGCGACCATCGCTGTCGGGTTGGATGGATAGCACACCACCACCGCAATCGGCTTCGGCGTCGAGTGGATCAGCGCCCGCTCGAGCGCGACGAAATATTCCGGCGACGGCTCGGCCGGCACCGAACGGATGACGCCGCCGGCGATCAGGAAGCCGAAGGCGTGGATCGGATAGGACGGGTTCGGCGTCAGCACCACGTCGCCTGGCGCGGTGATCGCCTGCGCCATGTTGGCGAAGCCTTCCTTCGAACCGAGCGTGGCGATGACCTGGGTCTCCGGATCGAGCTTCACGTCAAATCGCCGGGCGTAATAGCCAGCCTGGGCGCGGCGCAGGCCAGGAATGCCCTTGGACGCTGAATAGCGGTCGGTGCGCGGCTTGCCGACGGTCTCAACCAGCTTGTCGACGACGTGCTTGGGCGCGGCGAGGTCGGGGTTGCCCATGCCGAGATCGATGATGTCGGCGCCGGCGGCGCGGGCCTTGGCCTTGAGCTTGTTGACTTGCTCGAAGACGTAAGGCGGCAGGCGCCGCACCCGGTGGAATTCCGACATCGCGCGATCTTTCCTCTATCGGCCAGGCGCCGCTGCGGCGCTGGCGCCGAGACTGTTACCACCGCCGCAAACCGCGCGGCAAACCTAAAGGGGCGGCGCGCCTGCGGCGGCAGCCGGCTTCCGCATCGATTTCGCCTTTTTTTCGGCCGCCGCCGCCGCTGCCGCTTTGGCGGACGGCGGAAAGGTCGCCAGCAGCGCGTCGTGACGCTTGGCGATCGATTCGAGGTCGCCGCCGATCGCCTCGATCTCCTTGGCGCCCTTGGGCTTGCCAGGCGGCTCGTCGGGCGGGGTGAAGACCGGGATCTCCGCCCCCGGTTCGGCCGGGCGCGACTGCCGGACGAAGTCGGGCGGCGGCTCGACGTCGGTGGCGAAGCCGAAGCCCTTGGCGAGCGAATGGAAGGGCGAGGGCGATTCGTCTTGCGGCGGCGTCGGCTCCTGAGCCGGCGCGGCGCAGGCGACAAACGCCGTCGCCGCGACCGCCACGGCCGCAACCCAGCCTCGCCGGCGACTGAAAATCGTCGAGATCGCGCTCAAACCTATCCGATCCGTCTTCCCCCGCGCGCCCCCCGGCGCACGGTTGGGCTCCGCACTAGCGTATGGCCTTCCTTGAAGCTACCCGCATATTATGTCTGAAACGGGATTGCCGGCGCGACCGCGCCGCGAGAGGAGCGCAAAAGGAGACTCTATGCCCAAGAAGCCTCCCGCTCGTTCAGCCAAGACTTCGCGGGCGCGCTCGCCGGCGAAAGCCGCCAACGCGAACGTCGGCCCGGCCGCGCCGGTCAAGCGCGCCGCGCGGCGGCCGACCCCCGAGACTGAGCCGCCGCCTGCCGAGGCGCCGATCGCCGCGCCGGCCCCCGCCGCCGCGGACGCGGCGCCCCTGCCCGACTTCAACCTTCTGTCGCGCAACCTTGCGCAGATGATCGGGGAAGGCGGCAAGCTGCTCGCCGCCTATTTCAGGCCGCTCGAAAACGGCGATTTCGGTCAGCCCGGCGAAGACGTCGCCCGCATGGCGGCGACGCTCGGCCGGATCGCCGAATACTACCTCTCCGACGCCCAGCGGGCGCTCGCCGCCCAGGCCGCGTTGTCGCGCCAGTTTCTCGACTTGTGGGCCTCGACCTTGCGTCGGCTGCAGGGCGAGGCCGCCGCGCCGGTCGCCGCGCCGGACCCCGGCGACAAGCGCTTCGACCATCCCGAATGGCGCGACAACCCCTATTTCGACTTCCTCAAGCAGGCCTATGTGCTGACGACCCGCTGGGCCAAGGATCTCGTCGCGCGCGCCGACGAGCTCGATCCGGAGACGCGCCAAAAGGCGCAGTTCTACCTGCGGCAACTGACAAGCGCGCTGTCGCCGTCGAACTTCGTCCCCACCAACCCCGAGCTGCTGCGCACGACGCTCGCCGAGAGCGGCGAAAATCTGGTGCGCGGCCTGAAAATGATGGCCGAGGACATCGCCGCCGGCCGCGGAAACTTGCGCATCCGCCATGCCGACGCGTCGAAGTTCACGCTCGGCGTCAACCTCGCCGCGACGCCGGGCAAGGTCGTCTATCGCAACGACCTCATGGAACTCATCCAATACGCGCCGACGACCGAGACGGCGTTCAAGCGTCCGCTGCTGATCGTGCCGCCGTGGATCAACAAGTTCTACGTGCTCGACCTCAACCCGGAGAAGTCCTTCATCGCTTGGGCGGTCGCGCAGGGGCTGACGGTGTTCGTCGTCTCGTGGGTCAATCCCGACAAGCGCCACGCCAAGAAGGGCTTCGAGGACTATATGCGCGAAGGCGTGTTCGCGGCGATCGAGGCGATCGAGCAGGCGACCGGCGAACGCGACGTCGCGGCGATCGGCTATTGCGTCGGCGGCACGCTGCTGGCCACCGCCTTGGGCGCGATGGCGGCGACTGGCGACAAACGGATTTCCAGCGCGACGCTGCTGGCGGCGCAGATCGACTTCACCGACGCCGGCGACCTCAAAGTGTTCGTCGACGCCGAACAGCTCAAGGCGATCGAACGCAAGATGGAGAAGAGCGGCGGCTTCCTCGAAGGCGCGCATATGGCCAACGCCTTCAATATGCTGCGGCCCGACGAACTGATCTGGTCCTATTTCGTCAACAACTATCTCAAGGGTAAGGAGCCGATGCCGTTCGACCTGCTGGTCTGGAACGCCGATTCGGCGCGCATGCCCGCCGCCAACCATCATTTCTACCTGCGCCATTGCTACCTGCAGAACGACCTCGCCAAAGGCCGGATGAAGATCGGCGGGCGACGCATCGACCTGTCGAAAGCGACGATCCCGGTCTATGAGCTGGCCGCGCGCGACGACCATATCGCGCCGGCGCGCTCGGTCTTCACCGGCGCCAAGGCGCTCGGCGGTGCGGTGCGATTCGTGCTCTCCGGCTCCGGCCACGTCGCCGGCGTGGTCAACCCGCCGGGCGCGGCGAAATACCAACATTGGATCGGCGGGCCGCCCGAGGGCGACTTTGACGCCTGGGTGGCGGCGGCGCAGGAATATCCCGGTTCGTGGTGGCCCGACTGGATCGCCTGGCTGGCCGAGCAAGCGCCGGCCAAGGTTCCGGCGCGCAAGCCCGGCGGCGGCAAACTCGCCCCGCTCGCCGACGCGCCGGGCGAGTACGTCCGTGTGCGCGTCTAGACGCGGCGGAAATCCCTCGCCAATTCCCGCCGCCGCTCCTATAAGCCCGGCAAACCGGAGCCTGTCCCGCATGGCCAAAGCCGCCCATTCCCCTGCCGCGCCGCGCCTCGAGCTGGCCCATCGGCTGCGCCGCAATCGCAAGGCGGATTGGGTTCGGCGGCTGGTGGCCGAGCATGTCCTGACGACCTCGGACCTGATCTGGCCGCTGTTCCTCATCGACGGGGTCAAGCGGCGCGCGCCGGTCGCCTCGATGCCGGGCGTCGACCGGCTCAGCGTCGACGAGGCGCTGCGCGAAGCCGAGCGCGCGGTCCAGCTCGGCATCCCGGCGATCGCCTTCTTCCCCTACACCGAGGGCAGCCTCAAGGACGAGGAAGGCAGCGAGGCGTTCAACGAGCGCAACCTGGTCTGCCGCGCCTGCCGGGCGGTCAAAAAGGAGTTTCCTGGCCTCGGGCTCGTCACCGACGTCGCGCTCGACCCTTACACCAGCCACGGCCACGACGGACTGATGTCAGGCGAGACGGTGCTCAACGACGAGACGGTGGCGGCGCTGACCCGCCAGGCGCTCAATCAGGCGCGCGCCGGCGCCGACGTCGTCGCCCCGTCGGACATGATGGACGGACGCGTCGGCGCGATCCGCGCCGCGCTCGACGCGGAAGGGTTCATCGACGTCCAGATCATGGCCTATGCGGCCAAGTACGCTTCCGCTTTCTACGGGCCGTTCCGCGACGCCGTCGGCTCGGCGAGCGCGCTGAAAGGCGACAAGCGCACGTATCAGATGGATCCGGCCAATAGCGACGAGGCGTTGCGCGAAGTCGAACTCGACCTCGCCGAGGGCGCCGACATGGTGATGGTCAAGCCCGCCATGCCCTATCTCGACATCGTCCGTCGGGTGAAGGAGACGTTCGGCGCGCCGACCTTCGTCTATCAGGTCAGCGGCGAATACGCGATGATCATGGCGGCGGGTCAGAACGGCTGGATCGAGACCGACCGCGCGATGATGGAGAGCCTCGTCGGCTTCAAGCGCGCCGGCGCCGATGGCGTGCTCACCTATTTTGCGCCGCGCGCCGCACAGGCCTTGCGCAAGATGCGGTAAGCGCCGTCGCCCGACTTCTCCCCGGCGGTCGCGAGAACGCGTGGTCTCGCGGTTCGAAACCCTTGGCTTTGAACGCGGCGAGGACGTTCTTGGCGAACCCGCTTTCGAACGCCGCCGCAGCGCCGTCGCCCAGCAGGGCGCGCCGGCCAAACAATGGGCGACTGGAAGGATCACTTCATTTTAACCCCCTAATCAGCTATTAATGGTTAAGACAGAGAGCTGGCGTCACCTCGCTAACCTGTAACGATGGCTATGGTGGTTATCCCTCAGCCCCTGCCCCCTTCGCGCGCCGGCGCTGTCGCGCTGATCGCCGGCGACCTCGCGCTCAATTTCGCCAACAGCGAATCGGGCCGCGGTTTTCCGACCCATCAGGACCACCTGCAGGCGCCGGCTCACGTCGCCGACTGGCTCGAGCACGCCGGCGCCCTCGACGCGGCGGCGACGACGGAGCTGCGCGCGCGGCTTGCCGCCGACCCCGCGTTCGCCGAGACGCTGCTCACCGAAGCGCGCCGCCTGCGCGAAGACGTTCACGCCGTCGCCGCGGCGATCGCCCATCGCGCCAACCCGCCTCCCGCCGCTCTCGACGACCTCGCCGCGCTGCATGCGCGCTGGCTCGCCGCCGCGAGGCTCGCGCCTGACGGCGCGCGCCACGGCTGGCGCTGGCGCCTCGCCGACGCGCCGCTCGCCGCGGCGCTGGGGCCGGTGGCGCTCGCCGCGGTCGCGCTGGTCGCCGAGCGCGAT